>CAJQNS010000219.1 GCA_905479735.1 uncultured Desulfofustis sp.
CTCTGCCAGACCGCTCAGCACCCGGTTCGCCAGAAAGGCCCAGAAGACAATGCTCATGTTGGTGATCGGAACAAAGGCAATGACGCTTAGTTCAACGATCATAAGCAGTGAAGTCAGGACCAGAAGCCGTTTGCGGCCGAGCAGGTCAGCCAGCGCACCGGAAGGAACCTCGGCACAGACGATGGTGATGGCCCAGACAGTATTGAGAATCGAAAACTGCTCGATGGTCAGCCCGTAATCGAGAAATAAAATGGTAAAGACCGGATAGTAAAAGCGGGCATTGAAAAAGACCCTGAAAGCAATGAATAGCCTGATATTTCTTATTTTGAAAGGCGATGAGGTGGTCATTAGCTGGGGCTCAGGCCGGTCGCCGGTTGTAGATGTTCAGGCGGTATTCCAGATGATTGACCAGAACCGACAGGCTCAGACAGATAAGCAGGTACATAGCGGTGATAGTTAGCCATACCTCGATGGTTACCTGGGTAGACGACATCACCTGGAGCCCCTGGAAGGTCAGCTCCTGAATTGAGATGATGGAAACGATGGAAGAATACTTGATCGTGCTGATAAATTCGTTGGCCAGCGGTGGCAGCATGATGCGCAGTGCCTGGGGAAGAATAACCAGCCTGAGCTGCTGAAAATAGTTCAGCCCTAAAGCTTTGGAGGCGTCCCACTGCCCTTTGTCGATTGCTTCGATTCCGGCTCTGACGATCTCGGTAATGTAAGCACTTTGGAAAATACCGATGGTGATCACCCCGGACAAAAAGGGTATGAACAGATCCGGTGTAGTGGTCAGGTAGGCCAACCGTTCTGTCCATTCCTCGGAGAGTCCCCGGACGAAGGTGTCGGCCCCGATTGCCGGCAGTATCTGATCACTGACGAAAAAATAGAAAATAAAGACCAGCACCAGGGGCGGGGTGTTGCGTATAAGTTCCACGAAAGTTCTGGCGCTGAGTCTGAAGAAAAGACGTTTCGATGTTCTGAGGATGCCGATAATCAGGCCGAGCAGGCCGGCTAAAAGCATTCCCCAGATCGACAGTTTGATGGTGGTGAAGAGCCCCTGCAGGAGAATGTTGGGGAGCCATCTGCCGCTCTGCTCATCATAGCGGACCAGGTACGTGGGAATGACGGACCAGTTCCAGTTGTAATTGAGGGAGAAGAAAAGCCGGTAGAGGACAAAGGCGAAGAATCCGGTCAGAATTCCGATCAGCAGTAAATTTAGCCAGAGTTGGCGCGATGAGGAACTATTCATGACCGTTCCATCAGCGGCAGCCGCAGTCTACTAGGCCAGCCAGGCGGCAGCCGCTGAGGAGAAATGATCCTGGGGAGACGCTATTCGACCTGATCGGCCCATTCTCTGGTTTCAAACCAGTATTCGTGCCGTTCCTGCAGCCAGCCTTCCAGGCTAACGCCGGTGATCCACGAATTGAAAAAGGCCAGCGCGTCGGGGTCACCTTTGCGCAGGGCAAAGCCGATCGGCTCCTTAGTGAAATTTCCTTTGACCGGCAGGAAAAGCGAGTCCTCGTACTGCAGTGCCTCGAAAGCGGGGCGCGGTGCAGAACCGACCACGGCATGGACTTTGCCGTTTCTGAGTTCCTGGTAAGTTTGGGTCTCGTTTTCAAACATTCTCAGGGTCGCGTCGGGAAGATGCTTTTTGGCGGCAATAACAGCCGAGGTTCCCAGTTTTACCGCCACTTGAACTTCTTTTTTGTTGAAGTCCTCAAGAGAAGAAAAGCCGGCGGCCATCTCTTTATGGGCCACTATCGACATGCCGGAGAAGTCATAGGGGCGGGAGAAGTTGACCTTCAGGGCCCGTTTTGGCAGAATGCCCATACCGCCGATAATCACATCGAATTTACCGGTCAGCAGGGCGGGTATGATGCCTGACCAGGCAGTGGGCACAAACTCGACTTTGACGCCCATATCGTCTGCGAGGCGCCGGGCTACATCTATCTCAAAGCCGATAAAATTTCCGTTTTTATCTTTCATGGCCCAGGGCTGGAAAGTATCCATGCCAACCCTTAAAACACCTCGTTTTACAATTTCTTCGATCACGCTACCCTGGGCGATGTCCTGCTGCAGTGAGGCGCTGTGTGAGGAAACCGAGGTGAAAAAAAGAATAAGGCCGGTGACGAGCAGATAGATAAAGGTTCTATGCTTCATAGATTTATCCTCCAAAAAAGAAAGATGGCGGCAATTTTGCCAGGTTGACTGTAGAAGATTTGAATCAATGCCGTTTGAGCCGATTCTCTAGAAACGCGACGAAAAATGACAATGTTACAGTAATCACAAGGTAGAGAATGGCAACAGTAAACCAGATCTCAAAGGTGAGAAAAGTTTCTGATATCAAGGCTTGAGCCTGCATGGTCAGATCGTAAATGGCAATGGTGGACACCAGAGCCGAATCTTTAATCAGGGAAATTGCCTGGCTGGTTAATGGTGGCAAAATTGTGCGTATGGCCTGGGGCAGGACAATCAGACGAAATATCTGGTACCTGTTGAACCCGAGACTTTCCGCAGCTTCTATCTGGCCCCGCTCAACAGACAGTATCCCTGATCTGAAAATCTCCGAGGCATAGGCTCCCTCAAAGAGGCTCAAAGCGAGAACGGCGGCGGGAAAACGGTCGAGTCCCAGAACCGGACCGAGGACAAAATAGATGAAGAAGATCTGGATCAACAGCGGAGTGTTGCGGATCACCTCGAGGTAGCAACGGGCGATAAATCTGCCCATTACCAGGTCTGACAGGCGCAGTAAGGCGGTCAGAAGACCGATCAAAAAGGCCAGTACCAGGCTGAGAGCGGAAATCTTCAGGGTAATGCCAAGGCCGAAAAGCAGCGGACCGGCCTGCAGCCCTTCAGCAGTTGTTTCGAGGATAAAAGGCGGAACCTGGTACCATTGCCAGTTATAGCCAAGATTCTCGAGACCCCTTGAAAACAGGTAGCTGAGCAGGAGAAGCAGGCAGACAAACTGGAGTATGTCCGTATAAGGGGATCTAAACAGCGAACGGTTTGATTTCTTCTGTGGTGCCAAACCGGTCATCGGGAACTACTTCTTGTTTTTCTCTTCGGCACGCATTTCCTTGACCGTATCTGTAAGCTTGCGAAAATCTATCTTGCCGCTGCCCATCTTGGGGAGGTCCTCGATGACGAGAAACTGTTTGGGCAAAGCGATTTTGGGAAGTTGTTCAGCCATCTGTTTGAGGATCGGCTTTTGTTCAAGCTTCTCGGTGGTGACAGCAACGATGCGGGCTCCTTTGGTCGAATCTGGAACCTCGACGACACAGCACTGTGCGTCTTCAGGAAGGAGTTTTTCGAGCACCGATTCAATTTTTACCAGCGATACCATCTCGCCGCCGATTTTCACGAAACGTTTAATCCGGCCAACGTGCCATAGATAGCCGTCCTCGTCGAGATTACCCATATCGCCGCTATCGTACCAACCCCGGCGGATGTGCAGGGAAGTCTGTTCAAAATCGTCGTAATAGCCCATCATCACGTTGTCGCCTTTTACCAGGATACGACCGTCTTGTCCGGGACCGCATTCGACTCCGGTTTCATAATGCTCGATCCGGACCTGAACGCCGGGAATCGGCTTGCCGACACTGCCCGGCCGGTTGTTGCCAGGAATATTGGTGGAGATGACTGGCGAGCATTCGGTGGCGCCGTATCCTTCATAAAGGGTTTGCTCATGCTTCTCCCGGTAAGCTTCGCGAAGCGGTTCGGGGCACTTGTCGGCACCGACCAGCGCCACCCGGAGCGAGTCGAAGTCTCCTTTTTCAGATCTGCGCAAGTAGCCCCAGTAGAAGGCCGGGGTGCCGACCAACAGAGTGGCCTTGTGGTCTCTGGCGATTTCACAGATCTTCCGGTACTCGAGGGGGTTGGCATAGGTCAGGATTCTAGCTCCATGATAGATGGGTATCCAGAAATTGACCGTCAGTCCAAAGACGTGAAAATAGGGGAGGGTGGACAGGAATACGTCCTCTGAGTTGAAGGCGAAACACTCTGAACAGGAGGCCACGTTGGCCAGAATATTTTTATGGGATAACTGGACCGCTTTGGGGTCTTTCTCGCTGCCGCTGGTAAATAAAATAACGGCGATATCGTTTTCCTTGCCGCCGTGAACGATGGTTTTGATCATCGGTATCGGCAGCTTCGAGATCAGGGCAGCCCTGACTTTCTGAATCCCGCTGATCGACTCCATGATATCCTCGATGTAGACCATCCCGTCCACATAGGGGCATTCGATTTTCTCGAGCAGCGCTTTGGAGGTGATAATGGTTCGGAAGCCGCATTTTTTCTGGGCGTATTTGGCATTCTGATCAGCCCCGGTGGAGTAGTTGATCATCACCGGCGTTCGACCACTCATCAGGGTGCCTATCTTGGCCAGAATACAGCCGGCTGAAGTTGGCAGCATGATACCGATGAAGCCGCGATCGTACTTTTTTAGTATCGAGGCCAACAGAATGGAGGCGATCAGAGCCCGGGAGTAACTCAGTTTTCTGTTGGTGGTAAAATCTTCGATGGCCATTTTGTCGCCGTGTTGCTTGGCGATCTGGATAAACCGATGATGTAGCAGCACCTGAGCCTCCCCCAATCTACTTTTTCTTCTTGGACGACCCTGACAAATGGACCGTTCCCTCCGTATCGATCTTGTCTTCCAGCAGTTTATATGCGACGTAGTATTTCAGTATGTTGCTGACGTATTGCACCGTTTCCCGGCCAATTTGTTTGGCGGCGACAACCTCGACGTTGCCGAACCACTGGTTGGGATCAAGCCCCATCTTTTTGGCTTCGGCTCGCATCCTAGCCACTTTGGCAGGTCCGGCGTTGTAGGAGGCAAAGGAAAACAGAGCACGATTTCGTTCATCAAGGTCGGGATCTTTGGCGAAATAGTTGTCTGCCATGAAACGCAAATATTTGGTGCCGGCATGGATATTGGGGTCAAGGTTGTAAATATCAGGAATCCCAACATTTTTGTCTTTGGCTGTGGAGGGGAGTATCTGCATGACGCCGACGGCACCGGCATGACTCTTAAGGGTCTGGTCCAGTTTCGACTCCTGGTAGGCCAGGGCGGCGAGCATCAGGTGGTCGAAATCGTATAGTTCGCCATACTTCTTGAAAAACCGTATGGTGAGGTTAAAGCGCTGCATATGCTCGTTGTATATGGAGTTGGTGATATAATCGGAATCTTGCAGATAACGTTTGATGAGGATATTTCCCATCAGGGTTCCTGCTTTATGATTGTTGATGAACTTGTTCACCGCGGCCATCAGTTTGGGTGTGTTCTTACGAACTGCCCAGCTGATTTTTCCTTCGGTGCGGAACTTGATTTCCGGATGCAGCTGAATCTTGTCGAAGACCTGAGCCCATAATTCGCCTTTATGGCTGTCGATGACCATATATTCGATCAAGCCGGCATTGAGCATCTCGAGCAGATCTTCATCTTCGAGGTGATCGTCCGCTTCGACAATCTTGACTGCCTTTTTGTTTAAAGATTTCAGAGATTCATTGAGCTTGACCAGGCTTTCATAGTAACTACTTGATTTTCTTGTGTGTATCTTTTTACCGGCAAGATCGAAAATTGAATTCAAGTCGTCTTTTCCCGCTCTTGAAACAAGAATTTCATCGATTCCTTTGCCGAGTGGATCCGAGAAATCCACCTTTTTTAAACGTTCATTTGTGATGGTCAGGTTGCCGACCGCCAGATCCCCTTTACCGGCTGCCAGGAGCGGGAGCAGATCTTCTCTGGGGGTGGGGAGGACCAGCACATGTATTTTCAAGGTCTTGGTCTTGAATTTCTCATTGATAAAGGTATCGAAAAGTTTGACCAGATCGTAGCTGATACCGCGGGGCTGGGCGCCATCAAAAAAATAGAAGGTCCTCGAGTAGGGCATCAGCACCCTGATAAGCCGTTTCTTGGCCATCTCATCGAGATCACCGGTGAATTCCTGGCTTATTGAGGGGAACTCATCCGAATAAGATTTCTTTTCAGTAGCATCTGCCAAACAGTTAACAACCGTCAGCCCAGAAAAGAGTTGAACAAACATCATCAAAATAAAGATACGCGAAAGCATAATGGGTCTCAAAAAGTTGTGAGCGGGGTTTCAACACTCATTTGGTCTTGCCGACAGTTAGATTCGGTAGTTCTTCTTTCACTTTGACTCCTAAATCAGGAAACCTGGCGGCCTGGGATATGAGATTGCCACGTCCCTGACTCAGCTTGTTTATCGCCATGTCGTAGCTGTCTTTACAATTGTCGAGCTGGAGGCCGAGTTTTTCCATATCTGCCAAAAATCCTCGTAATTTATTGTACAGGGAGCCGGCTCTTTCTGCAATTTCCAACGCGTTGCGGTTCTGGCGTTCGTGCTGCCAGAAATATTCGACCATGCGCAGGGTAGCCAGTAGAGTTGTTGGGGTGACGACAATCACTTTCCTGGCATACATTTCGGGCAGCAGCTTTTCTTCTGCCTGAAGGGCTGTGGTATAGGCTCCTTCGATGGGTAAGAACATGAGGACGAAATCAAGTGTCCGCAACCCTTTGAGCGAACTGTAATCTTTCTGACTCAAGGTTTTTAGATGGCTACGGATCGATTTGATATGCTCCTCTAAGGCCTGCTCACGGTCCGACTCATTGTCGGCGTTGACAAACTTCGACCAGCCGGCCAGTGATACTTTCGAGTCAATGACAATATCCTTGTCGTCCGGCAGATGGATGATGACGTCGGGTCTATAGAGACGGTTGGTGTCGTCTCGTAATGCGGTCTGGGTCTCGAATTCATGTCCATTTCTCAACCCCGATTGCTCGAGCACTCGCTCGAGAATTATCTCACCCCAGCTTCCCTGTTGTCTGTTGTCACCAGAAATCGCCCGGCTCAACCTCACCGCTTCATCGTTTATCCTGTCATTGAGCTGCCGCAGGTTAAGGAGTTCCTGCTTCAATGAGGAGTGGTCCCGGGATTCCTCCAGAAAAATTGTCTCGATACGGTCGCGAAAAGCACTCAATTGTTCCTGGTAGGGTTTGAGCAGATAATCTATTTTTTCACTGTTCTGACGGGTGAGAATCTGAGTCTTTTCATCAAAAATCTCATGAGCAAGGTTTTTGAACTGCAGGCACATATCGTCACCGGCCTGCTTGAGCAGATCAATTTTTTCTTCTCTGAATCTGTTTTCAATTTCAACCAGATTCTCGAAACTTTTATGCTCGGCGAGAAGGTCGCGGTAACGCCTCTTCCACTTGAGGACTGCCCACTCCATGATAATAAAACAGATCACAGCCCCCAGGCTGACCCATAACAAAGGCAGGAATTGATCAAAAACCGGTGATTCCAGGTAGAGACCTAGTTTGTCCGCAAACTTCATTCAGATATTCAGAAAGCTTTTTCTGTGTTTCCCTACCGGAAAGGTGTTTGGCTTTTACTGAGAAATGGCGATTATCCCAGAGGGCCTCTCAGTTTTCTGCCACCCAGAATGTGCATGTGAATGTGAAAAACAATTTGGCATCCATCCGGACCGTTATTGAAAATAACCCGGTAACCATTTTCGAGCCCCTCTCGTTCGGCCAGTTCGGCACCTGTACGCACGAGTTTACCGATCAACCCGTCATCAGCTTCTGTTATCTGGCTCAGATCGCTGTAATGCTTTTTGGGTATTACCAGGAAATGGGTCGGCGCCTGGGGAGAAATGTCCCTGAAGGCCAGAACATCATCATCTTGGTAAATTGTATCAGCCGGGATCTCTCCGGCAATGATTTTACAGAACAGGCAGTCGCTCATGGTCGGTCTCCTTCTCTGAATTGGTGGTGAGGGTATTTTTACTATACCCGGTGATTTGTGCAACGTGGAAATTTGTTGCGCCACTTGAGAAATCGTCGGCCTGCTGGTAGGTTCTTGCGCTCATGGACACATAGGAATCAATGAATCAAAAATATAACGGGTAGTCGTGTGCTGAGGACAACAACATCGCCCAAAATTCTTCTTGTCAATCCACCGGTTGCCAAGCCCTCAGAGCCACCTGCCGGCATTGCCCGGCTGGCCGGCGCCCTGCGTGATAACGGGGTGGGCTGTGAAGTTCTTGATCTCAACCTGCACTGTCTGCTGGCCGAGTTTGACGATGAAGTCGAGTCGCAGGACAAGTGGAGCAGAAGGGCCGGAAAGAACCGACAGCGAAATTTGACCAGCCTAAGATCTCCGCAGCTCTATCAGTCATTTGACCGTTATCAGCGGGTGGTAAGTGACCTGGGACGGGTGCTGAGCCTGGCCGGCAGAAAATCGGGCTGCGAAATCACCCTGGCCAACTACAATGATCTAGAGAAGACACCGCTGCGTAGCGCTGATCTGCTGGCCAGTGCCGAGTGTTTCGAAGCCAATCATTTTTACGCCCATTTCAACCCTCTCCTGAAAGAAGCCCTGGAGACCCAGAAACCTGAATACGTCGGTATCTCTCTAAGCTATCTCAGCCAGGCGCTGACCGGTTTTGCCATCATGGGCTTTATCAGGCGCCACTATCCGAAAATCAAGATTGTTGTCGGAGGGGGACTGATCAGCTCATGGATGAGCAGTGCCGCCTGGAACGATCCATTCAAAGCACTGATCGACTGTTGCGTATCCGGTCCTGGCGAAAATGTTCTGCTGCAGCTGCTGGGTAAAGAGTCGAGACCCGGGCTCGGACGATTCAGTTACGCCGGATTCGCAATGGCTGACTATTTGTCCCCGGGAGCCGTATTGCCGTATGCTGCCTCCCATGGCTGTTATTGGCAAAAATGTCAATTCTGCCCAGATTTTGCCGAGGGATCCTGTTATCTGGCCAGGTCGGCTCCCGAAGCAGTTGCCGAAATCAGTCAACTGACAGGGCGCCACAATCCGGTGCTGGTCCATTTGCTTGATAATGCAGTAAGCCCGGCCCTGCTCAGGGAGCTGGGAAACTCCGGGCTCTCGGTCCCCTGGTATGGATTTGCCCGTTTTGAAAAAGAGTTGGAAGACTTCAGTTTCTGCGCAGGGCTGCATCAATCGGGCTGTGTGATGCTCAAGCTGGGCCTGGAATCCGGCTCGCAGCAGGT
Organism: uncultured Desulfofustis sp.; assembly: GCA_905479735.1. Taxonomy (GTDB): domain Bacteria; phylum Desulfobacterota; class Desulfobulbia; order Desulfobulbales; family Desulfocapsaceae; genus JABDQA01. Next base: position 9,056 of record CAJQNS010000219.1, read on the forward strand.
ACTGGACAGGTTGAACAAAGGGGTCGATCTTAAGCGGGCGGCACGGATCCTCAACAATCTCCACCGAGCCGGCATTGCCACCTATATATATCTGCTCTTCGGCACGCCGGCAGAGACGGAGTCAGAGGCCTTGCTGACCCTTGATTTTGTGCGCCGACATCGGCAAGCGATCACCTATATCAATCTGGCGATCTTCAACATGCCGGTCTGCAGCCCCGAAGCACTGCACCTGCAAAACCGATTTTTCGATGGCGACCTGTCACTTTATTGTGATTTCGATCATCCCGAAGGCTGGGATCGGAAAAAGGTGCGTACTTTTCTGCACAAGGATTTTCGTAAAGACACGCTGATCAGAGAGATCGAGCGCCGCAATCCGGGAGTTTTTGGAGCCAATCACGCACCGTTTCTGCACCATTGAAAAAGCGCCCGGCGAGGGCGCTTTTCAATGGTGTGGCGAGGTAGGTCTCTCAGACCCACTGTTATTTTGAATAGCTGAAGCTCAGCTTATCGCCATCGATGTCAATTTGGGCGGTTCCACCACTACTTAAGTGACCAAACAAAATCTCTTCTGAGAGGACGTCACCGATCTCTTTCATGATCAAGCGCCGCAGCGGGCGGGCTCCGAAGTCCGGGTCGTATCCTTCGGTTGCGAGCCAGTTTCTGGCTGCGTCGGTGAGCTTGATTCTGACTTTCTTCTCCAGCAACTGGCCTTCAAGCTCGATGATCAGTTTATCGACCACCTGCTGCATGGAGTCGTGATCGAGCGGGCCAAACGTGACGGTTGCGTCAAGTCGGTTCCTGAATTCCGGAGAAAAGAGCTTTTCCACGGCCTTGTCACTTTTGCCTTTTTTATCACCGACAAAGCCGATGGTGTTGGCCGCCATTTCTCTGGCACCGGCGTTGGTGGTCATGATGATTGCCACGTTTCTGAAGTCGGCTTTTCTGCCGCTGTTGTCGGTCAGCGTGGAATGGTCCATGACCTGCAAAAGAATAGAATAGATATCCATGTGGGCCTTTTCTATTTCATCGAGCAGTAACACGGAATAAGGGTGCTTGCGGATGGCCTCGGTCAGCAATCCTCCCTGGTCAAAGCCGACATAGCCAGGGGGGGCGCCGATGAGACGGGCCACCGCATGCTTTTCCATATACTCGCTCATATCGAAGCGCTCGAAGTGCACCTCAAGGCACCTTGCCAGTTGCCGGGCCACTTCGGTTTTGCCGACACCGGTGGGCCCGGCGAAGAGAAAGCTGCCCATCGGGGAGTCGGGATTTCCGAGTCCGGCCCGGGACCTCTTGACTGCCTGGACAATGACATTGATCGCTTCATCCTGCCCGAAAATGACCGATCTCATATTGATTTCGAGTCCCTTCAGCGATTCCAGCTCTGAACTCTTTCTAGTGCGGGCGGGGATACGGGCGATTGCCGACACCACCCGTTCGACGTCGTTGATCTTTACGGTAGAATTCCGTTTCCCCTCAAGACGGAACAGGGAGCCGACTTCGTCCATTACATCGATAGCCTTGTCGGGCAGGAATCGTTCATTGATATAACGGTCTGACAGCTCGGCCATGGCCTGTACAGCCGTTTTCGAATAGCGTACCTGGTGGTGATCTTCGTAGCGTGGCTGCAAGCCTTTCAGTATCTGGCAAGTGTCTTTGACCGATGGTTCTTCGATATCGATTTTCTGAAATCTTCGCGACAGAGCGCGATCTTTTTCGATCTGATTTTTGTATTCCTCGTAGGTGGTGGAGCCGATACAGCGCAGGATTCCCGCCTGCAAAGCCGGTTTGAGCAGATTTGAAGCATCCATGGAACCGCCGCTGGTGGCGCCGGCGCCGACGATGGTGTGCATCTCATCGATGAATAAAATGGCGTTGTCCTTCTTCTCGATAGCGGCCACCACGCCTTTGATTCGTTTCTCGAAATCACCACGATATTTGGTGCCGGCAACCAGGGTGCCCATCTCAAGCTGATAGATTTCAACATCCTGCAAAAGCTCGGGGACAGTGGCTTTTTTCCCCTCCTGGCGGGCTATCTTGTCCTCGTGAATACGCAGTGCAAGCCCCTCGGCCATGGCCGTCTTGCCGACGCCTGGTTCACCGACCAGCAGAGGGTTATTCTTCTTACGGCGACAGAGCACCTGCATCATCCGGCTGATTTCCTCGTTGCGGCCGATCAGCGGATCGAGTTTGCCCTCTTCAGCCAGGGTGGCGTAATTCACGGTATAGTCTTTGAGTGCTTTGTCTTCCTTTTCGCCTGTCTCAGCATGCGAGCCTGAATCAGGAGGATGGGGCAGCGGTTCCTGCTGCAGTCCCTCGGGCAGCTCGTGGGAAACCAGATTAACCACCTCCATTCGCCCGACACCTATTGAGCCGAGAAAATAGACGGCATGGGACTCGGTTTCGGAGAAAATGGCGACCAGCACGTCCCCTGAATCCACCTCCTTTTTGCCGCAACTCTGGACATGAGCGACAGCCCGCTGCAGTACCCGGTTGAAAGCGATGGTCTGCGTCGGATCGGCACCGGCGGATTCGGAAATGGTGGGGACTTCTTTTATGAGAAATGACTCAAGCCGCTGCTTGAGTGACTCCACTGAGCCCCCGCACTCCCTGATGATATAGGTGGCCAGCTCATCATGAAGAAGCCCGTAGAGCATATGCTCCACAGTGACGAATTCATGATTGTGACTTTTGGCTTCCTTAATCGCTTTTATAAGCGATGCTTCAAGAGTTTTACTTAACATTGTGCTCACATGTTGTTGGTGCTATTCTCGTTCAATGCTGCAGCGCAGCGGGTATTCATTCTTTTTTGCCAGTTCATGAACAACGGCGATCTTGGTTTCACAGATTTCACGGGTGTAGACCCCGGCCACCCCAACGCCGTCATTGTGAACGTTGAGCATGATCTTGGTTGCCTCGTGTCTCGATTTATGAAAGATGCTTTCAAGAACCGAGACGACAAATTCCATCGTGGTATAGTCATCGTTGTGAAGCAACACCTTGTAGCGCGGCGGCTCCTTAGTCTCGACCACATCCTCAGTCAATACGGAGCCCTGAAGATCTCCTTTTTTGTCTCCCATCTCTTGTTCTTATCGTAAATTGATAGACGAGTGCATGCATCTGCTGTGTGTCTGCTCATTATAATAATCCCGATTAGCCGGTTTTCAAATGAGCTTCGCCAAGGTTTTAATGCCGGGCTGTAGATGGACCCTGAAGTTTCATCAGGCTGAGCAGCAGTTCTTCAATGACAATGCGGCCTGGTATCGGGCTGCCCTTGAGCTTGAACTCGGCCTCAAGGAGCAGGGTCAGCGCTTTTTTCAGGTTGCCCGACGACTGCTGGGAAGCCTTGTTGAAACCCACATAGAGGGCATAAGGATGGCCTTTGAGCAGATCGGGCCAGACCCCTGTTTCTTTGAGAGCCGGCAGGTAAATCTTTTGGAAATCGTTGCTCGACATCGCTGACCAGAGAGGCGTTTCCCTGTTCTGCAGTGATCTGAAGATCAGTAATCTGCGCAGATAATTGCGCAGTGAAGCGATGATTGCCAGGGGGTGGACGGCGTCGCTGAGCAGGTGATCGAGCACGGTCATGACCCGGGCGGGATTATTATTCCCCAGCGCTTCGGTGAGCTCGAAAATGGCGTCTTCTCTGGTTCTCCCAACCATTTGATCGACATCATCGCGGCTGATTCTCTGGCGTTCATCCACGTAAAGCGCAATCTTTTCGGTTTCCAGAACTGCCCCGACAGGGTGAAAGCCGACCCGTTCAAACAGCGTCTCCAGGGCTTGAGGTTCGATGGTTTTGTTCATTTTGGCCAACACGGCCTGGACCATTTCCCTGATCACCTCTTTTTGCTGCTGAACCGCAGAGCGGGAACTGCCCTCGGCGACGGAGCAGTCGATTATTTCCCCATGTTTTTTTATCAGGGTGAACAATTTTTTTCTTTTATCAACATGCTCCGCGGTCAGCAGCAGCAGGTTGTATGGTGGCAGCCCCGCTTTGATGGCCGTCATAAGCTTATCCACCGGATTTTTGGCGTTTGCCGGCTGGCGCTCGATTCCACCGAGGAGTTCATCAGCCCAACTTAGATTTTGTCCTGGATGTGGGAAACCGAAGAGTTTAGGCCACTGATCAACGGAGATATCACTGAATACGGCGGGGGTCTGCACGCTCACCGACCCAAGCTGCAGCAGGCTCGACAGATACCTCAGCGCTACCCGGGGCTTGTCGTTCTCCCGGGCCTTGCAGGCCTTGTCCCAGAGCTGCTCACCGACCTCCCGGCTGTGAAACAAAGTGGTATCCGTGACTCTGTAAACCTGAAGCCCCGGCAGCAGCGTAAGACTCAGCAGTCTGGAAAGCAATCTGGAGCCATCTTCGACTGCACCGTCGAGGCTGTGCACGGCTCCTCCCCCGGCCAGAAGTCGTTCCTCGAGTTGCTCGGCTGCCTGCCTGCAAAGATAGCGTTCACCGAAGCAGAGGTAGACCTGGCAGCGCTCCCCCTGGGCGATTTTTTCGAGCAGTGCTCCTATTTCGGCGCGTTTGTGCAGTCCCACCGCTTCAGCTCCTGGTATCCATCATCTTGTGGAGAATAGCCGGCAGGGAGCCGGGTTGCAGATAATCACTGCCCCGTCCGTCGGCGAAAATAGGAGTCAGTTTGGCCGAGACTTCATCCCAGCTGAGCCCGTTCGGAGAGCTGGCAATGATTTCAAAAAGCTTTTGGTTGTATGGATCATTGACAATGGCTTTGCCGGTCCCAACGGTGGCGAAAATATCGATGGAGTTGTCAAACAGCCGGTTGAGTTCCGAGTAGATTCTGATGCCTCCGCAGGATCCAATGCTCAGGAAACGGCTGATATCGGGGATGTTTTCGCGTTTAATTTCCCCGCTTTTCAATAATGCCCGCATTGGTTCGAGAAGCTGTTCCTCGCGCCAGTAGCTGTGGCCGCGCTGGGCAAACATTTCCATACCGCTGGTCAGAAACAGTTTAAGGAGCCGGCGTTGGGTCGAACGATTGTGGTAGACGGCAACCGCGTGAGTCAGCTCGATCCCGTTTACCGTCTTGTAATATTCGACAATCAGCGGCGCGCTGAGTGACAAGCGGTAGAGTGCTGCCGTCTTTCCCTGGGCCATCAGTTGTTTTGCCTGAGCCAGAAGCGGACTGGACCGATCAAGCAGGCTGATTGTTTCCGGAAGCCTGGGCCGGTAGCCGTTGTTGAGCAGATTCCTGGCGTTGGAAAGATAGGAGATGCGGCCATCGTCATCGTCCTGGAATATGGACAAACTGCTCAATCTGCTGTCGGCTTTCCAGCGGGCAAAATCGGTGGCGGTGTAGGAACTCAGATCGACGGAGCCGTAACGGTCGATCAGGTCGGTGATCAGCCTGCGATCCGTTGCCGACAGGAGCTGCTGGTTTTTTTCATAGTAATACTGGAGGATTACCCGCAATTGGAGTGAAAATGTAGATTCCGGATCACCAATAGTGGCAACCATCTTATCGAGCAGATAGGTCCTGGCCTCGGGTTGGAGCTTGTCCAGCAGGGCGGCAAAAGTGGCAGAAAACAGAATCAGGCTCTGTTCGTTCTGGAAAGCCGATTGGGCCATGAGATCGAGAACGGCCCGCTGTTCACCACTGTCTTCAGGGAAAAAGGCAGTCAGTTTGCCTTTCTGGGCGCAGCTGATGATAAAATCGGAGACATGGATATTTTGGGGATCTGTTTTCTTGAAAAATAGCAGCAGATCGGCACTGAATGAGTTGTTGAGGCGGGAGAGCAGAACCGTTACCAGTACATCTCTGAATGAAGAATCGTAGAGTTCGCTGCCTCGGGAGAGGAGGATATAGATGTTGGCGGTGGTGAGGTCTCTGGCCGTCTGTTTGCGGGCGAAAGCGGTTGCCTGTTTAAGAGTGTTTATGGCCTGATAAATCTGCTTCTGATCCAGTGCCTCGTTGAGCTTCTGTCGATAATTATCTCTGGCTTTGGGGTGAAGCTTGGAAAAATGATCGATCACTGCCAGCGACCCGCCTGCAGCCAGGGCGCCCGTACTGATTTCAGTGCCATAGAGATTGGTGACCGCATGCAGGTCATTGATGATGCGGATAAGATAATCGGCGCCTGAATCAAACGAGGCCAGAAGAGTCGAACGGTGACTTGGGGATAAACTATAGAACTTTTTATCTTCCAGGGATTTCGGCAGGTTGAAATAGTCCTGAAGCCAGAAAAGAGCCTGGTCGGGCGTGGTCGTCTCGAGTTCAAACAAACCCTTGCTGTTGATACTGTCGGTGCGATTCAGTCCAGCTATCTGAGGCAGGATCTTCATCATCGTAGGGCTGTCCATTCCTTTAATCAGAAAGCTTTGTTCGGCGCTCAGCAGTTGTGCACTGCTCATGGTTTTGAGCAGGCTCAGCGCCTTTTGAACCGCCTCACTGTCGATCCCCTCTGTACCGAATAGTGCTTTGGCAGCCCAGCGGCCGTTGTCGTTGAGTCCTATGGTCTGTTCAACGAGATCTATCATCGTGTCGGCGTCGATGTTTGTTACTGTGCTCAGCGACGAGACCGTTTGCAGGGTAGTGAACTCAAGACCTGAGGTGAGCCCCAGAAGCTGCCAGCTTTTTGCAACCGAAGCGCCTTTGAGCCCGGCGAAGGTCTCAAAAAAACGGACCTGATCAAAGCTGAGTGGTGCAAAAACAAGTTTGTCGAGGGTCTCGATTGCTTCTTCGGCGTAAATCTCATCAAGGGAGCAGAAGGCTCTCAAGGCCCGCATTTTGGTGTAGGAGAGTGACCGGATGATGTCCTTGTAGTAGCGGTAGCGCTCATCATCCATGCAGTCGACCCCGCGAAACGCCGCCAGGGTAATTTCCAGCGGGCTGTCCAGGGCACTGGCTCCTTGGGCAGGAGTCTTATCGATTCCGGCAACAATGAGAAAAATACAGAAACTGCAGAAAATGCGTTTCACGCTGGCTTGTAATCCATTCTATGGTGTTTCAGAGACAGGATTGGTTCTGGGATAAGGCTATGGTAGCCATCATTGCCCGATAATTCAACCGGGAAAGAAAGACAAGCAGGGACGGCAGTTTCAGGGTCGATGCTTAACTGCCGTCCTCTGCACCGTCGGGCAGAACTGCCAGCTGAAGCTCAGCGAAGACTTTCGTTGAAGGCCTGCAGTACTTCGTTGCCGGGACACAGCTCTTTTTCGGTCAGCTGACTGAGGGGTGTGTCCGTGGTCTGGTTGATATCGTGAAAATCCTCGCTGTCCGGCTTCAGGTAGAGAATGCCGGTGAGGATATGGTCTTTGACTTTGGCCTCCTCAAGTGAGGCAATGGCGTCTTTTTTGTTGGTGATGACTTCTTTGTCTTCCCGCTTGTGAAGTGTGATGATCGAGCCGTCATGCAAAGGCACCGGTATGGAGGAGCCGTGATCGTACTCGGTCAGAATCTCCTGCTGCATGGGGATAAAGTCGAAGGTTGAGGTGGCTTCCATGTGGTCCCTGACCCAGGAGTAGCTCTTGGTCGAGGTCGGGGCATTATTGAAGGTAACGCAGGGCGAAATGACATCGACGAAGGCCATCCCCTTGTGGCTGATGGCTGCCTTGAGCATCGGCAGCAGTTGTTTTTTGTCGCCCGAAAAACCGCGGCCGACGAAGTCGGCACCCATCAGGATGGCCAGCTCACAGAGATCGATCGATTCAAATGAGACCGGCGCCCCTTTCCTGCTTTTCGAACCCTTGTCCGCGGTGGCCGAGTCCTGCCCCTTGGTCAGGCCATAGCAGCCGTTGTTCATGACCACATAGATCATGTTGAGGTTGCGCCGAACCACATGGGCGAATTGTCCCATACCAATGGAGGCGGTGTCGCCGTCGCCGGATACACCCAGATAGACCAAGTCCTTATTGGCCATATTGGCGCCGGTGGCCACTGAAGGCATACGTCCGTGCACCGAATTGAAGCCGTGCGAACGCCCCAGAAAATAGGCCGGTGTTTTTGATGAACAGCCAATACCGGACAATTTGACCACCTTGTGTGGTTCGATGGACATTTCAAAAAAGGCGGTAATAATTGAGCTGACTATGGAATCATGTCCGCAACCGGCACAGAGGGTTGAGATGGCTCCTTCATAGGCCTTTCGGGAATATCCCAGTTTGTTTTTCTGGGAATCGGGGTGTCTGAACGTTGGTCTGACGTAACTCATGACGTCTCCTTCTGAACAGCCGAGATCTGGCTGATAAATGGTTTTTCCTTTGCCAGCAGCGCCGTATGCACCTGGTTGGTGATCATTCTGGCAGTGATCGCCAGACCGTTGAAATTGGTGACCCGTACCATTTTTCCCGGTGCAACCTGACATTCCCCGGCCAGCAGGATTTCCATTTGAGAATCGCGGTTCTGCTCAATGACAAAGACAAGCTCATGTCCGGCGATGAAATCGAAGATTTCCGGTTGAAAGGGAAAGGCCCGGACCCTCATGCTGCTGATCGGTATACCACTCTCTTCCAGCCGGTCTAGAGCCTCGACCGCCGAGGCCGCGGTAGAACCGAAATAGAGGGCTCCGAGTTTTTTGTTTTTGTCGCGGATGTCGATTTCCGGCATGGGGACCAACCGCCTGGCCGTTTCCCACTTAATCATCAGCCGGTTCATACTTCGTTCGTAGGCTGCACTGCCTTCAGTATAGGCGGCGTACTCGTTGTGGGAAGTACCTCTGGTTGTGTAGGCGCCTTTCTCAGGGTGGGCGCCGGGCAGTGTCCGGTAACAGATGCCATCCTTGTCAATGTCCAGATAACGCCCCCATTTCTTTTCTATTTTATCAAGCTCTTCGCCGCTGAGAACCTTGCCCCGGTCATAGCGTCTTTGGTCATCCCAGGAGAAGGGCGCGCAAAGGTGATCGTTCATACCCAGATCGAGGTCGCTCATGACGATGACCGGAGTCTGCAGCCTGTCCGCCAGATCGAAGGCGTCGGCGGTCATTTCGAAACATTCCAGGGGATCGCTGGGAAAGAGCAGCACGTTTCTGGTATCCCCGTGGGAGGCATAAGCGCAGGCCAGCAGGTCCGACTGCTGGGTTCTGGTTGGCATGCCGGTACTGGGACCGCTGCGCTGCACGTTTATTAGTACAACTGGAATTTCAGTAAAATAGGCAAGACCAAGAAATTCACTCATCAGAGAAATTCCCGGCCCCGAGGTAGCGGTAAAAGCCCTTGCACCGTTCCAGCCAGCCCCGATACCGATGCCGATGGCGGCCAGTTCGTCTTCGGCCTGAATGGCGGCGTAATTTTTCTTGCCGGTTTCGGGGTCAATGCGATAGCGGCTGGCAAATCGTTCGAATGCTTCTACCACCGAGGTAGATGGTGTGATTGGATACCAGCCGACCACGGTGGCTCCTGCGAACAGGGCACCTAAAGCGGCACCGCTGTTACCGTCGATGAGGATTCTGTCGCCCACCGCAGTGGACGGTTCGATGGACAGGCCGCAGGCATCCGAGTGGTTCTTCTCGGCATACTGATAGCCGATCTCCAGGGCCCTGATATTTGGTTCAGCGAGCTTGGGTTTTTTGGCAAACTGCTTTGTTATCGAGTCGCTTACCGGTTCAAGGCCGATATCAAGGAGATAGGCTATGGCACCGATATAGATGATATTTTTCATCAGCTGCCGCATACGGTTGTCGCTAAACTCGTCATTGCAGAGCTGGGTCAGCGGGATGTCGATGACGGTGATGTCATCCCGGTCGAAACCGGGCGGCAGATCCCTGGTGGAGTCATAGAGGAAATAACCGCCGGGCTGCACCATGTCGTAGTCGTCACGCAAGGTCTGACCGTTTACCGCGATGATAAAGTCGGCCCCGCCCCGTCTGCCCAGATAACCCTTGTCGCTGATCCTCACCTCGTACCAGGTGGGTAATCCCTGGATGTTTGATGGGAAGACATTTTTCGGGCTCACCGGCACCCCGAGCCGGTAGACGACTTTGGCAAAAAGATTGTTGGCGCTGGCAGAGCCCGAGCCGTTAACATTGGCAAAGCGGACAACAAAGTCGTTGGTTCGTTCGATACGTTTCATCGGTCACCAGCCTTTGCAGATTTATAGACATATTTGACCATCTCCCAGGCTGCGGTCGGGCAACGTTCAGCGCAGATGCCGCAATGCAGGCAGACGTCCTCATCTTTGACCATCACCCGCCCAGTGGACAGGATATCCGAGACATAGAGGGACTGCTCCTTGTTCGTTGCCGGGACAAGCAGCCGTTGACGCAGCTCTTCCTCCTCTGCATTGTCGATGAAATTGATGCAGCTGGTCGGACAGGCGTCGACGCAGGCGTCGCACTCGATGCAGAGTCCTCCGTCGAATACTGTCTGAACATCACAGTTCAGACATCGTTTGGCTTCAACTTTACCGCTCTGCTGAGCGAAGCCCAGTTCAACCTCGACAAGCCGGTCACGCAGCGACTTGGCCTTGTCAACCATCGGTACCAGCTGACGTGCATCCTCGGTCACATGGCTGTCATAGAGCCAGTCGTGAAAACCGAGTTTCTGGCCGGCAAGGGTGACCTCCGGTTCGGGTCTGTTATGCAGGTCTTCCCCCCGGCAGAGAAGATCTATGGAAATGGCCGCCTCATGTCCATGGGCAACGGCAATGATGATGTTGCCGGGACCAAAAGCCGAGTCGCCACCGAAAAAAACGTTTGGCACCGAAGACTGCAGAGTAACCGGGTCCAGTTCAGGCAGTCCGTAATCGTTGAAGGCGATGTTCGATTCCGGCTCGATGAATGGGAAGGCGTTCTGTTGACCTATGGCCAGAAGCACTTCATCGCACTCAAGAATCACGGGCTCCTCACCGGTGGGGACCAGTTTTCTTTTACCCTGTTCGTCATATACCGGCGTTACCTTTTCGAAACTCATGCCGGTCAAACGATCGTCTTCAATAATGAATTCCAGTGGGGTCAGATTTTCCAAAATCGGGATATCTTCATGAAGGGCGTCCTCGATTTCCCATTCGGACGCTTTCATTTCACTGCGGGGACTGCGGACAACCACTTTGACGTCTTCCCCGCCCATTCGGCGGGCGGTACGACAGCAGTCCATGGCGGTATTGCCGCCGCCCAGTACCAGCACCCGCTTGCCTACCTTCTCGACGTGGTCGAATACCACAGCCGCAAGCCAGTCGATACCGACGTGGATGAATTTGTCCCCTTCTTCCCGACCAGGCAGATTGGGCAGGTCGCGTCCTCGGGGAGCTCCGGAGCCGACGAACACCGCATCGTAATCCTTGTCCAGGATTTCCTTGAGGCTCGATACATAGGTGTTGAAATGTCTGGTAATCCCCCCCATTTCGAGGATACAGTCAATTTCCTCGTTCAGCACCTTCTCGGGCAACCTGAAGGAGGGAATCTGGCTTCTAATGAATCCTCCGGCCCGGGGCTGGTCGTCAAAAAGGTCTAATTCATAGCCCAGAAGGGAAAGATCCCGGGCCACTGTGAGTGAGGCGGGACCTCCTCCGATCAAGGCGATTTTCTTACCATTTTTTTTCTCTGGAGCCTTGGGGAGCAAGGCCGATACGTCCTCACGATTGTCTGCAGCAACCCTCTTGAGGCGGCAGATAGCAACCGGTTTATCCTCAACTCTGTCGCGCCTGCAGGCAGGTTCGCAGGGTCGGTCGCAGACTCTGCCCAGAATCCCAGGGAAGACGTTGGAGACCCAGTTGATCATGTAGGCCTCGGTGAATTGTTCATGGAGAATAAGCCTGATGTATTCGGGTACCGGTGTGTGGGCCGGGCAGGCATATTGGCAGTCTACAACTTTGTGAAAATACTCTGGGTTTTTGATGTCAGTCGGCTTCACGGATCCGCTCTCAGAAAGTGGTGATGGAAAAAGGCAACAGACGTATTCTTAATAGCAAAGTGTCTTTAAAATGCCAAGTTTATTGGTGGTATCAGAAGGTTAGACAGTAACAACGATAATCATTATCAACCTTATAAAAGTAATGCCTGCGTGCTGAAAAGCAAGCTATATTCACAAATATGTAAAAATGAAATTTATTTGTATTCTAACAGGTTAGGAAGGGTCGGATGGGTGCTGCGAGAGATTTCTGCATCTCCCGCAGCAGGTTTGGGGTATTATTCGGGCACTACTCGTACGGCGCCAAGATCGGCGGATGATGCCAACAACGCGTAAGCTTTGAGCGCAGTAGAAATCTTGCGGGGCCGGGGTGGCGGCTTGAAGGCTTGGACGCCGCGTTTTTCTTCTTCGGCCCGCCTGGATTGCAGTTCGTCGTCGCTGATCAGCACATCGATGGATCGGCGTGGGATATCAATCTTTATCGTATCGCCGTCTCTAACCAGACCGATTGCTCCGCCCGCCGCAGCTTCCGGACTGATATGGCCGATCGATAGACCGGAGGTGCCTCCGGAGAACCTGCCGTCGGTTACCAGCGCACAGTCCTTGCCCAGATGCATCGATTTCAGGTAGGAAGTAGGGTAGAGCATTTCCTGCATGCCTGGACCACCGCGCGGCCCCTCATACCGAATGACCACTACATCACCGGCGCTGATTCTACCTTCGAGTATTGCCTCGCAGGCATCTTCCTGGGAATCGCAGACCCGGGCGGTACCGGTGAAAACCAGGATGCTTTCATCAACTCCCGCCGTTTTGACGATACAGCCATTTTCGGCAATATTACCGGACAATACGGCCAGACCTCCATCTTTGGAGTAGGCATGTTCGAGTGACCGGATACAGCCATTTTCCCGATCGACATCGGCTTCTTTATAGCGGTTCTTTTGCGATCCCATTACCAGGTTCCGGCCACTGGCACCCGGGGCACTCAAATACAGTTCTCTGGCCTCGGCGATAGCAGAAGATAATGTAATATCATAATCTTGCAGAACTGCCTCAAGGGTGGGGCTATCTACTCTGCTCACCGAGGCGTCGATCAGCCCGGCCCGATCCAGTTCCGCCATGATCCCCATAATGCCGCCGGCCCGGTTTACATCTTCCACGTGATAAGACGATGAAGGGGAGACTTTGCACAGATTGGGGATTTTCCTCGACAGGGCATCGATGTCGTTCATGGTGAAGTCGACCTTCCCTTCATGGGCGATGGCCAGTAGATGGAGAACCGTATTGGTCGAGCCGCCCATGGCGATATCGAGCGACATGGCATTCATGAATGCGGCTTTGGAGCCGATTGAGCGGGGCAGGACAGAATCGTCTTCGTTAGCGTAATAGGCTTCCGCCATTTCAACGATCCTTTCGGCCGCTCTCTCAAAAAGGCCGATTCGGTTGGCATGGGTGGCCACCACCGTGCCATTGCCTGGCAGGGCCAGCCCCAGGGCCTCATTGAGACAGTTCATGGAGTTGGCGGTGAACATACCGGAGCAGGAGCCGCAGGTCGGGCAGGCGCAGCGCTCGATCAGTTCGATGTCGCTATCGGGGATGGTCTGGTCGGCGGCCATGATCATGGCGTCGATCAAATCGTATTTTTTGTCGCCATCGACACCGGCTTCCATCGGGCCCCCAGAGACGAAGATGGCCGGAATGTTGAGCCGCATGGCGGCCATCAGCATGCCGGGTGTGATCTTGTCGCAATTGGAGATGCAGATCATTGCGTCAACGGTGTGGGCGTTGCACATGTACTCAACGCTGTCGGCAATCAGGTCGCGTGAGGGCAAAGAATAGAGCATGCCGTCATGTCCCATGGCGATCCCGTCATCGATAGCGATGGTGTTGAATTCGGCGGCAAAACAGCCCTTTTCAGCGATGATTTTCTTGAGCTGCTGGCCGATTTCATGCAGATGCATATGGCCCGGAACAAATTGGGTGAAGGAATTGACGATTCCAATGACCGGCTTGTCCATGTGCTCTTCTCGCATACCGTTGGCCCGCCAGAGACTGCGGGCCCCAGCCATTCTTCTGCCCTGGGTTGTGGTAGCACTGCGAAGGGTGATAGCCATAGTTGTACCTCGCTTAAAGAAAATCCGCCCCCGACATGTGCCGGAATGAGCGGAAAATGTTAGAAAAAACTGTACTTTTTCAAAAATCTATTACAGTATACAATGAAACAGAAGAGTATTGCACATTTTTTCAGGAGGTTGGTATGAAAAAGACGGAGATTGATTACTGGATTACCACAATGCTGGAATCCAACCCCAATGTTTCCGATCTGAATATCACAGTTGGCAAGACTCTGCAGGTAGAATCGGCGGGTATACTGAAGGAGGTCGAGGTTGAGCCTCCGATCAAGGAGTTGACGCCGTTTCAGTCAGAAACCTTTGCCCTGAACCTGATAGGAAACAACAAGCGGCTGCTCAATGATCTGGTGGTCAACGGCTCCTGCGACCTATCGTACGCATTCAGTGAAGAGTCCCGTTTCAGGGTCAATATCTTTACTACCAAAGGATACATCACCACGGTCATGCGTAAGCTGGAGACCACGGTCCCGTCCATCGAGAGCATGAACTTCCCCTCTGCGTTTACAAAAATGGCGGCTGAACTCAACGGTATCATCATTTTCACCGGTGCCACCGGAACAGGTAAAACGACCTCGCTGGCGGCTCTGCTGGACCGGATCAATCATGAGCGGGCGGTGCATGTGGTCACGCTTGAAGACCCTATCGAATATATGCACACTCACCACAAGGCCACCTTCAACCAGCGCGAGCTGGGGCATGATTTCTCGAGCTATGCGATGGGCATGCGGGCGGCTCTCAGGCAGGCACCGAAGGTTATTCTGGTCGGCGAAATGCGTGATCGGGAAACCATGGAAATCGGGCTGACTGCTGCGGAGACCGGTCACCTGGTTTTATCCACTTTGCATACCATCGACGCCGGTCAGGCCATTAACCGCTGCCTGGGTATGTTCGACCAGGAAGAGCAGCTCCAGATCCGCCATCGGCTGTCCGATACCATTCGCTGGGTAGTCAGCCAGCGACTGCTCCCACGTATAGGCGGCGGCCGTATCGCTGCCATGGAGATACTCTGTACCAGTCTTCGGGTAAGGGATCTGATTCTCAATGGTGAAACCGAAGACAAGACCTTTTACGAGGTTGTCAAAGCGGGATCCGCACTGGAGATGAGAACCTTCGACCAGCACATTCTCGAGTTGTTCAGCCACGGCCTGATCACCGAAGAAACTGCAGTAAGGTATTGTTCCTACCGCAATGAAATTTTCCGTGGTATCGATCAGATCAAGGCAGCCCGCGGCGAAGCAACTTCGAGCCTTAGAGACCTGGCCATGGAAGACGAGGAAGATGAGTCGTTTGGATATTAAATGCTGAGTGGTCATTTCCAGGGGTAAAAACAGAGCCTGCAGTTGAACCCAGCAGATCAGCACAAGAGAGACGGTTATGAAGATCACATGTAGCGCTTGCGGTAAATCCCATAAATCCAATGCCAAACTGGAAGCGAGCCTGGAAAAACTTCAACCGGGTAAGAAAGTTCGTCTTAAATGCAGTCAATGCGGGGAGCCCATAGCTCTCAGCAGGGCAGACCTGCTGGATGGCAAGACGACTACGATCAGCCCTCCGGAACCACCCGATACCAGCTGGTTGAAAGAGGGGATCTTCGATGACGATGAAGTTGTTTCAGATATTCCCCAGGCGCTGATCCTGGCCAAGCCGGGGGACGCCAGGGACAAAATGAGCAGTTCCCTGTCTGGGTTGGGATATCGGGCGGAAACAGCGGAACAGACCGGGGACGTGATCACCCAGATGCAGTTCAACAATTACACCTGTGTGGTACTCAACACCGAATGTGTTCAGGGAAGTTTTGAGGACGATCCGCTGCATCGGTTCATCTGCTTTATGGAAATGTCACGCCGGCGCTATATTCTCTATGTACTCGTGGGGCCTCAATTCAAGACGTTTTACAACTTGCAGGCGCTGAGCAACTCCGCCAATCTGGTGGTCAACTCCAGCGACATCCCCTATTTCGGAGTGATATTGAGAAAGGCGATCCCGGAATATGAACAACTGTTTGGCCCCTATATGGATGAGATGAAAATACAAGGTAAATAACCTATCTTAACCTGCTCCGCCGCTTACCCGCTGATGCTTCCGGGGGAGGGTAAGCGGTACTCCAAAATCCTCCTGTCAGCTAGTTAGCTTTGCTTCATGAAACGATTCCTGCCTGTTGCCCTTATCGCTCTCCTGGGACTGCCACTCATCGGCTTCTTGCTGTCAGGCCCACCCCCCCCTATCACCAAAGCCGAGCAGCAGGCGGACCCGTCTGTTCAAGGTGAGGGAAGTGGGAAGCCCGCAGCTGAGGTTCAGCAGATTTTCAGAACGGTGTCAGCCGCTGAAGCCGCCAATCTGGTCAAAACCAGAGAAAATCTGCAGATAATTGATGTCAGGACGCCCCAGGAACGAAAACAATTTCGTATCGCTGACAGCACACTGGTGCCGGTGGGTGATGTGATCCGAGGAGTTTTCGAAGCCGATCCCGAGCAACCGCTGATGTTGATCTGTGCCGTCGGCGGCCGCAGCTATGTGGCCGGAAAAGTGATGTTCGCCAGGGGCTATCGCGAAATCTACAACCTTGACGGGGGCATCGAATCATGGCGGCGTGCCGGCTTTCCTATTGAGACCAGTCCGGAAAAGAGTCCGCGCTAGTCTTATCCTGCTGTATTTACTATAAAATAACAGTTTCGGGAGATTCTGTTCAAGGCCGATATCGCAGCTGGTCAAAGTTTAATAAAACCTTGTCTCTCCATCGTTTTCATGGTATAGAATGAAATTCTTCTGTTGGGGTTGCCATCTGAAGCCTGGAGTGCACCCCATCAGTTTTTTGGCGTCTGTTGCAGAACAGACTGAGATTAATAAAAAACCTTGCGGGATTTTCCCGCGCAACGAGTAAACCAATGACTGAAGAAACCAACCAATCAAACCAAACAGAGAACACTGAAGAGCTCAGCTTTGCCGAGCTTTTCGAGATGGAAGAAAACAACCGGGTCGTCGAAGTCGGCAACGTCGCTATGGGAACAATAATCGGCGAACATGACGACTGTTTTCTTGTGGACGTCGGGGACAAAGCCGAGAGCTACATTCCCAAATCCGAGTTTCGTCTGGACGATGCTGAAGAGATCAAGGTGGGAGATTCCATCGAGGTGTTCGTCGAGCGGCGTAAGGACGAAGGCGGTCTGCTTCTGTCTCGTGAAAAGGCCATTGCCATCAAAGTCTGGGAAGATATTGCCAGGATTCAGGAAGCTGACGGTACCATCCAGGGTAATATTGAGAGCCGGGTCAAAGGCGGTATGTCCGTGGATATCGGTGTGCCTGCCTTCCTGCCATACTCCCAGATCGATTTGCGGCCGGTCAAGGATCTCGACGGTCTGATTGGTCAAGTATATGAATTCAAGATTCTCAAATTCAACCGCAAGCGCAACAATGTGGTTATTTCCCGCCGGGCAATTCTCGAGGAAGAACGCAACAAGTTGCGTGAAGAGATGCGTTCCCGCCTGGAGGAAGGCCAGATTATCAATGGTTCCATTACCAACATCACCGACTACGGTCTGTTCATCGATATGGGCGGTATGGACGGTCTCTGTCACATCACCGACCTGAGTTGGGGACGGGTTTCCCATCCGGCCAAACTTTACAAGGTGGGCCAGGAGGTGGAGGTCAAGGTGCTCAAGTACGACCGTGACAACGATCGGGTCAGCCTGGGCATCAAGCAGCTGCGTGACGACCCCTGGGCCACCGTCAGCGATCGCTATCCGCTGGGTGAGAAAGCGGTCGGCAAAGTTGTTTCAATTACCGATTACGGTGTCTTTGTCGAGCTCGAGGAAGGGGTCGAAGGACTCATCCATGTCTCTGAAATGACCTGGTCAAAAAAACCGAGGCATCCGTCCAAGATCGTCGCGGTTGGAGACACCATCGAGATTATGGTGCTCAACATCGAGCCGGAGACCAAGCGCATTTCTCTGGGAATGAAGCAGCTTCAGCCAAATCCCTGGGATATGGTCATCGAAAGTTATCCGGTTGGGGCGATCATCGAAGGCAAGATCAAAAACATCACTGACTTTGGTGTATTCATAGGTATAGAAGAAGGTATTGACGGGCTGATCCATGTCTCTGATCTGTCCTGGACCGAGCGCATCAAGCATCCGGCCGAGAAATATGCCAAAGGCGACACGATTCAGGCTGTTGTTCTGAAGATCGACAAGGAGAACGAACGTTTCTCCCTGGGTGTCAAGCAGCTTACCCCGGATCCCTGGCAGACTGCCTACAACAATTATCCATCGGGTACCGTGGTCGAGGGTGAAATCACCAATGTTACCGATTTCGGCGTCTTTGTGAAACTCGAGGAAGGCATCGAAGGTCTGGTGCACGTTTCAGAAATTCCCAAGGATAAGGTCAAGAATCCGGCAGAGCATTACAACGTCGGTGATACCCTCAAGGCTATCGTCATAAATGTTTCAGCCAAAGACAGGAAAATCGGACTGTCGGTGAAAACACTTGAAGACGAAGGTGAAGCCGAGGCGGTAGAGAAAATCAAGAAAGCGGAAGCAGAAATCGCCGAGGCTGCGCCAGCAACCTTTGGTGATCTGCTCAAGGCCGCCGCCGAGGGGGGCCCTAAGACCGAAGAGTAGGGCAGCCGCCCAATGGTGACAAAAGGTTGTTTCGCCTGACTGCGGAGCAACCTTTTTTTGTATCTTATTTCAAAGGATTAGGAAGTCAATGTCCATGTTAAAGAAAGAACTGGTTGATAAAATCAGCGACAATCTTGCCCTCCATAAGCAGGATGTCAATGTCGCAGTAGATATAATTCTTGATTCGATGGCTGAAGCACTTGCCGAGGGCAGAAGGGTCGAGTTAAGAGGGTTCGGCAGTTTTTCGACGAGGAACCGAAAGGCCCGTCAGACGAAAAATCCCCGAACCGGCGTGATGATGGATATCGGTGAGCGGAAAACGATTCACTTCACCATGAGTAAATCACTGAAAGAGGCACTCATTAACGGAAAGGGCTGACGTCGCCTTTTCCTTCTCTGAGTATTTCCGGGCGGTCTCCAGTCAGATCGATGAGCGACGAGGGATCCGGATAGACCGGCCCACCGTCGATGATCACATCGACGTGGTTGTTGAGAAGCATTTCTATCTCGAATGCCTGGGTGGGCGGTGCCGTAGTGTCATCAACAGGGATACTGGTGTTGATGATCGGTGAGCTCAGCTCTTCCAGCAGCGACCGGCAGATGACATGTTCGGGAACTCTGATACCGACCGTCTTCTGTTTGGTGGTCATCACTTTGGGAACGAGCTTTGTACCGGGCAGAACAAAGGTATAGGGACCGGGCAGGTTTTTTTTCAACAAACGATAGGCCGTGTTCGATACATGGGCATATCGACTGATGTTCTTCAAATCGTAACACATGAATGAAAATGGTTTGTTGGGCGGCCGTTTCTTCAATCTAGCCATCTTTTTGATGGCCTTCGGATTGAATATGTCACAGCCTATACCGTATCCGGTATCAGTAGGATAACAGATAACGGCACCCTGCTTTATACGCTCTACCACTCTGCGGATCAGTCGGACCTGAGGATTATACGGATTAATTTCTAAAATCATGAGGGCTTGTCAGATTCGGGCTGCCTGTTGCTGATCAGCTGTTGAAGTGCGGGCAGGCTCAGAGAATCTAAAATGCTGGAATATTTTGCGGTAGATATTTTAAACTAAAACCCTGTTTCTCGGAAAAATATCCGATAATTTCTAATTTATTCAGTGGCTTGCAACATGTTTCCGGTAAAAGGAGTTACCTATGTTACCAGATAAGATTGAAATGGCACTAACTTTTGATGATCTGCTGCTTAAACCGTCGGCCTCAAAGGTGCTGCCCAATGAGGCTTCTCTTCAAACCCGGCTGACCGACAAGATCAACTTGAATACCCCGTTGATAAGTGCTGCCATGGATACGGTAACCGAGTCGGCTGCGGCGATTACCATGGCCAGAGAAGGCGGAATCGGTATAGTTCACAAGAATATGGGCATTGATCAACAGGTGCTCGAAGTCGAACGGGTGAAGAAATCGGAATCGGGGATGATTATCGATCCCATCGTCGTCAGACAGGATCAATCGGTGGCTGAAGTACAGGAGATCATGGCCCACTACAAGATATCAGGGTTGCCGGTTCTTGATCAGGGGAAACTGGTCGGCATCGTTACCAACCGTGATCTGCGTTTTGTCTCCGACAACGACCTGCGGGTGGCGGACGTGATGACCAGCAAGAATCTGGTAACCGCCAAGGTCGGCATCGATCTGGAACATTCCAAAGCACTGCTCCACGAGCACCGTATCGAAAAGCTGCTGGTGGTCGATGATGACGGTGCTCTCAAGGGGCTGATCACCATCAAGGATCTGGAAAAGATAAAGAAATATCCCCACGCCGCCAAGGACGAATTTGGTCGGCTGCTGGTCGGTGCCGCCATCGGCGTGAGCGAGGAAGTTGAAGAGCATACAGCAAGACTGGTCGATGCGGGTGTCGATGTGGTGGTTCTCGATTCCGCCCATGGCCACTCTGCCGGCGTGATCAGATCTATAGAAATGGTGCGGGGAGCGTTCCCCGATCTGCAGGTCGTAGCCGGCAACATTGCCACGGCAGAAGCTGCTGAAGATCTGATTAAAGCCGGAGTAAATGCGATCAAGGTGGGAGTGGGTCCGGGGTCGATATGTACCACTAGAATTGTTGCCGGGGTCGGCGTACCTCAGATCACCGCCCTGCGCGATTGCGTCAGGGTGAGCAGCAAGTATGATATACCGGTGATCGCCGACGGTGGAATCAAGCATTCCGGCGACCTGGCCAAAGCAATAGGTGTCGGCGCCTCGACGATTATGATAGGCAGCCTCTTTGCCGGGACTGATGAAACCCCGGGAGAGACTTTTCTCTACCAGGGTCGGACCTACAAGGGATACCGGGGCATGGGTTCCCTCGGAGCCATGTCGCAGGGGTCATCGGACCGTTACTTCCAGGCCGAGACCAGCGCCACTTCGAAACTGGTGCCCGAGGGAATCGAGGGCAAAGTGCCTTATCGAGGCCCGCTGGCAAATGTGATTTATCAGCTTCTTGGCGGACTTCGTTCCGGTATGGGCTATGTCGGTGCGGCCACCATTGAAGAACTGCAGCAGAAGGCTCAGTTTGTCCGCATTTCTGCAGCAGGTCTTCGGGAGTCTCACGTACATGACGTAATCATTACCAAAGAGGCGCCCAACTATCGGATGGCCTGATCAAAGTTACCGGGTAAATAACTCAAAAACGCTAACTTGAGAACAGAGAAATTATGAAAATCGGCGAGATGATCCTCATTTTGGATTTCGGTTCCCAGACCACCCAGCTCATTGCCCGGAGGATCAGGGAACAAAAGGTCTACTGCGAGATTCATCCCTATTCGATCCCGCTCGAGAAAATCAGGGAAATGAAGCCGGCTGGAATTGTAATGTCGGGTGGTCCCTGTTCGGTATACGATAGTGGAGCCCCTCACTCAGATCCGGCTATTCTGGATCTTTCAATTCCCCTTCTGGGCATCTGCTACGGCGCTCAGTTGATAATTCTGCAGAGCGGCGGGCAGGTTGAAAAAGCGGAAAATCGTGAATTCGGCAAAGCCGAACTACAGATACTCAGTACCGACGGGCTGTTTGCCGGTCTTGAAACCGGCGAGGCCCATCATCAGGTGTGGATGAGCCACGGCGACCGGGTGGAGGTGTTACCCGATGGTTT
>CAJQNS010000220.1 GCA_905479735.1 uncultured Desulfofustis sp.
CAAGCTATTCGTCGATAAGCAGATCATGACCAGAGACGAAGTCAGCATCGACACCATCAGAGCTTATTTGGCTTCCCATCCGGACCAGATGGAACCTATGCTCCACCACAACTCTCGCTATATATTCTTCAACTGGGGAGACGACCAAGGTCCTCGCGGATCGCTTGGACAGGTATTAACGGCGGATCGTTCGGTCGCCGTGGACCATGGCATCTTTCCCACCGGTGCCCTCGGCTACCTTATCTCGAAGCGTCCGGTGCTCAATGATGACGGCAGCATCAACCACTGGAAAACGTTCGGCCGCTTCGTGCTGCCCCAAGACAGCGGTGCCGCCATCAAGGGACCAGGCCGAGTCGATCTTTTTCTGGGGAATGACTATTATGCCGAAAAAGCTGCCGGTTCCATGAAAGAAAAGGGCAGCCTCTTCTTTCTGCTCCCCAGAACCACAGTAGAGCAGATAAATTAAACCATAGTGATACTAGAGGGGACACAATACTTATGGTGTCCCTTCTGATTGTGGCGCGTAATCATTTAGGCTATAAGGGGTAGCCATAAGTATTGTGTCCCCATTTTAATTAAGAAAGTAATTTAAATGAAAGGTCCCCCGATCGTACTTACCACCGATTTCGGCCAGATTGATGAATATGTCGGAGTTCTCAAGGGCGTCATCCTGTCGATCAATCCAGAGGCCGCTGTCATTGACCTTTGTCATGCGGTTCCACCGCAGAATATAGGTCGCGCGGCCGAGCTGATCTTCAGAAACCACGAATACTTTCCGGCCGCTTCAATCCATCTCTGCATTGTCGACCCAGGAGTAGGTACCGAGCGCAGGATAATTGTTGTCAAGGCCAACAGCCAGTTGTTTCTTGGCCCCGACAACGGTGTTTTTTCACGCCTCCTTGAGACTGACGAGACGGCAAAGGTCTATGAGTTAACCAACCGGAGCTGGTTCCTCAAGGACATCAGTAACACCTTTCAGGGCCGTGATATCATGGCGCCGGTCGCCGCCCACCTCTCTCGCGGCGCACCGATTGATGAAGCCGGCCCGTCCATTTCTAGAGAGTCATGCGTCATCATCGCCGCCTCCGTGCCGCGCTGCAGCGATTCTGAAATAATTGGTGAGATCGTTTCGATCGACAGGTTCGGCAACCTTATCACCAACATCGAAACAATCCATTTCGACAGACTCGTCCGGGAAGGTGGTCTGACGATCAGGATAAAATCGTCAGAGGTCGGGTTCCATGATACCAGTTACGCAAAGCTGCCCGATCGCAGGCCGTCAGCACTAACCAACAGCAGTAATTTGTTGGAGATCTGTATCAAAAACGGTAGCGCCGCCGATTTTTTTGAGGTGCAGATCGGCGATCGAGTCCTGGTAACCGGCAGCTAGTTTTCAGTAAAGAGTGGTGAAACGATCCCAGAAATCGGGAAAGGACTTGACCACACACTCCTCACCTTTGATCCTGATCCCTTCGACACGCAGGCCGGCCACGGCCAGACTCATGGCCATACGATGATCCTGGTAGGTCTCGATCTCCGCCCCATGCAGGCCGCTACCACCTCGGCCATGGATGACCATGCGGTCAGAAAATGTCTCCACCTGCACACCTATTCTGCTCAGCTCAGTGGCAGTGGCGCTCAATCGATCACATTCCTTGATGCGCAGGTGCTCGATATTGCTGATTTCTGATACCCCGTCCGCAAAGGCCGCGACCACGGCCAGGGTCGGCACCACGTCGGGCATATCGCCCATATCAATCGATATCGGTTCAAGCTTGGGGGGGCCGGTTACGGCGATTCCATGACCGCTCTGCTCAACTTCGCACCCCATCCGGGCCAACAGGGGCACCAGCATTGCATCCCCCTGCAGTGACGGTACCGGTACGTTATCCACACAAACTCTGCCGCCGGTAACCGCAGCTGCCGCCCAGAAGTAGGACGCATTTGAGGCATCTCCCTCGATCCAATATTGACGCGGCTGGTAGGCACCACGGGGAATGGAAAATGAGGAAAAATCGACGGCGGCTTCAACCCTTATGCCAAATTCGGCCATGATATCAAGCGTCATTGCCACATAGGGCTTGGATAAAATCTCACCGATCACTTCAAGCTCTGCAGGCTTCCTGGCATAGGGCGCCACCAGCAGCAGAGAAGACAGGTACTGACTACTTTTACCCTCCGGCAGCGTCGTTTTGCCGCCGTCAAGACCTGTTGCCAGAATACTGAGTGGCGGGCAGGCCGTGCCCTGAATCGACTCGATGTCCACCCCCCAGCCCAGCAGCGCTTCTATAAGCGGCCCGATGGGCCGCTCGTGCATCCGCTCATCACCATCGATGATGAATTCCCCCGTACCGAGTGCAGCAACAGAGGTCAGAAAACGGGTAGCCGTGCCGTTGTTGCCAAGGTAAATATCATCCTCCGGCGCTTTGATGGTCCCGCCTGATCCGCAGATGCTCCATTGATCCAACTCCTTGTGAATATCGATACCCATCAAGCTGAGGGCTCCGGATGAGTAGTCGGTATCTTCACTCACCAGCGGCCCGTGCAGTATACTCTTTCCATCTGCCAGAGCCGCGGCAATCAATGCCCGCTGGGTGATACTTTTCGATCCGGGTACGGTTACGTTGGCATCTATGTTCTGAGCTGGCCTGATTTCAATCATTGGAATACCCGCTCAAGCAGATTTTTCGGGCCGCCCAGCTACTCCCCGCTGGAGTGCCTCACGCATCACTTGGACCGGAGCTTCCAGTCCGGTCCACAGCTCGAATTGGGCCACCCCCTGATAAAGCAGCATTTCCAGACCGCTAATACAGCTGCAGCCTGCGGCGCCGGCATCTTTTAATAGTTTGGTTTGAAGCGGGGCATAAACGATGTCCATCACCACCCTGAAGCCGCCCAGCAGATCCGAATCGATCGGGCTTTTACGAATATCTGGTTCCATCCCGACCGAGGTACTGTTTATCAAGATGTCCGCCCCTGCCGTGGGACGATCGGCCAGTGAAGTCCACTGGCAGCCGAGTTGACCGGCCAGTTCTCTGCCCCTCGACTCCGTCCTGCTGCGTATTACAATTGTACAGCCAGCCTCGAGCAGCCCAAAACCAATTGCCCGGGCTGCGCCGCCTGCTCCAAGAATAACCGCCCTGCTTCCCCGAAGCTCGATCTGCTCAGCAACCGCACGATTGCCTCCCAGCCAGTCGGTATTGCAACCATAGAGTCTTTTACTCCCATTCTCGTTCTTCACCAGAACGGTATTCACTGCGCCGATTTTTTCCGCTACTGGATCGATCTCATCGAGGAAATTCATGACATCTTCCTTAAATGGAATAGTCACGCTGACCCCTTCAATCGCAAGCCCGCTCAGTCCAGCCACCGCTTCCTGCAGATTATCGGTCTGAAACGGCAGATACACCCGGTTTTCTCCCAGAGCGGCAAAAGCGCTGTTGTGCATCGCAGGGCTCAACGAGTGGGCCACCGGATTGCCAATTATTCCGTATAATCTGGTTCTACCGTCGATTGTCATGAAACCCCTTTTCTTAGTATAAATGCATCTCTTTAAAATTGATGTGATTGTCGCTCGACAGCCTAATTAGAAAATTTTTCTACTGGATCGCTGGCGATAAGAGGTTTATGTCATGGCGCTGTGCCATTCTCTTTTTGAAGTGTATCTTTTCGCAGAATTTTCAGAGCCAGCCAAACCAGAAGCGTGACCACACCCAGGTCGTCAACAATACCGAGCCCCAATAGCCAGTCCGGTATAAGATCAAAGGGTAAAACAAGATAGACAAGTGCTGCACCAAGAACCAGCTTTGCCTGCCACGGAGTATCTTTGTGAAATAACAGTTTCAGATAGCCTGTCGCAGTGGCGAAGATCCTGCCAAAGAGCGGTACTGTCGGTGGTTTGCTCATGGATCACACCCGTCAAACCTCTAAGGCGCCAATCAATTCCCTGATCGAGGCCAGTTTATTGGCCTTCACATAGTCGCCGATACCGTCCACCACTTCCTCGCTGACCCGGGGATTGATGAAATTGGCCGTGCCAATCTGAACCGCGGTCGCGCCGGCCAGTATGAACTCCAGTGCATCTTCCGCACTTTCAATACCGCCAATACCGACTACCGGAATATCCACGGCTGCGGCAGCCTGGTAGACCATACGCAGTGCCACCGGCTTGATCGCCGGGCCCGACAATCCACCGATCACGTTGGCCAGCACCGGCCTCCTGCGCTTCAGATCGATGGCCATACCGATGAGTGTATTGACCAATGAGATAGAGTCAGCGCCGCCCCCTTCGACGGCTTTTGCCATCTCAACGATGTCGGAGACATTGGGAGACAGTTTCACCATCACCGGTACGTCGGCAGCTTTTTTCACCGCCTCAGTGACCGCCGCAGCCGTCGACGGCACCGTTCCGAAAGCCACGCCACCCTTCTTTACATTGGGGCAGGATATGTTGACCTCCAGTGCGGCTATTCCCTCGACTCCCCGGAGACGTTCGGTCAATTGCCGATATTCCTCAACAGAATCGCCGAGGATATTGACAAGAACCGGTACGCCAATCCCTTTCAGGTACACCATCTTCTCAGCAATAAAACGGTCCACCCCTACATTCTGAAGGCCGATGGCGTTGAGCATGCCGCACGGGGTTTCGACGATCCGCTGGGGAGGATTTCCGGCTCGCGGTTCCAGGGAAATACCTTTGACGATTATTCCGCCGAGTCGGTGCAGATTGACCAGATCTTCAAACTCACGGGCATAGCCGAAGGTGCCGGAAGCGGTCATCACCGGGTTCTGCAGCTCGAGCGACCCGATATTCACACTCAGGTCCGGATAGGGATCATGATCTTTCACGAATTCCATGCCAGATCCCCCGTGTCGAATACCGGTCCGTCGATACAGACATGTAAGTAGTCGCCATCGCTGGAGTCGACATTGCAGCCCAGGCAGGCTCCCATGCCGCAGGCCATGACGCTTTCCACCGAGACCTGGCAGCTCAGATGTCTGCTGCTGCTGAACTGGTGCAGGACCTCGAGCATATTGTCCGGCCCACAGCCGTAAATCTGGGTGTTCTCAGCCAACTGCTCGGAGCGCAGAATATCGGTTACGTATCCCTTGATTCCGTAAGTTCCGTCATCGGTAGCGCAGTGCAGGGCCAGCCCGAACTGCTTAAAATCATCCACCAGAGGTTCCACGTCTTCTCTGGTCCTGCCGCCCAGGATAATCAGATCTTGACTGTGATCCCGGCCCAGCGAACTTATTATTTTAGCCAGAAACAGCATCGGTGCGATGCCCAGGCCGCCACCAACCAAACAGGCAGGTTTATCATCAGCTATGCTGAATCCCCGGCCCAAAGGTCCGAACACATCCAGCATCTCTCCAACCTTGGCATGGGCCATAATGTCCGTTCCCCGACCGACATTCTTGAAGTAGATCTGAATCTGTCCGCCACTGCTCGTCTGATGCAGAGAGAAGGGGCGCCGGAGCAGCGGGTCCTGACCGCTTCCGGTGCGTATCATCACAAACTGACCGGCTTCCGCCGAGCCAGCGATCAGAGGGGCTTCCAGTGTTATCCTTACATTGAGCCCTGACAGCTGCTCAAAGCGGATAATTCTTGCTTTTTCCTGGTGTTGCGACATAATGAATCGATAGAGAAGTTATTCCATTTAATCATGCAGTTAAGTCGGGTTTATGCAGATCTCACTATTTCTTCTTGCGGCCGCCTTCATGTTTGGCAGTATCATCGGCAGTTTTCTCAACGTGGTCATCCTCAGACTACCCGACCCCGATGCCTCAATCGCCTTCCCCCCCTCCCACTGCCCGAAATGCAAAAATCGACTCAACTGGTATGAAAACATTCCCATTTTGAGCTATCTCGCACTGCGTGGCAGATGCAGTCACTGCAAGGTGAGAATTTCAGCGCAATACCCGATCGTCGAACTGCTGACCGGGCTGCTGACGGTCGCGGTGGTTGCCAACTTCGGGCTCAGCCTGACGGCCCTTGGCTTCTTTCTCTTCTGCGCCGCCCTGGTCACTATAATATGGATCGATCTTCATCACCAGATAATACCTGATGTCATCAGCCTGCCTGGCATCATTTTCGGATTTGCGTTCTCATTTTTCTCTACCTTCGTCACCTGGCAGGATTCACTGATCGGGCTATTGGCCGGAGGTGGGATCTTCTACGCCGTATCTTACTCCTATTATCTGCTCAGAAGACAGGAAGGGCTCGGAGGTGGCGATATCAAACTGCTGGCCATGCTGGGAGCGTTTCTGGGCTGGCAGTCACTGCTCTTTATCATTTTCGCCAGTTCGGTGACCGGCACCATAGTCGGGCTGTTCGCCATGCGCAGCCAGAAAAAGGGGGGCGCCACCCGCATCCCTTTCGGGCCGTTTCTGGCTCTTTCCGGTCTTTTTTACCTGTTCTTCCGGCCCCAGGTGCAGGAACTGTTCAACCTCTACCTCAATCTGTTCAGATAAAGGGACACAATACTTATCGTGTCCCAAACCACCTCATTCCATCCGTAACCTTTCAGATAGCTTTAGCGGTGACACAGCTTTAGCGGGGACACAGCTTTAGCGGGGACACAATACCTATCGTGTCCCATTTACCCCTGTGGATACAATCTTTTCATTGTGTGCCCGGTAAGTCTCGATTGGAGTTATGTGGTTTGGGACACGATAAGTATTGTGTCCCCGTTCGATCGCCGTTCGATCGTTCGATACAAAAAACCCCCCGGCTGCCAAAGCAACCGGGGGGCGTTATGGTGAATCTGTAAGCGTTTCTGCTATTCTTCTACTTCGTGCTCGACCCCAAGGGCAATCTTGTAGAGCAGGGTCAGCAGGAAGAAGCCTGTGGCCCAGACCCCGATGGTAATTCCCAGTTCATTCAGCGTCGGGACATACTCGGTAACCTCTTCCAACGGATTCGGTACAAAACCGGCAAATACGAAACCGAGTCCCTTATCCGCCCAGAGAGCCAGGAAGATCAATACGGCAGCCACAGTCACCAGCCTGAAATCAAACATCTTGGAGATTTTCATATAGGCAAGAATGCCCAGGCCGGCAAAGTTGAACAGTGTTGCCGTCCACATGAACGGAACCAGGTTGTTATAGACTTCACCATGGTGCTCGAGGCCGAAGAACAGGTACTCTAGGGCATGCATATGGCCTGGAACTTCAGAGTAGTAGCCGACGAAGAATTCAAGCAGGAAGAAAAAGGTGTTTATAATCACTGCGTACATGATGATGGTGGTCAACTTCTTGACCGCTTCCTCTCCGACGTCGAAGTTGGCGAATTTCTTCATTACCGCACAGGCGATCAGGATCAGGGACGGTCCGGCGGCAAAGGCCGAGGCCAAAAAGCGCGGAGCGATGATGGCTGAGAGCCAGAAGTGACGACCCGGCAAGCCGCAGTAAAGCATCGCTGTGACGGTGTGGATCGAGACTGCGAAAGGCAGGGACAGATAGACGAAGAAGTAGATCCATTTGGGCGGCGGCACCTGCTTGCGTTCGGCGGTCAGAATCACCCAGCCGCACAGCAAATTGAGCAGCAGGTAGCCCCAGAGCACGCACATATCCCAGAAAAGCATGGAGTGGGGTGTCGGGTAAAAGAGCACGTTAAGGCCGCGTAAGGGCTGGCCAAGATCGGCCATGATGAACATCAGGCACATGACCAGAGCGGCAATCGCCAGGAACTCACCAAGAATGGTGATCCTGCCAAAAACCTTGTAGTTATGGATATAGTAGGGCAGCACCAACATCAGTCCACCAGCGGCAACCCCGACCAGAAAGGTAAACTGGGAAATATAGAGCCCCCAGGATACGTCTCGGCTCATACCGGTAAGCCCGAGACCATAGGCGTACTGCCTGAAATAGCAGGCCCAGCCGATGGCGATAAGGGAGCCGAGAATGGCAAGCCAGATCCAGTAGGCCGGTTTTCCTTTAAGTGTTTTTTCTATCATGACAACCTCACACTATGTAGAAGACTGACGGCATGGTACCGGCAGATGGTTTACGTTGAATGGTGAACTCCTGGTCGAGCACCTTCCTGATTTCCGAATGGGAATCGTTGAGATCGCCGAAGACTATGGCTCCGGTTCCCTTGCAGGCTTCGACACAGGCGGGCTCCAGCCCCAGTGCCAGACGTTCGCCGCAGAAATTGCACTTCTCGACCACACCGCGCATTCTGGTCGGAAAATCGGCATTGTATTCTTTTATAAAGGGCCGCGGATCCTGCCAGTTGAAGCTCCGCGCCCCATAGGGACAGGCCGCCATACAGAAACGGCAGCCGATACAGCGGTGAAAATCCATGGCCACGATACCGTTCTTCTCAACCACAAAGGTTGCCTTGGTGGGGCAGGCCTTGACGCAGGAAGGATTGTCGCAATGGTTGCAGAGTGCCGGAAACTGGCTGTTCTTGATTTTCTCAGAACGCAGTTTCTGGCTGTGCTCTGGAAACAGATTGCCGAACCCGGTCTTCCAGATCCATTTGATTTCGCTCTTTGGGTCGGGAATCTGGGGTACGTTGTGGGCTTTTACACAGGCGGCGATTGCTTCGTCGAGCAATCCCTGGTCCTGGTAGAATTGGCGCATGTCGATAACCATGCCGAGCCTGACGCCTGAAGGTTGCTCTTCTCCGTGTCCACCCGCATTGCCATGACTTGCTGCTGGAGCCGCCTGCCCTCCCTCACCGGATGCAACGGCACTGGTGGAAGACAGCTTGACGAGCGCCGGGGCGCTGATACCGGCAAGCACGGTAGCACCTGCCATTTTCAGGAATTTTCTTCTTTTGTTATCCATCACTGAGCCTCCTTCTTTGCCAACTCTGTGGGCGTTATATGACAATCCCAACAGGTGGGCGAAACAGCTGCGTACTCATGACAGGTATCGCAGAACTTCTCTTTGTTCGAATGGCACTGCATACAGGCGATCTGCAGCCCTTTCTGATACTCCTTACCGCCAACCGTAACCGTTACCCGGTCAGAGTTGCGCAGCACGTCGTCGCGCCATTCATTCAACAGTTGCATATGGCTGTCTCTCATCTCAGCAGCGGGAGCCACACATTCCTTCTCTCCACCTGGCGGTAGTTCGGGTTTAGGCAGCGGGCCGGCATCCAAACCGTTGAACCAGATGGGAAACGTCACTAACAGGACGAAAATAACGAGTCCCGAAACTATTAATCCTTTGTTATACATTGTTCGTTTCTCCTCTATTCCGGTCAGGGTTAGAAAACCATGGTCCGCAGACCTTCATCGAGTTCGCCTCTGGTTTCGCCGTCAAGGACGATGGCGTTGCCAACCAGCTCAGTGATACCGCAAACTCCGACGTTGGGATTCCAATAATCCATCAGTGAGGTCAATGTCGCCCGGTCGATGGCACAGACGCAGGACAGCATGTTGACCCCATGCTTATCTTCCACATATTTGACCGCATTGGCCCGCGGCAGCCCTGATCGCATCCTCAGTTCCATGATTTCATCGGTGTTCAGGCCGGTACCGGATCCGCAGCAGAAGGTCTGCTCGCGAATGGTGTTCTCGGGCATCTCAACCCAATCAACAACGTGATCGAGAATATAGCGGGGTTCATCCATCAGTCCCATGGCCCGGGCCGGGTTGCAGGAATCATGGTAAGTCGCCTTGACATGGCTGTTGCGGCTCTTGTCCAGGTTCAGCTTGCCGTGTTTGATGAGATCGGCGGTAAACTCGCTGATATGAATCATTTTGGTCGAAGCCGAGTTCTCGAATACGGTGCCGGTGAGCGGTGATTTCGGAACCTCCAGGAAATCGGCCGGGCCGTTCATGGTATCCATATACTGGTGCAGCACCCGCCACATGTGACCGCACTCGCCGCCAACGATAAACTTGACACCCAGGCGTTCGGCCTCGGCGTACATTTTGGCGTTGAGCTTCTTCATCGTCTCGTTATTGGTGAACAGGCCGAAGTTGCCGCCTTCGGAGGCATAGGTCGACCAGGTGTAGTCGAGACCGAGATGCTCGAACAGGATCAGGTAGCCCATGGCGGTATAGAGCCCGGGCTCGGCGAAAACGTCAGCCGAAGGAGTGATAAACAGAATTTCCGCCCCCTTTCGATTGAAAGTCGGCTCGATCTTGACGCCGGTCAGGCCCTCGACATCCTCGGCCAGAAAATCGACGTTGTCCTTGAAGGTGTGGGGCTGCAGCCCCATATGATTGCCGGTTCGATTGGAGTTGGAGGCGGGCTCCAGAATCCAGTTGATGCCTATCCCGACCAGGTGCAGCAGTTCGCGCAACATCATCGTCACCTCTGCGGTGTCGATGCCGTAGGGACAGAAGACCGAACAGCGGCGGCACTCGGTACACTGATAGGAATACATGAACCATTCCTTCAGTACGCCAATCGTCATTTCCCGGCCGCCGGCCATTTTGCCGAGAATCCTGCCGGCCAGGGTGAAGTCGTTGCGGTAGACCGAGCGCAGCAACTCGGCCCGCAGCACCGGCATGTTCTTCGGGTCGCCGGTGCCGAGAAAGAAATGGCATTTATCGGCGCAGGCTCCACAGCGCACACAGCAGTCCATGAAGATTTTCAGCGAGCGGAATTTCTCGAGCCGTTCACCGAGCCCGTCGATAATGATCTCCTTCCAGTTTTCCGGGAGCTTCCAGTCGTCATCTTCGGGCGACCATTCCCTCGCATTGGGGAAATTCAGCCCTTTCTGACTGTTGAGGTACTCCACCTTGTCTTGTTTGGCAGGATAGGCGTAATCCCCCGGTTTGAAGACCACCGGGATGTCCATCCAGTCCTTGGTTGGTATGGCACCAGTAGCCAAGGACGGATCCTGCACGACGCTTTGGGATAGTTGTTCTAATTTTGCAACTGACATCGTTTTAATCCTTATAAGCTAATATTGGTCAATACAGTCTGTAATCTCTTAAGCAGGTGCCTCGGCCGGTGCCTCCTCTGTGGGCTCCGGCTCTTTTTCTACCGGAATACCGGCGTCCACCATGAACTCACGGAATTCATCTTCATAGGCCGAGTAGGCGTGTACTTTGATTTCCGGATTCCAGGGGTTGATATGACGTACCTGCCTGGAATCGTTCTTCATGTTTCTCGTCGGGCTGAGGAATACACCACCCAGGTGCATGAGCTTGGAAAATGGGAAGTAGACCAGCAGAACACAGACCAGAAACAGGTGGATATAGAAGATCGAACCGATATCGGCGGTGATCACCGGGCTGAAGGTGACCAGGCCGACACCGAGCTGTTTGATGGCGGCAATGTCGATGCCGTCGCGGAGGAACATTCTCATCAGCACACCGGTGACACCGATGGCAATGAGCAGCAGCAGCGGGAAATAGTCGTTGGCCAGCGAGATGTAGCGCACCTGCCGGTTGGTCAGCCGTCGACTGAACAGGAACAGAAGCCCGATCAGCAGACCGGCATCGGTCATATACAGGGCCGGGGTACCGATTTCGAACATGGAATCGGCCCAGTCGAGCCAGGCGATGACTTCGGGTACCGGGTTCAGGAACAGCCGCATGTGGCGGATGACTATGACCAGAAATGAATAATGAAAGATCAGGGCGAAAAGCCAGAGCCACTTGGACGATTCATAGGTGATCTTGGGACCGGCATAAATTTCGGACTTGGTGTTCCGAAACAGTGACCTGAAGGTCAGAATCTCCAAGGCCATCCTGGCCACGACCTCGGGAGTCGTATGGGGACTTTCCAGACGGTTATGCTTGACGAAATCGAGTGATTTTGCCTGTCCGCAGGTGGTCTGGATGGAGAAGGGGACCGGTGATTTGGCCCACTGAACGACTTGGTAGATAAAACCGCCCAGAAAAACCATGACCGCCAGATAAGGAATGGCAACACCAAAAAAGTACTGCATCCCCGGTATCTGGGAACCGAGCCAGGCAATCAGAATCAATGCAATGACCGCCAGGAATGAGAAGGCATACTTCATTTCTTAACCTCGCTTCTTTGAACTGTTTTGGCTCCAGAGTGAAGCTGCTCGAGGAGCATCTTCAACTGCAGCCGGTTACATACTTCTACCTTTTTATAGCCTTTATATTATCAAGCGCTTTGGAGGGACAAGCGCTGTCTGTCAGAATCTGTTTGCCGGATCTAATTTCATCGACCCTGATCTTGTAGATCCTTTCCCGGCATTCGACATAGAGATCAAAGGCAGCCAGCAAGGCCAAGTCAACGCTGAACTCGAAGTCATATAAGTCAGTAACCAGTGCTTTGGTCTCTTTGTCCGAGGCCAGCACGTCCCGGGTGATATGTTTAACCGCGTTCAGCGGTGCAACAGCCTGAGATGGGGTAAATTCCTGAACCGAGCGCAGATGCATGATGCGGGACAGCGGCTCCCGGAACGATGATGCGTCCTCGTTTTTAGCCAGCATGGAAAAGATCTTTTTGAGTGAATCCCGAATGGTGCCGCCGATGGGATTGGCGAAGGAGTCTTTTTCTTTTCTAAAGAAATCAGAAGCCTGATACGTTGACAGCGTGTATTCCACCCATTTGTCAACGATTTTATATCTATTATTGTGCAGTGCTTCCTCTAAGGTCATGCCACAGCCCTTACGATAACTATTTGTTATTTCGAGAATACCGGCCATTCATCAAAATATGAATGAATGCCCATTCACAAGGGCCAATTACTATCACCTTTATGGTTTATTTTCAAGAATATTTTACAAAGTGACGGGGCAGAAACCGCCGTCACTTTGTTGTTTTACAGGGGGGGACTACTTTCGAAGCAATTGCACCAGATCGTTAATAATCATTTCCGACTCGGTGACATAGGGATCGCCAGCCAGGTCGGCAATCCAGTCTTCTTCCGGATCACTCTCGGGCGATTGGGGGATTTCATCGGGGACGGCAGCCTCTTCGAGTTCATCTTCCTCCAGTCTGCCGTAATGGGCACCTACCTTCTCGCGCGCCTGTTTTTCTTCCTCTCGCTTGGCGCGCATCGAGTCTAAATCGAGTTCGATGACGGTCTGTTCCGATCTCTTGCCGGCCCGGGCTGCCTCCTCTTTGATCAGCAGCAGATCGGTGGACTCCTTGATCCGGGCTCTGCTCCGATCGATTATGGACTGCAGATCGGTAATCTTGTCGGAATAGGCATCATACTTAACCGCTTCATCCTGATCCCAGGGCAGGGAATAATCGAGATACTGCTCACCCGACTTGAGATTTTCAAACAGGCTGGGCAGAACGACATCCGGCTCCACACCCTTGTATTGAGTCGACCCGCCGTCAACCCGATAGAATTTCTGGATGGTTGCTTTCAGTGCTCCCAGGTCATCATAGCGTCTGAGGTGCAATAGCGGGATGTTCTCATTGAGATCGATGATGGTTTGGACAGTCCCCTTGCCGTGGGTGTGCTGCCCTCCGACCACGATAGCCCGGCGATAGTCCTGCAGAGCCGCGGCAACGATCTCAGAGGCCGAGGCCGAAAAGCGGTTCACCAGAACCACCAGTGGACCATCGTAGACCAGGGTGTCATCATCGTCCTGCAGCACCCGTTTCATGCCCTGACTGTTCTTGACTTGCACCACGGGGCCCTCATCGATGAACAAGCCGGTGATATCGACCGCATCGACCAGGGAACCGCCACCGTTATTTCTCAGATCGAGGATGATTCCCTCGATCCCCTGGTTGCGCAGTTCCACTATGGCATCCCGGGTGTCCTGAGTGGAATTTCGTCCCTGACCGTATCGACTTTTTTCGAAATCACGGTAAAAACTGGGAATTCTAATATAACCGAACTTGGCCCCCTGGGCCTCGAGAACCGTGTATTTGACGAAGGTCTCCTCGATCTGCACCACATCTCTGGTAATGGCGATGATATCCTTAGTGCCGTCAGGCTTACGGGCTGTCAGGCGGACTTCGGTTCCCTTGGGCCCACGGATGAGGCGGACGGCATCGCGCAGGCGCATATCGGTGATTTCCACCGGTTCCTCATCTTTTTCAGCCACGGCCAGAATAATGTCTTCGGCCTGAAGCCGGCCTTCACGGGCCGACGCACTTCCTGGTATAATCCTGACTACTTTGATATAGCCATCCTCTTCGCGCAGCAGCGCACCGATTCCCTCAAGACTGCCCCGCATGTGGATGTCGAAGTCTTCCTTCCGGTCCGGAGCCATGTAGTTGGTGTGAGGGTCGAAAGCACGGGCTACGGCATTGAAAAAACGGTCGTAATGATCCTGCAGGGTTTCCTGGTGCAGACGGTTAAAGAAATCCTTGAACCGTTTGCTGACCCTCTCGCTGGCCTCGTTCCAGATGACTTCCTGATCGACCGCTTTGCCCTCGGCCAGGTGCTCCTCCTCCAGATCAAGAAAGCGGTTCATGATCTCCACTTTGAGGATCTTTCGCCAACGCTGCTTGAGCCCGCCTTCATCGACCGCGTAGTCGAGTTTTTCCGGGTCGGTCTCCATAGACTCGCTGTCCTTGGCATCGATGGCGCTATCCATCAGGACATCAACCAACCGCTCTACCTGATCAATGCGAGAGGCCATGATGTCGTACCCTGCTTTTGGCAGGGCGATGGTGCCTCGCAGTAGGTTATCATCGATCAGGCTGGCATAGGAGCGCAGATACTCAACGTCTTCCTCGAGCAGAAACCGTTTCTGAAAGTCGAGCTGCTTCAGGTAGAGATCGAAGGCTGCTTCTGCCAGCTCATCGTTAACCTGCTTATCACTGTAGTGGATAGAGGGAAGCTGCTTACCGAGCATGTAGCCGATCAGCTTGTTGCGTTTCTCATCGACCTCAGGATCAATCTGCGCTGCCGGGTATGAGGGCGCCAGTAAAAGTAGGCCGATAAAGACGGCGGAAATAAAATGTAGTTTGCTGTTTTTCATAATGTCGTAAATAATGACCAAGCCGTGCGCAATGCTGCATCGTTGTCGTTACAGCATCCGGGCTACTTTGAAAAATTAGGGTTTTGGCTCGATATCAAGGGGCGCGGGGAAATTTTACCGCAGGCCGAGTTAATATTCCGAGGATAACATTTTCGCGGGCAACGAAGAAATTGAGCGAAAAGACCATTTTTCAGAATAGCCTGCAGTCATACCAGAACAAATCGACAATTACTACGACAAATACAATGACAAAGACCGCCACGCTGGAAAATTTGCTGAGCCGCATAGAAGAATTCAGGACTGAGAGGAACTGGCAGCAGTATCACAATCCCAAAAATCTGGCCATGGCCCTCTCGGTCGAATGCTCGGAGTTACTGGAAATATTCCAGTGGCTGACTCCAGCCCAGAGCTTCGATCCGGATCAGGCAACTCGGTCCCATATTGAAGAAGAGATCGGCGATGTAATGATTTACCTGGGCCTGCTTTCATCGACTTTTGACATAAACCCAATCGAGGCGGCGCTGGAGAAAATGAAAGCCAACGAGAAGAAGTATCCGGCCCCGCCTGAATCCGATTAACCCAGGCAGCAGTTTGTCAGCGAGGCGGGCAGGTCTGCTGAATTCAGCCCGACAAGCTCCATGAAACTGAGGAGTTCGGCAAGACTGCAGTTGAATTCACCTCCGGGCTCACCCCTTTCCATGAGACGGTTTTCATGCTGCAACAAGTCCGTGAGTGCGGCAGCAATCATTTTTCGATAGACCTCTCCATCGATGGAATAGCGTTCGCAAAAGAGCAGAAAGCGCTGCCAGTTAATAAAGGAGCGCTTCAGGCCGCGATAACCGCCCGTGTCTTTGTTTTCCGGAAGCAGGTCCCTCAAGGTAATGTCCAGATAGCGCAAAGCAACAGCCTCGAGCAGCCTGTCCTGCTGGTCTTTGCTCAGCTCGATCTGCGGACCGTTGTGTTCTTCGGTCAGATGGAACAGGGCGCCGTGATAGGCGACCTCGGGTATTTCCCCAGAGTAACGGACCGCGTACCACTCATCCTCTACGAGCACATCAATATCAATTGTCTGGGTCATCATTTTCGAGTCCGAACACCGTCCTGACCATGTCTATTTTGGAGTCATCACCCTTGCGGCAACTCTCGCTTTTAAGAAATTGCAGCGGATCATGCAGCATTTTGGCAGTAATGGACTGGGCCAGTTTTTCCACTTTCTGGCGCTCGGAATCCGATAGGTTCATCCTGGCCAGGGTTCTCGACACTTCACTGATGCAGATTCTATCGGCTTTTTTCCTTAGTGCGGAAATGGTCGGCGTAATGGTCAGGCCATCCTGCCACTGAGCAAACTTGAGGGTCTCCTCCTCGACAATGCGTTCTGCTTTAACCGCCTCTTTTTCTCTTTCCGAGCGGTTCATCTGGACGACCTGACTAAGATCGTCGATGTCATAGAGGAAGACATTCTCGATCTCGTTGAGCTCTGGGTCCAGGTCTCGGGGAACAGCGATATCGATGAAAAACAGCGGCCGGTTTTTTCTCACCTTCATCAGCGGTCTGACATCGTCACTTCTGAGGATCAGCTCTGACGAACCGGTTGAGGAGACGATTATGTCGACGGTTTCAATCTGCTCCGCCAATTCTTCCAGGCTGCAGGCGCTGCCGTTAAAGCGTTTAGCCAGAGCCACGGCACGCGACAGAGTTCTATTGGCCACCGTTATCCCTTCCACTCCCTGACCGAGCAGGTGTTCCGCGGCCAGTTCGGCCATTTCGCCGGCACCGATAAGCAGAACTTTTTTATCACCCAGATTGCCGAAAATTTTCCTCGCCAGTTCAACCGCGGCCGAACTAATCGATACGGCGGCCGAGCCAATGCCCGTCTCACTTCGCACCCTCTTGGCAACCGAAAAAGATTTATGCAGGAGTTTGTTGAGCAGCGGTCCAGTACAGCCATACTGGGAGGCATAGCGATAAGCCTCCTTGATCTGGCCAAGTATCTGCGCCTCCCCGACTACCAGGGAATCCAGCGAGGCAGAAACCTTGAACAGATGAGCAACCGCATCCCGGTCGTGGTAGATATAGGAATAGCCATCCCACTCTGCGGAGTCTACCGCGTCACCGAACAGAAATCGCAGCATCCTCGGGGTGCTTTCAGCGGTGTCTTCCGACACCCAGATCAGTTCGACTCTGTTGCAGGTTGAAAGCACATAGTACTCATGCGCCTCCTCGTCTCTAAGTCGGTTCAGCGTCTCCTCGTAACCGCTGGTCAAGGCCACTTTTTCGCGGACTTCCAGCGGTGTGGATTTATGATTAACACCGATGAGGCTGATATGCTTTTTCGACATGTCTACATCCGATCAGGTTATCACCAGCCACAACGTTATCAGTACCACGACGAAACCGCCGACGATCATCTGGGCCCCGCGGCGGCCACGCCAGCCCACGGTAAAGCGTTGATGTATCTGTACCAGATAGATACACCAGATAATCAGTGAACAGACCTCCTTGGGATTCCATCGCCAGTAGGTTCCCCAGGCCTGTTTGGACCAGAAGATGCCGGTCACCATGCCTAGAGTCAGAAAGGCGAAACCGACTGCCAGACAGTGAGAGTTAAGCTGATCCAGCGCTTCCAGCGAGGGAAGTCTGGAAAAGAAATAGCCGAGTTTTCTGCTTTTCAACTCCCGCTCCTGCAGCAGGTACATGAGCCCCCCGCAGAATGCCAGCCCCAGGAAACCGTAAGCGATCAGAGAAATTCCCGCATGCACGGGCAGCCACAAACTCTGCAGGGCGGGCTCCAGTGGAATGATGTCACGCGAAGCCAACGAGGAGCCAATCAACAGACCGAGAACGAGCATCGATACGAAGGTACCGAAATTTCTCACCGTATAGCGCCAGCGAAAACTCAGATAAGCCGAAGTGGTGGCCCAGGCGAAAAAGAAAACTGCCTCGTGATAGGTGGTGATCGGTGTGCTGCCTACGGTCATATAGCGGGTAACTATATAGCCGGACTGCAGGATCCAGGAGCCAATCAATAGAAATCGGGCCCATCTGCGGATGGGCTTTTTCTGGCTCAGAAAAAACACCAGGTAAGCCGCACAGGAAAGCAGTGTTACCGTCAGGACAGCAAGAAAGAGCAGGTAGTTTATTTCCTGAATAAGTGTCTCTTGTGTCATCTCTGATTACCCGTTGTGCAACTGAATATCGATATCTCTGAGCAACTCTTCAACCAGCAGGCCAGCATCGATCTCGGTCGGCAGTACCCGGCTCAGCAGACGGCGCAGTTCAATCCAGTCACTCTGTTTGATACAATCAAGTACCGGTAGTTCCAGAATGGACCGAAACAATGACTTGTTCTCTTCGGCCACACTGTTTTTGGTGACCACCTGCCGGCGAATTTTAGCCATCAGATCCACCAGAATACCATATTCTTCACCATACTCTTTGGCAAGCTGGGCTTTGAGCAGCATGGCCAGGGCAGGACTGCCCCCCCCGGTGGATACGGCAATGACAAAATCTTTTCGCCTGATCTTAGCAGGCACGTGAAAATCGGACAACTCCGGCTCGCCGGCACTGTTTATCAACACGTGATAGCGGGCTGCATCCTCGGCAATCTGCTTCTGCACCGCCGGATCATTGGTTGCAGCAAAAATCAGAAAGGCGTCTTTTGCATCACCTTGGCGATACGTTCGTCGCAGCCACTCGATCTCCCCCGATTCGGCCAACCAGTTGATTACACTGGATGCTTCAGGGCTGATGATCTGTACCAATCCTCCGCAGAGCAGCAGCGCCTTGATCTTACGCGCTGCAACAGCCCCTCCACCAACTACCAGACAGCGCTTACCAGCGATATCGAGGTTAACGGGATAAAGCGGGTTATGGCTGTTTTTAGTGTCCTGTGTCACTTCTACCCTTACCTTTTCGCTGAAATCAAGGCGACGCCTGCAAAAAAATCAACCCTGCCAAAGCAACCGCCAGGCAATAATAGCCGAACCACTGCAATCTGTTTTTCCTGATGATGTCAAGCAGTAGTATGATTGCCAGATAACCGGTTATCGCTGCAGCAACGGTGCCTGTGCCGTAAACGATCATTTCCTCCGCTGTCGGCGGATCGGCTATCACCTCACCGAGATTAAGTACGGCTGCTCCCAGAATCGCCGGTATGGACATGATAAAGGAAAAACGCGCCGCGGTCTCCCGGTTGATACCGAGCAGCATGGCTATGAAAATGGTAGTCCCCGACCGGGACACACCGGGGATTATGGCAAAGGCCTGCCCACAGCCAATCAGAAAAGCCCGGGGGCTGTTGACCTGACGTCCCCGGTCGGTAATAAACTGGGCCGTGATCATCATCAGACCGGTGACGATCAGCATAAAGCAGACGACGGTTACCGAGGTGAACAACCCTTGGATCTGCTCTTTGAACATTAAAGCGGTTATCACAATGGGGATGGTTGCGACCACCACATAGAGATCCCAGAGCAGATAGTGACGTCCATCTTCTTCAAGTTTTCCGAAAAGCCACAATAACGGGGCCTTGACCATCTCGAACAGCTCTTTTCTGAACACCGCCACGACCGACACCAGGGTGCCGAGATGCAGCAGGACACCGAAGACAATACCCTGCTCACTGAATCCCAATATATGGGAGCCCAGCACCAGATGCCCGGAGCTGGAGACGGGAAGAAACTCGGTGGCTCCCTGTACTATCCCGAGAATAAGTGCTTTAATCAGTTCCACGAGGCTCCTGATTCAGCTTCTGTCTGCCTGGCATCGATCTGTCATGGTTTTTGAGAGTATCCATTTCCATCATATATAAAAAAAGGGTCGGCTGACTCGCGTCAACCGACCCCACAGACTAATGAAATAAAGGTTCTATGTCAATTAGCAACCTTCTACCGCGGCACCCTTCTTGGCCGGGGTGATTTTCAGTTTGTCTTCAACTTTGAATTTGTCACCTTTTCCTTCACAGGTCAAGGTTACTGTATCGCCATCAACAGCAGTTACCTCGCACTTCACCTTGGCGGCGAAACTCATGCTCGCGGTGGTCGCAATAAACATCAGGACAAATGCAGCAGCACAAACTTTCTTCATGATCGATCTCCTTTAAACGATTTATCTGGGCGCCAGAACCTCTCCGGCATTCGAAACGAGTGTAAGATACTCAGCAATTTTTGCAACGGTGGTTGTTCGTTGTTTGCAGAGCCTCTATTTAAGCATACGCTAACGTACCTGCTTTATGGACTATTGTCAAGAACTCGAGATCACCACTATTCTGAAAATTTGTCAATTGATTATCTGCTGCAGATCTTTGACCAGCACCGAATGTGGAACAAAGCCGGAATACCTTTTTACCACCGTACCTTTCTTGCTTACCAGAAACGAGGTCGGTATGCCGTACACCCCGCCGAAATCACGAGTGACTGATTTATCAGCCATCATCACGGGGTAGTTGATTTCCTTTCGATCGACCATTTTCTGAACCACACCCTTTTCCTGGTCGACCGAAATCGCCACCACGGAAAAGCCGTCGGCGCTGTATTCATTCTGAAGTTTTATAAGACTGGGAATTTCCTGCACGCAGGGAGGGCACCAGGTAGCCCAAAAGGTAACCAGTAAACTTTTTCCTTGAAACGTGCTGGAAAGGATGGGGCTGCCGGTCATCACCTCTTCAAGTTCAAAGGAAGGCATTTGGGTTGCAGCTCCGGCCTCGTCTGCTCCGACCATTGGAAAAAAATACATTATGAGTGCGAGAAAAACTGCCAAATGGAGCTGACGAACCATGATACATTCCTTGGTGGAGTTTGTTTCCTATGCGACAATGATAATGTTGCCGCCCGCTTTTTGCCACACCATTGTAGATCATAATCCTTAAAGGTAGTGGTAGAATTGTTGACCCGGCTGTATTATAGTGCGGCGTTACTATACTATTTGTTCACTTTCGCGGAACGCAAGAAAACGGCCTCGAACCGGCAATCTGATTGGCCTTTCCTTAACGCCTCGAATGAGACAGCAACAAAAATTATTCTTTCGACAATAACATGCGCGACAATCAAAATTTCTCCTCATTGGTGATCCCGGTCTGTATCTGGTGTCTACTCACTTTCTCCTCTCTGGCCTTTGCCGAAGTGGTCGACCGCGTGGTGGCTGAAGTCAACGATGAGGTCATTACCCTTTCCGAGATAGAAGAAGAAGGACGGGAATTATTTAGAAAAATCGCTCTCGAGGTGCCGGCCCAGGATCGTCTCAGTGCCATCGAGCAGGTGCGCGAGGATATTCTCAGAAGCATGATCGATAAGAAGCTCATCAAACAGGAGGCGCTCAAGCAGGGAATTGTTGTGACCAGCGAGGAGATTGACGATATGGTCGAACAGATGCTGCTGGCAAACAGCATCTCAAAAGAGCAGCTTCTTACCGAGCTCGAGAAGAGTGGGGCT
Organism: uncultured Desulfofustis sp.; assembly: GCA_905479735.1. Taxonomy (GTDB): domain Bacteria; phylum Desulfobacterota; class Desulfobulbia; order Desulfobulbales; family Desulfocapsaceae; genus JABDQA01. Next base: position 21,269 of record CAJQNS010000220.1, read on the forward strand.
GATGAAGCGATGTACCGCTCCAATATCGAAATCCAGATCTATCAGAACAAACTGCTCAACAGAGACGTCAGATCAAAGATTGTCATTACCGAAGAAGCCATCCTGGACTATTACGACACAAGCTACACTAAACATATCCCCGAAGGGGGCTATTATCTGCTTCAGATCGGTATCGGCTGGGGAGAAACTGAGGGAGAGGACCCTGACCCGACGATCATCGAACAGCGCAAAAAGTCAGCCCGGCAGAGGGCCGAGCGGGTCCACAAACTGGCACTGAGCGGAAACGATTTCAAGGAACTGGCCCGAAAGTTCTCGGATCTGCCTTCAGCCGCCGAGGGGGGAGATATCGGTGTGTTCGATGAGGATGAGATGGCCAGTTACATGCGCACCGCGGTCACCTCTCTAAATCCCGGAGAAGTCAGTGCTGTAATCGAGACCCCAGTCGGCTTCCAGTTCTTCAAACTGCTCTCCAGCAAGGAGGGCGGAATTGTAATGCAGGCCCCCTACTCCGAGGTAAAAGAGGAAATAAGAGAAAAACTATACAATCAGGAACTGAGAAAAGAATTCGAAGAGTGGATTAAAGAAATCAGAGATGAGGCCTATATTCGCACCTCATTGTAACTCACTGCAACACAGCTGAATTAATCTGCCACTCATGACAAGAGCCTTTAACCTGACCAGACAACGATCATGGAATTGAGCACACCGGACAACGAATCATTGGGCATGCTGCTCAGGAAACTGAGGCTGGAACGATCCCTGGACATCAGCGATGTTGCCGAAGAGACGAAAATTCCACCGGCAACTATCAGAGCCATGGAAGCCGACGATTACAGCTCCCTTCCAGCCCTCGCCTTCGCCAGGGGCTTCTATGCGATCTATAGTGAATTGCTCAACCTGGACCAGGTAGAGATCGTCGAACGCTTTCTCTCCGACTATCACAGTGCCGAATTTGCCGGGAAATCGGCCGCAGCAGCTCCCAGTCTCCAAGGTAAACAGATCGGCAGCATGGCCGAACGGCCCACGCACTTTCTGAGAACGGCCATCGGCATCACGGTGCTGGCAATTATTCTGATCGTTGCCGGTATCAGTTGGTATGCCGGTTACAACCCTGCCAACCATATCAGTCAATGGCTGAGAAGTTTTCAGGAGCCACAGATAGAGATCATCGAACAGACCGAATCGAATCCGGCCAATCAGTAGTCAATGGCACTGCCTTCTGATGCCCGTCATCCGTTCCGATCTTCCCGCCCTTGTTCTCGACAGCTACGATTACGGTGAGTCGGATAAGATCGTCGTTTTCTTTTGTCAGGACGTCGGCAGGATAAGCGCCCTGGCCAGAGGAGCCCACCGCAGTAAAAAACGATTCGTCAACAAGCTCGAGATCTTCACTTTTCTGCAGATCACCTATTCGAAATCAAGGGCAGGCAGCCTCTTTATGCTCGATGAGGCAGAGTTGGTGAACAGTTTTATCTCCCTGCGGACCGATTTGACCAGCTACCGGGTTGCCTCAATCATCAGGGAATACATGCTCCTGACAACCAGGGAAACCTCGGATGACGACCAGCTTTTCCAGCTCGCCCTCTGGGCTTTGCACTCGCTGAATACTGGTATCGACCAGAAGCAGGTTTTGGCACTTTTTATGATCAAACTTTTTGATGTCCTGGGATATCGTCCCGATTTTTCTGTCTGTCAAAGCTGCGGAACCAGACCGGCCAGCCATGAAGAGGTGCTCTTCAATGTTCAAGGCGGCACGATGATCTGTAAAAAATGCAGCGCCGGTCATGATCAAGGACACCGGTTGCTGGCAGCGGGGACCACAATGATGATCAGTGCGGTACAGCAGCAGCCGGTATTCAGATTGAATCGTTTCAAGCCAAGCGGTACCGTACTGGAACAAATTCTCGACTGCTCTTATAACTACAGTCGCCATCTGTTCCAGCGTGACATTCATTCCTGGAAAGCGCTGGACAGTCGGAAAAATTTACTGTAGCTCAATCGAGATAGCGAATCTCACCACTGTATTCGACGACCTCTGTGCCATCCTCCAACTGCAGCCTGAGTCCGCCATCGTTGGTGAGGGCCAGTACCCTTGCCCGATACTGCGGTTTTTTTGTCTGCACATCGAACCCGAAAACAACCCGGCGCCCGAGCACATCAGAAAGCTCTCTGAAGCGGCTGATCAATGGATGGTTTGGCTCGTCGCTGCCGTTGGAAAACCGCTGTAACTCCTGCTCTTCGGACCAGTAGAGCAGCCCGAGATTCCAGCTCAGTTTGGCCAGAAAACAGGTACCGAAACGTTCCAGATCGACCTGCTGGCCTGTCTGAAGGGACAGGGAAGTGGCGATGTGTTCAAGAGCCTGGGGAAACTCCTGATTGTTGACGTTTATGCCGAAGCCGAGCAAACAATAATCTTCCCCTGAGACCCGCCCGCTAAAATTTTCCGCCAGAAAACCTCCCACTTTAAGGCCGTTTACCAGAACATCATTTATCCAACGGATAACGGCAGCTTCGGCGCCACTGGCCCGCAGCGTTTCACAGCAGGCCACGCCCACCGCCAAGGGGGCCAGCAGCCGATATCCGGGCAACAAGGTGCTGATGTAGATGATACTTCCCCAGAGGCCTCCGGGAGGCGCATACCAGGCTCTGGTAAAGCGTCCTTTGGAGCGGCTCAGGGTATCGGCCATAAAGACTGTGCCATTGGCCACCGAAACGCCCTTCTCCTCAAGTGCTTCGATATGGGCCCGGGCATGGGGCATGGTTCGTTCCAGCTTGGGATGATGCTCGATGACAGAACCGACAAAAGACCCGTAGCGAAGTATTCGTCTGGCCTGATCCTCTTGCCAGCAGCCAAGCCTGTCAGGCAGTTCAACCTCTTCTATGTAGGTTCTGAGCCGATCAGAGGGTCGCTGGGAAGCCATTACAAAGCCGTTCAGGGCCTAAGGGAAGTCAGAACTGCGAAGGCCGGTTCAGATTGCATCCCATTCCGCCTTGACCCTGGTTATCACCTTCTGGATCAGGGACAGCTTATCAGCCCGGCAAACGCCGATGAGTGGTTCTCCCTGGGGTACGGAAACGCCCGGTTTGAAATAGATCGAGTGAATGACGCCCTCTTCTCCAGAGTAGTATACCGGTGTATCACGCTTCATCAGCGACATGGTAAAGGCCTCATCACCGGGTCTGATGGTTACTCCCCCAGTTCCCTTCTGGTCGATCCTCGATTGGATATCCATCGAAAAGAAAAATTTGGCAGTTTCAGGCGCGGGAAAGAGATAGAGCACCTCTTTTAAAATTGCCTCGATTATTTCTTTCTTTTTCAGCGGATGCCTAATGGTCAGTAACTTTTCTCCGGCCTCAACGAACTGGTCCTGGAATTCGATGCAGATCTCGGAGACGATTCCGTTGATCGGCGCATTGAGCGTCTTTTCGTTTCGCTCCCGGGTAATCTGGAACAGGGAAGTACCAGGGATATGGTTCCATTCGCCCGACGGGGCATCGACACCGGTGCCTTTTTTCACCAGGAAATTGACCACACCTGTGTGCGGCGCGGTTATATCCACATAGTTGTAAGGATCCGAGCGATATTTTGACAGAATCTCATCGAAATCTATTTCTTGTGACATGATTTATCCACTTGTTGATCGGCCAATTCTACCTTTTCCAAAAACTGATCTTGTTTCCATGATGAAATGACTCATTTTACGCCAAAATAGAGGAGTGCAAGAAATTTTACCACAGACATATGATTACGTTCGAGGATAAAATGTCGAGCACATCGAAGCATGGACACAAGGGCCGTTTCAGAATGGAACGTAGGTTTATACTTTCATATCTAGCCTAAGGCAACACAATTTTCCAGGCCCATGGTCAACTCTCACATTCCTGGTGAAAAGCCTAAGGCAGCCTACTCCTGCTGACATCCAGCGAAAATTTTCCTATATATTTCTTGCCGATTCATTTACCCTTACCCGAAACTCACGGCGCACCTCTGCCGCCAGCAGAACAAGGACTCCGCACCATGGCCGGATCGTTGCTGAAGAAAATAACAGTTTTCCTGCTGATTACGATCATTATCGTGCTGGTCGGGTTACTGGCCCTACCCCATATCGTTGATCGCATCTTTCTCCCTTCGCTGCTTGCCAAAACCCCCTTTTCATTCAGCCGGGCAAGCATGAGCAGAATCACTCCATACCTCATTGAGGGCAGCGTCGAGTTAAAGGACGGAAATAACCCGGTGCTCTCCATTCCCCGCTTCCAGATGCGCTTTACCCCACAATCGCTGCTCAAGAGGAGGGTCGGAAGTCTGGTGTTGGACAACGCTACCTTTCATTTCTACAGGGAAAACGGCCGCCTGATAATGCCACAGTTTTTACCGCAGACTACCGGGAAAAAATCAGCCTCCCAGAGCAACCTTTTTCTCCTGCCCCTGGGCCTCGAGTCGCTGGTTCTCGATCAGTGCCGGATCATCGTCCACGCCCCCGGCAGGCCATCTCTATATGTAAGTGTGAGCGGTCAATTGATGCCGACCTTCAATTCAGCTCAGGACGAACATCGACTCGAGGCGCTGAACGGGTCACTCTTTCTCTCCGATGATCTGTCTGCGGCGATCTCACTTTCTGCAACACTCAAAGGTGACGATATCAGTGTGCAATTAGCCATTGATAATGGTTCCTTGGCACTGCCAGGTGAGTTTTTTTCAGAGCAGTTCGTCCCCCCCGCCTTCAAGGCCCTGTCCGCCAATCTCGATTTGCTCCTCGATGCTCGTTCTTTCTCCCTGCAGCGCTACGAACTGGAGGGAAACGTCGAAGATCTGCGCTAC
>CAJQNS010000221.1 GCA_905479735.1 uncultured Desulfofustis sp.
CTCAATCACCGAAGGGGCATCCTCGACCTGCTTACGACATCCCGGCTTTTTGCAGTCGAGGACCCGCAGCGGGTTAGTCACACTTCGCCGTCTGCAGTCTTCACACAGCTGGTCGATCCGTTCATTGATGAAGGACAGCAGCACTTGGCGATAGCCCGGTCTGCAGTCCGGGCAGCCGAGCGAGTTGATCTCCAGTGAAGTTGACACACCAAGCTCTGAGAAGAGACTCTGGCCCAGGCTCATGAGCTCAGCATCGAGTCGCGGACTCGCCGATCCGAGTACCTCGACATCAAGTTGATGAAACTGTCGCAGCCGCCCCTTCTGCGGACGTTCATGCCTGAACATGGGACCGATCGTGAAAAGCCTTTGCACCGGTCTGAGACCATGCATATTGTGTTCGATATAGGCCCGCATCAGTGATGCAGTGGCTTCCGGACGCATGGTGATCTGTTTATCGACAAAGGTGTACATTTCCTTTTCGACAATATCGGTATCGCTACCAATAGAGCGCGCAAAGAGTTCTGTTTTTTCCAGGACAGGAAGCCGGATCTCGGCAAAATGAAACCGCTCAAGAACTTTCCTGGCAGTTTCTTCCACCCGCCTCCAGATGAGCACATCGTCGGGAAGTATATCCTTAAAGCCGTTCAAGGCTTTTACTTTCAATTGGTTGCCTCCAGATATTAATTGAAAAACGGATAAGTTAACCTCAAACAGACATTTTTGTCAAGCATCAGGGGAGAACCTTGAACAGATCACCATAGACCTGGTCGTCATCATCTATACCTCTGTAATAATGTTGTTTTTGACAAACCAGGAAGGATCCTGGCGACCATCTTTACCACCGCTCAGCCGGCTCAAACAAAGAGACATTGCTTGACAAAAACTACCGCAATAGGCATTATCGTTGCTTTATACGTTAGCTAACGGCTGAAGGAGTAACCCTTATTATGAAATTACCATCACTTCAAATCGGCAACCTTAAAGCAAAAATCCCCCTGATTCAGGGCGGCATGTCCATTCGCGTGTCCACCTCCGCGCTTGCCGTCCCCGTGGCCGATTGTGGTGGGATTGGTGTTATCGGCGGTTCCGGCATCCTCGCTGAGGAGCTGAAAGAAGACGTTCTCAGGGCCAAGGCCGCCACCGACGGAATCATCGGTGTCAACATCATGTACGCGGTAAAAAATTTCTATGAGCTGGTCATCGGTTCCATCGAGTCCGGAGTGGACCTGATTATCACCGGGGCTGGATTTTCAAGAGACATATTCAAGATCGGCAAAAAGTACAACGTACCGATCGCCATGATCGTTTCTTCACCGACACTGGCCAGACTGGCAGAAAAGCTCGGGGCCGCTGCAATTATCGTCGAGGCCAAGGAAGCCGGAGGGCACCTCGGTACAGATAAGCCCCTGCGCACCATCTTCCCTCCGATCAGGGAAGTGGTTAAGAAAACCCCGCTCATTGCCGCCGGCGGCATCACCAATGGCTACGAAATGGCTGAACTGATGGACGAATATGGGGCTGACGGCATCCAAATTGCCTCCCGGTTTGTACTGAGTGAGGAATGCCCCGTGGCCGATGAATTCAAGCAGGCCTATCTGGACGCCAAGAAAGACGACATCGTTCTTACCTCTTCGCCAGTCGGGCTTCCCGGTCGAGCCCTCAACTCGCCGTTCGTCAGGGCACTTGCCAAGGGCGAGGACGTCAAGGCTGAGACATGCAAGCTCAAATGCCTCAAAAAATGCGATTACCACTACTGTATCAATGATCGACTTAATGCTGCCAAAAGCGGAAATGTCGATGAGGGGCTCTTCTTCTCCGGTGAAAATACCTACAAGATGAAATCGATCCTGCCCGTGGCCGAGATTTTCAAACAGTTCATCACCCAGGCCGAATCCGTCTACAAGGAAACGCGCGGCTTTTCCCCCCCTGCCGAATAGAATATTTAGCCCGTTTTTGTGATAACACCACCTGAACCGACGATGACCCCAATGGAGAATATCATCGAGCCGTCCGAGCATCCAATCAGGCCGGACATGATCGATGACGAGGCGCTGTATGTCATGCGCAAACTTAACCGGGCCGGATTTTCCAGTTATCTGGTCGGCGGTGGAGTTCGGGATTTATACCTCGGAAAAACCCCGAAAGATTTTGACATCAGCACCGATGCCCGGCCGGGGCAAATACGCAGACTATTTAACAACAGCCGTACTATTGGCCGGCGCTTCAGGCTCGTTCAGGTCTTCTTCAAAAACAGAAAAACTATTGAAGTTTCAACACTTCGATCGCTCAGCGAGCACGACATCGACGGGCCGGAAGCAATTCTTGCACCCAACAACACCTATGGTACACCGGATGAAGATGCCCTGCGCCGCGACCTCACCATCAATGCCCTGTTCTATGAAATAGAAAATCGCACAATCATCGACTATGTCGGCGGCGTTGACGACCTGGACAGAGGTATCGTCAGAATACTCGGCTCACCCGAGAGGCGCATAACCCACGATCCAGTGCGCATGATGCGGGCTGTCAGGCACAGCGTACGCAACAATTTCATCATCGAGGAACAGAGCTGGGCGGCAATTTGCAAGAATCATCATCTGCTCAGACTCTGCCCGCCCTCAAGACTCAGGGATGAAACGCTCAAAGATATCTACAGTTCCGCTGCTGCCGAATGGTTCGAACTCAGTCTGGACGGCAATCTATTCACTGAGCTGTTTCCCATCTACCAGGGACATATGACAGCGGTGCTGCACGATGGCGGGAGTTGCCGCGAACACCTTGCCAAGATCTTTTCTACCATCGACCGGCTCAACAAGCAGGCGGTCGCCAGCGGCAACCATCGCCAGCCGGACTATTTTCTGCTTGCCTTTCTGCTCATTCCCTGGGCAGACCTCAAGTTCAACTTATTCGAGCAGAAACTCAAAGGCCCTCAACTCTACCAGCTTGCCAAACGCATCCGCGAAGAAATTAACCAGACCATCGGCCTTGATTTCAACCTGAAGCGATCCAGCCGTCAGGAAATCACCACCCTTTTGGCCCATCTGCCGCTGCTGCTGCAGAACCAAACCCAGAAGAGCTGGCCCAAATGGCTGAAACGTAAAAGCTATTTCAAAAAATGCAGATTGCTCTATCTATTCTACCGGGAAGCAGTCGAGGGCATAGAGGTAGAAGACGAAATTCATCAGGCCAGCGATGAAACCATAGAACGGCACAAACCCCGGCAACAGAAAAGATCGAAAAAGTCACGGCGCAAAGGCCGCCCCGCCTTCAGCGGTGGTAAGCAAGGCGGAGTCTTCGGTTTCAAGCGCTGAAAACCTGCTGCAACCCCTCCTCTCAGAATCTGGTTTTACCTAATCTAAAAGCCAGCAGCTCTCTTATTCATACCTTTTTTTCTTCGGCGTCCTTACCGGCTGGAACTGTCACTCAGATTTTGACCCAGAATTATTCCTACCCACCGTCTGGTAAAATGAATTGACATTCAATCCTGTTTCCTCTAAGTATACGCTTTGTGTCATTGGTAACAAGGACTTGAAATCCGGCCGCTAGAGGATGAAATAAGGGAGCATCCGACAGCGTCCGAGGGTTCAGGTTTTTAATTTATAACCTTTAATTTTAGAGGTAGATAACAGCGCATTGCGCCAAATTGTTGTTTCAACATTAGGAGGTTGATATGGCAGACACGGTAAACAAAACCTTGGATCCGCACGTGAACCGACGCGGCTTCCTTAAGGGATGCACCATGGCAGCGGCCGCTCTTGGACTGTCCGAATCCATGGTCCCCAAAATGGTGGAGGCTGCGACTTCGGCTCAGCGTCCGCCGGTAATCTGGCTGCACTTTCAAGAATGTACCGGATGTACAGAGACGCTGCTTCGAGGAGCCCATCCGGACATTGCACAACTCATTCTCGACATTATCTCCCTGGATTATCATGAGACTATTATGGCGGCTGCCGGCTATCAGGCCGAGCAGGCGCTGCATGATTCGATGGAGAAAAATGCCGGGAAATACATCCTGGTCGTCGAAGGCGGTATTCCCACCGCGTTGAACGGCGTTTACTGCAAGATCTCGGGTAAAACGGCCATGGAAATGCTGGAAGAGGTTTCCTCCAAAGCAGCCGCGGTTATTGCCTATGGCACCTGCGCCACCTTTGGCGGCGTCCAGGCCGCCAAGCCAAATCCAACCGGCGCGGTTGGTGTTGATCAGCTGGTTCACGATAAGCCGATCATCAACATTTCGGGTTGTCCGCCCAACCCGGTTAACTTCCTGGGGACTGTTCTACATTACCTCACCTTCCAGAGACTCCCGGCTGTCGACAGCCTCAAGCGTCCCAAATTCGCCTATGGCCGACGTATTCACGATCATTGTGAACGACGCGCTCATTTCGATGAAGGCCGTTTCGTCGAACAGTTCGGTGATGAGTACCATAAACTGGGCTACTGCCTCTTCAAAGTCGGCTGCAAAGGTCCTGAAACCTTCGCCAACTGTCCGGTTGCCCGCTTCAACGAAGCAGGCGTCTGGCCGGTCTCCGTTGGCCATGGTTGCATAGGCTGCACTGAGCCCGACTTCTGGGATACCATGACACCATTTTATGACAGAATTCCGAACGTCAAGATCCCCGGCGCCGGAATCGTCGCTGATGCCGACAAGATCGGCACCAAGGTCCTCGGTGTGACTGCTGCTGCAGTCGGTATCCACGCCGCTGTCGGAATAGGAAAAAGATTGATCAAAGGCAAATCCGACAGTGATGTAGGTTAATTGCTGATTCTCATTTACCAACGCAAACAACCACTTTTGGAGGTTTAACAGATGGCTCAGAAAATCACCATTGATCCTATTACCAGGATCGAAGGTCACTTACGAATAGATGTGGAAGTCGATGGCGGAGCGGTTACCAACGCCTGGTCCTCCGGTCAGATGTTCCGGGGGCTGGAAATTATCCTGCAGGGCAGAGACCCGCGTGACGCCTGGCATTTTGTCCAGCGTATCTGCGGGGTCTGTACCACGGTACATGCACTGGCCTCAGTCCGCGCCGTCGAAGATGCCTTAAAGCTGCCGATTCCCCTGAATGCCCAGCTGATCAGGAACCTGGTCCAGGGTATCCACTGCCTGCATGACCATATTGTTCATTTTTATGCACTTTCAGCCCTTGACTGGGTTGATGTCGTTTCCGCCCTCGATGCGGACCCGGTCAAGACCCAGCAGCTGGCAGAGTCCCTGTCCGACTGGCCAGGCAACAGCGCCAAGCGTTTCGCCGCAGTCAAAGCCAAGGTCAAGGCACTGGTAGAGAGCGGGCAGCTCGGACCGTTCGCCAACGCCTATTGGGGCCACTCGGCCATGAAACTGCCGCCCGAGGCCAATCTCATGGCGGTATCCCATTATCTCGAAGCGCTCGACTATCAGCGTAAAGCCACCACGGCTCTGGGTATTATTTCCGGCAAAAACCCGCATATCCAGAATCTCTCCGTCGGTGGTGTGACCGCCGCGATCAATCTTGATAACGAAGCTACGCTGAACATGGAGCGCCTTTTCCGGGTCAAGGATCTGGTTCAAGAGGTCCGCGGTTTCATCAACAACGTCTACCTGGTCGACCTGGCCGCCGTCGGCGCTCTCTATGCTGAATGGCTGCCTTACGGCCACGGCGTTACCAACTACCTGGCTGCGCCGGATATGCCTCTGGATGCCGCTGCCACCAAGTTCGACCTGCCCGGCGGTACCATCATGGGCGGCGACCTGGCCGGCGTCACAGCGATCAAGAATCTCAGCGATCCATTCTTCAAGGACAACGTACAGGAATCGATTGCCCGCGGCTTCTATGACGGCGACTGGCAGAAACATCCCTGGGAATCAGAGACCGTTCCGGCGGCCCAGGATTTCAACGCAGACGGCAAATACAGTTGGCTCAAAGCTCCCCGTTTCCAGGGCAAACCGATGCAGGTCGGTCCCCTTGCCCAGATGCTGGTTGGCTACGCCCAGGGTCACGAAGGAATCGTCAACGGCGTCAACGGCGCCCTCGACCTGGTCAGCAAGATCGCCGGCACCAAAGTCGGTCCCGAAGCGCTGTTCGGTACGCTCGGCCGTCACGCCGCCAGGGCTGTCCGCTGTTCATTGATGGCCGATCTGACCCTCAAGCACTGGGATCTGCTGGTGGATAACATCGGCAGCGGTGATCTGGAAATTTTCAATCCGCCGACCTTCCCGAAAGGCGAGCAGAAAGGTGTCGGTGTCCATGAGGCTCCGCGCGGTCTGCTGTCACACTGGATCGTTATTCAGGATGGCAAGATCAAGAATTACCAGGCGGTCGTACCGTCCACCTGGAACGCCGGTCCCCGTGACGCCCAGGATCAACTCGGACCCTACGAGGCATCGCTGCTCGAGAATCCGATTGCCGATCCGGAACGGCCGCTTGAGGTCCTGCGCACCATTCACTCCTTCGATCCTTGTATAGCCTGCGCTGTACATATGCTGGATCCGGAAGGCCGTGAAGTGATGAAAGTCAAGGCTCTTTAATCGTAAAAATGACGACAACTTTCAACTTTCGGCCCCAACCGACAGGAGGTAATTATGGCATATGAAAAGAAGAAATGCTGGAGCATCCTGCTTCGGCTCTATCACTGGGCATTTGCTCTGTCAATCGTTACCTTGTGTATCACCGGCTTCTACATCAACAGCCCGTGGACCAACTCCATGACGGAAGGCAGCGCTTCATGGCCCATGGCCTATATGCGTTTCGTACATTTTGTCGCCGGCTATGTGTTTACCGCCGCGGTGTTGACCAGGATCTTTCTCTATCTGTTTGGCAACAAGCAGGAACGGATTCTCGAGCACCTCCCGGTTACACCACGCAATATCAAAAATCTGTTCAGCACGATATTGCAATACAGCTACATCCAGGACAGTCATGATCCCGACAGATTGGGGCACAACATTCTGGCCGGCATCACCTACGTAATCACCATTGCTGCAGCCGTATTTCAACTGGCTAGCGGTTTCTACATGCTGTTCCCTGAAATCGCCATCTGGGAAAAATACGGAGTGATGATTTTCGGCAGCCAGCAGATGGCTCGCTACATTCATCATCTGCTGATGTGGTGGTTTATGATTTTCGCCTTTATTCATGTCTATCTGGTAATCTGGAACGACGTGAAGCAACCGGAAGGATTGATTTCTTCCATATTCACCGGTGTCAAATTCACCCACAAGGCGTAAATCACTAAAAAACGGGGTCGAGATTCTCGTCCGGGGCACTGTCCAGGGCGTCGGGTTTCGACCCTTCGTTTTTAAGCTTGCCTGCCACTTTTCCATCGCCGGCACGGTTACCAATACCAGCGAAGGTGTTGTTATCCAGGCCGCCGGTCCGCAGATCTTCTCTTTTATCGAAGCACTCAGCGCCGAAGCTCCGCCGCTTGCCAGGATCGAAGCGCTTTCCCATCGCCCTCTCGAAAAACGTTTGCAGGCGGACTCGTTTTCCATAGTTGCCAGCCGTTCCAGCGCCTCTTCCAGGGCCAATATTCCGCCAGACATCTCAGTTTGCCAGGATTGTTTCGAAGAACTGACCGACCCGGCCGATCGCAGGTTCGGCTACCCCTTTATCAACTGCACCAACTGCGGGCCAAGGTTTTCCATCATCGAAACCATTCCCTACGACCGTCCCAAGACCTCGATGAAAGACTTTACGATGTGCGGGGACTGCAGCCGGGAATATCTCGATCCCATGGATAGGCGCTTTCATGCCCAGCCCAATGGTTGCCCTGTCTGCGGCCCTGCCATATCGCTGCACGACAGCCAGGGACGACCCCTTAACTCTACAGACGTGTTAGCGGCAGCCATCACCGCCATCATCCAGAATAAGGTCTTGGCAATACGCGGGCTTGGGGGATTCCATCTCTGTGTCAGCGGTTGTTCAGCCGCCGCCGTCACGACCCTTCGCGACCGGAAAAACCGGCCAGACAAGCCGTTGGCGATCATGGTCAAGGATCTGCTGCAGGCCGACAAACTGTGTGTGCTTGACGACCAGGAAAAACGCGCCCTCAGCTCGCCCCAGCACCCGATCGTCTTGCTCAAGCCCAGACCGGACTCACCGCTTGCCCCGAATCTGGCTCCCGACATGAGCGATATCGGCCTGATGCTTCCCTATACGCCGCTGCACCACCTCCTGTTCACCCATCCGGATTGTCCGGCGGCACTGGTAATGACCAGCGGCAACATCAGCGGGGAACCGATCTGCACTTCCAACGATGATGCGCTCGATCGATTGGCGGGAATCGCCGATCTCTTTGTTCTGCACAACCGTGACATTGTCACCCGGGTGGACGATTCGGTGGTCAAGCATGTGGCTGGAGAGATCAGAGCTTTTCGCAGAGCCAGGGGATACGCCCCTGATCCATTACACATTTCCCAGAAGCTGCCCGAATTCATTGGCTGCGGAGGCGGCCTGAAATCAACTTTCAGCCTGGCCCGCTCCACTTCGATCTACCCAAGTCAGCATATCGGCGATCTGTTCAACACCACCTCGCTCTCCTTTTACAGTGAATCGGTGGACAATCTCAAACGGCTGTATGAGATCGAACCGGTTGCTGCCGCCTGCGATCTGCACCCCGACTACCTGAGTTCGCATTTTGCCGTTGCGCTCGGTCTGCCGTTATACAAGATTCAGCATCACCATGCCCATGCCGCGGCAGTGATGGCCGAACACAACCTGGAGGGCCCGGTATTGGCTGTGGTGCTGGACGGCACTGGCTATGGAACCGATGGGACCATCTGGGGAGGCGAGATTTTGCAGGCCGATCTGCGGAGTTTCTCACGACTCGGCCATCTGGAACCCCTGCCGCTGCCCGGCGGCGACGCAGCGGCCCAGGAGCCGTGGCGCATGGGGGTGTCTCTGCTCTATCGTCTTTTTGGAGAAGAGTGCGGGATGATGGACTTGTTAAGCAGTGTCGATCCGGCCTCTAAAAACATTCTTGTGCAGATGCTGCAGAACCGCTTCAACACCCCGTTGACTTCGAGTTGCGGCCGCCTGTTCGATGGTTTTGCCGCTCTGCTCGGGCTCAATACGGTTTCCACCTTCGAGGGACAGGCTGCCATGCAGCTCGAGGCCCTGGCCCGCGGCTCATTGACAACCCGTTGGAAAGATATACTGGTTGAAGAGATTGAAGGCGTCGAACACTATTTGAAACAAGAAAAAGAACAAAGATGGGAGATAAATTCTTCAAAATTTGTTAAGAAAGCCCTAGACGATATTTCTTCCGGCATGGACCGGTCCGTAATCGCGCTGCAGTTTCACTCCTGGCTGATCAGTTGTATTTCCCGCCTCGTCGAGAAACTCTCTGGAACCACAGGAATTCGTGATGTCGTGCTTTCTGGCGGCTCGATGCAGAATGGAATTCTGCTGGAAGGATTGTTATTTTCTTTGACCGAACTAGGGTTGAACCCATACACCGGGGCTCGCATTCCTATAAATGACGGAGGCGTTTCCATCGGTCAGGCCTTGATAGGAGGTATGCAACATGTGTCTCGCAGTACCAATGAAAGTTGAAAAGATTGAAGGCGATCCCGACGATTTCACCCAGAATCAGATTGCCGTCGTCAATATGGATGGAGTGAGCAGAAAGATCCGACTCGACGTCGTTGATCGGTGGCCTGAAGTAGGCGACTATGTGATTGTCCACGCCGGTTTTGCCATCCATTCGCTGATTGAAGAAGAAGCCAAGAAAAATATAGAATTGATCAGGGAAATGGCCTCACATATGCCCGAAGAATTGTTGCTGGCCGGGGATGATTCGTGAAATATATCGATGAATACCGTGACAGCAGCCTGGTAAAGCCTCTGGTTGAAAAACTGAAGAAGTCAGTCACCAAACCGGTAAGGCTGATGGAAGTGTGCGGCACCCATACCATGGCCATCTTCCGTAACGGTATCAGGTCGATCCTGCCCGCAGGGATGGAGATTGTCTCAGGACCAGGCTGTCCGGTCTGCGTCACCTCCGCCTCCCATATGGACGCCTTCATCGCCATGGCCGAAATTCCCGGAGTTCGGGTGGCCATCTTCGGCGACCTTTTCAGAGTGCCGGGAAGCCACGGCTCCCTGGCCAATGCCACCGCCCGAGGCGCCCTGGTTGAAGTGGTCTATTCCCCTATGGACGCTTTGGAACTGGCCCGTAATAACCCCGAGGATACAGTGGTTTTTCTTGGCGTTGGATTTGAAACGACCACGCCAGGGATTGCGGCAACGATCCTGGCCGCCTACCATGAAGATATCGATAATTTTTGCGTTTTTTCTACCCAGAAAGTAATTCCGGGCCCACTCGAAGCCCTGATGCAGGACCCCCAGCTCAACATCAATGGACTGCTTTGTCCCGGCCATGTCTCGGCCATCATCGGGGCTGGAGCCTATCAGCCCTTTGTCGATCAGGGACTGGCCTGCGTCGTGGCCGGCTTTGAGCCGGCCGACCTGGTCAATGGCCTGATTCTGCTGGCCAAGCAGGTGGGCACCAATACACCTCAAGTCGAGAACATCTACCCCCGGGTGGTCTCCTGGGATGGCAACAGACGTGCCCTGGCAATGGTTGATCAAATCTTCGAGCCCATCGACATGGAATGGCGGGGGCTGGGTGTGATAGAAAACAGCGGCCTGGCAATCAGGGAAAAATATCAGAAATTCGATGCACAGAAGCGCTTCGATATAGAACTTGTTCCGACGGAGGAACCCAAAGGCTGCCTCTGCGGCGAAATTTTAAAAGGTCAAACCGTCCCTCCCCAATGCCCGCTCTTTGGCAGCCGCTGCACACCTTCCACACCGGTCGGCCCGTGTATGGTCTCCAGTGAAGGCACCTGTGCTGCCTATTACAAGTACGGGCGGGACAGCTAGGGACAGCTAGGATAGCCGGCAACCTGCTCCAGGGATTAATACAACATGTCAGACGACACCATCCTTCTCGACCACGGCAGCGGCGGACTTGCCAGCCAGGAACTGATCAGCGGTCTTTTCCTTAAATATCTCGACAGCCCGGTACTCAAAGGCCTTGAAGACAGCGCGGTCATCGACAACCAACCAGGCAAACTGGTGTTCACCACCGACAGCTACGTGGTCGACCCGCTCTTTTTTCCCGGCGGCGACATCGGTAAACTTGCCGTTCATGGCACCATCAACGATCTTGCCATGCGGGGCGGCAGGCCACTATGTTTGAGTCTGGCTTTAATTCTCGAAGAAGGAATGCCCCTCAAAGATCTCGAAAGAATTATCATCTCGGTCGCCCAGGCTGCCAAGGAATCTGGCGTACCCATCGTTACCGGTGACACCAAGGTGGTTCCCCGAGGAAAAGCTGACAAGGTGTTCATCAATACCTCCGGTATAGGGGTTGTCGACGCGTCGCTGTCGCTATCGTCCCAAAACGGGACTCCCGGTGATGCGATCATTTTGTCGGGCACCATGGGAGACCATGGCATCACTATCATGACCCGCAGGGCCGGCATTGCCCTGGAAGGAGATCTCAGAAGCGACACCATGCCCCTGCATCGGTTGGTCGACACCATACTCGACCGCTATCCCGACTCGGTAAGGACTTTTCGCGATCCCACCAGGGGCGGGGTGGCCACCACGCTCAATGAGATTGCCGCGGCCAGCTCCCTTACCATTGTCCTGCAGGAAGAGGCGCTGCCGATCAGAGCAGAAGTCAGGGCCGCCTGCGAGATTCTGGGTCTGGAACCGCTCTACCTGGCCAACGAGGGTAAATGTCTGGCAGTGGTAAATGGCGCAGATGCAGACAATATTCTCGAATTGATGAAACAGCAGGATGAAGGAAAGGACGCGGTGATCATAGGCAGACTCGAAAAGGGCAAGGCCGGCCGCGTTCTGATCAACACCCCCATCGGCGGCTCACGGGTCATCACCCCGCTGCACGGAGAACCCCTCCCCAGAATCTGTTAACGGCAAATTATGGAAGATAAAAAGAAAATTGGCATTCTCGGTATTGGCAACCTGATCGTCGGCGACGAGGGATTTGGTGTCCATGCGGTGCGCTACCTGGAAGAAAACTACGAATTCCCCGATACTGTGCTGATCAGGGACGGCGGCACCGCCGGGATTTACATGAGCCCGTTCCTGGAAGAGTGTGATCCAGTGCTGGTGATCGATGTGGTCGACATTGATGCGGAACCGGGCTCCATGCACTATTACTCCAACGAAGATGTCAAAGCCGGCAAGATCAGCACCCGCATGTCTCCCCACCAGCTTGGACTGCTGGAAATTCTCGAGATCTGCAAGCTGCGGGATGCGGCGCCTGAAACCCTTGAATTTTACTGCGTGGTTCCCAAAGATCTCATCACCAGTACCGAACTCTCCGATGTGGTGGCGCCTCGGGTAAAGGAGATTTGTGAAATCGTCCTCAAACGTCTGGCCGAACTGGGCGTCGAGGCAAAACGGCGGACAAGCTGATCTGACGCTGCGTCATGCATGAGATATCGCTTGTTCAGGGGTTGCTCGGCCAACTCCACGATATAGCCGGGCAACATAAGACGACCCGGATACTGAAGGTCACCATGGTGATCGGTCCGCTCTCCGGGGTAGTGGTGGATTCGTTCAAATTTGGCTTTGATATCCTGACCAAAGAAGATGCACTGGTCAAGGATGCCAAACTTGAGATCATCATCCCAGAAGTGACTTACCGCTGCAGCAATTGTCAAGGTGTGCAGAAAACAGCAGGTGAACGTCCCCACGAGTGCGCGGAGTGTGGCGATAATCTGCTTATTGCCGAGGAAGGCAATGATTTGATACTGCAGCAGGTTGAAATGGAATAACTCTCACGAACTGGAGTGATCAGCTGTCCTGTGTCGCATTGTCGGGAGATAGTGAGAACGTTTCCCTTCCGACTTTTTCTTTGACTGGCAGGTCTTTGCTGCTGGTGAATCTAAAGATTGAAAAGCTTAAAATGAAATAAAGGTGAACTAATGTGTGATGCATGCGGTTGTCAGACTCATACTCATGATCATGGTCACGATCATGGACTCGGTTATAGCCACGACGAATCAGTGATCGTCGACATCAACCGGTCGCTGTTCGCAGCAAACGATGCGATGGCCCGTTCAAACCGGGAACATTTTGACGAGGAGAATATCGTCGTACTCAATCTCATTTCAAGCCCCGGCTCTGGAAAAACAACCCTGCTCGAACACACCATCGACAGAATCGGCAGCGAGATAAAGATTGGCGTGATCGAGGGTGATATCGAAACAGAACGCGATGCCGAACGCATCAGAGCCAAGGGGGTGCCGGCCATTCAGCTGACCACCGGCGGCGCCTGCCACCTGGACGCTTCGATGATTCACAGAGGCTTTCATCAACTTCAGAAAGAACCGGGAGGAGACGCTATCGACCTGCTGGTCATCGAAAATGTGGGCAATCTGGTCTGTCCGGCCACCTTCGATCTGGGCGAGCATAAACGGGTCGTTCTCGTATCCGTTCCCGAGGGACCCGATAAACCGGCAAAATATCCCAAGGCCTTTACCAGTTCGCAGCTGTTTCTGATCACCAAAACGGATCTGCTTCCCTATTTCGATTTCGAAGTGGCAGAGGCAAGCAGAGAGGCACTCAGCCTCAATCCCGCCCTGCAGGTGATGGACTTTTCGTCTACCACCGGTGAAGGCTTCGATGCCTGGCTTGACTTTCTGCGGGAACTGGTGCGGCAGAAACAAGGAGAGTAAAGAGTTGTTGACCTAATAGGGGACACAATACCTATCGTGTCCTGCTGATGCTAGAACTTGACGATAAAGCTGTTTTATTCAATGGGGACACGATAGGTATTGTGTCCCCTATTCGTTGAGCGCCGCCTTTATGGCGGCCAACGTCTCTCTGCCATTGTTGGCGAGGATAAATTCACCCAACTCGCTGCCCACCTTCTCCGGCTCTTCGACCGAACCGCTCAGCGTTTTTTTCAGCAGCCAGCTGCCGTCCAGATTGGCCAACCCTGCGGTCAGTTCTACAGAATCGCCCCTTAAGGCCGCATGACCAAAAGCCGGAATCGAGCAGCCACCTTCCAGCTTCCTCAGAAACGCACGCTCGGCTCTCAGGCAACACTCGCTCTCCTTGTTGTTGAGACTATCTCTGATCAAGGTCCTTTTCTGGGCCGACAAGCCTGTTGCCGCTTCGATGGCAATGCACCCCTGGCCCACCGGTGGGGTGAACTGCTGGGGGTTGAATTGATGGACGATCAGATCATCGTAGCCCATGCGCGTCACACCGGCAAAGGCAAGCATCAGGACGTCGCAGTCCCCCGCCTCTAGTTTACCTATTCGGGTCTGCAGATTCCCCCGCATCGGTACCGCTCTCAGGTGCGGGTAAAAATGCTTGAGCATGGCAACCCTGCGGACTGATGAGGTACCAACGGTGAGCGGTCTTTCCCTGTTTTCCAGATCAACCTCTGCAAATCCGAGCAGCACATCGTGACTTTTCTCGCGCTCGGTATAGGCAATCAACTCGAATTCATCTGGCAGGGTTGACTGCATATCCTTGGCCGAATGTACGGCAATATCCACTGAACCGTCGGCGAGTTGCTCTTCGAGTTCTTCGGTGAACACCCCTTTGGAGCCGATCTTGGCGATGGATCGGTCGAGAATCTTATCCCCTTTGGTCTCCATCGCCGAAATGACGGTGGTAATTCCACGTTCGTTTAACATCCTGCAGACCGCTTCTGTCTGCCACATGGCAAGCTTGCTCTTGCGGGTGCCTACGGTGATGGTCGTCATGCTCGCGTCCTTATGAAAAATCTGTTGAATATCGGAGGCCACCATACCACAGCAGTAAAGTAATCGCTATTTCGGGGCCGCGAGTTGATTGCGTCCCCAAACTGTCGCTGCATATATAGATGGATTGAACTTATGCCGCTAGGCCTCGGATTTGAGCACATACCCCATGCCTCTGACGGTATGTATCAATTTCTGCTGAAAATCCCGATCGATTTTGTTGCGCAGACGAAAGACCAGCACGTCGACCACATTGGTTTGCGGGTCGAATGAATAATCGTAAACTTGTTCCAGTATCGATGTTTTAGAGACAATGTTTTCCGGGTGACGCATTAGATATTCGAGCAGCGCATACTCCTTGGCGGGCAACTCTA
>CAJQNS010000222.1 GCA_905479735.1 uncultured Desulfofustis sp.
GATCAACGGCATCATCAATTTTGCCCAACTGCTGCTCGATGACGCTGAGGCAGAGTCCCTGCAGGCCGAGTTGTCCACCAGAATTGTCAGTGAGGGTGAGAGGATCGCCAATATCATCAACAGTCTTCTCTCCTTTGCCAGGGAAAACGAAAATGAACTCAGTAAGGTTGACGTTCGGGAAGTGGTTAGCGAATGTCTGTCGCTGGTCGATCACCAGCTTCGTAAAGAGGGTATTGCAGTCGAACAGAACTTCTCCTGTGAGGCATGCCTGGTGGTTGGCAACTTCATGCAGCTCCAGCAGGTGGTCTTCAATGCGATCAACAACAGCAGATATGCACTCAACGAACGCTACCCCAATTCGTCGCCCGATAAAAAAATAATCATCACCTGTGAAAAGCTCAAAGAGGAGGGAAAGGACAGAATTCGTACGGTGATTAGGGATTTGGGTACCGGCATACCTCAGGGTATTCTTGATAAGCTGTTCGAGCCTTTTTTCACCAGCAAGCCGAAGGGGCAGGGAACCGGTCTCGGAATGAGCATCAGTTTCGGCATCATTCAGAACCACGGTGGTACCCTGAGCGTCGATTCTGTTCTCAATAAGTATACCGACATTATCTTCGACATACCCGCAGCCGACGACCCGAGGAGAGAAGCCGATGCGTGACAGCACTATCCTGATTGTCGACGATGAGGAAAGTCTGCGTCTTACCTTCGAGATGTTTCTGCGGCGTGAAGGCTACGAAAGAGTCAAAGTGGCGGGAACCCTGGCGCGGGCAATAGAGTTGATCAACAGCCATTCCTTTGATCTGATCATCAGCGACATCGTCCTGGAGGGTGACAAGGGGACCGACCTTCTGCGCCATATTCGTGAAACGGGTATCACCTGTCCAGTAGTGATGATCACCGGTTTCCCTAATCTCGATTCCGCCTCCGAGGCAGTGCGCTACGGTGCTTTCGATTACCTCTCCAAGCCGGTAAACAAGGAAAAACTGCTCAAGACTGTGGCCCAGGCTTTGAAGTACCGCGAGCTGGAAAGGGAAAAACAGGAGCTCATCAGGAAAAACGAGAGGTATCAATATTATCTCGAGGCAATCATCAGCTCCGTCAGGGACGCAATTATCGCCGTCGACCACGATCTCAATATCCTCAAACTGAACCAGTCCGCCCAGAAATGGCTCGAGGCCTTCAATGTGGACGTCGCCGATCGAGTTGATAAAATACCCGGCGAGATGGGAGCAGCCTGTCTTAAAGACGCCAGGAAGGTAATTGAATCCGGAGAGATCATCCGCGAGCATCTGGTGGAATGTGTCAAACCGGATGGCTCGGTGAAAATGCTCCTGCTCAACGGTGCCCCCCTGGAAACCGGTGACAATTCATTGCTGGGAGCGGTGCTTGTAGCCCGGGATATAACGGTAAACAAGGATAAGAAATCGCTGCAGGACCGTAATCATTTTCACGGTTTTGTCGGGGCCAGTGAAGTGATGCAGCGAATTTACCGACTCATCGAAAATGTCGGCAAGGTTGAGACAACCGTGCTCATTACCGGAGAATCGGGTACCGGCAAAGAGCTGGCCGCCGAGGCTCTGCACGAGGAAAGCGGCCGCAGCTCGATGCCGCTGATCAAAGTGGATTGCGCTGCACTGGCTGAAAATCTGTTGGAGAGTGAGCTTTTTGGTCACCGCAAAGGGGCGTTCACCGGCGCCGATCGAGATCGGCCGGGACGGCTGCTCCAAGCCGACAAAGGGACTTTGCTGCTGGACGAGGTCGGTGATATAACGCCAAAAATGCAGCTCAGATTACTTCGTTTTCTGCAGGAGATGACCTTCACTCCGGTGGGAAGCGACAATCCCGTCAAAGTCGATGTCAGGGTGATCGCCGCCACCAATGTCGATCTTAAAGAGAAGGTGAGGGTGGGGCAATTTCGGGAAGATCTCTATTATCGGCTCAAGGTTGTCGAGATCAATCTGCCGCCGCTTCGTGACCGGCACCGATGTCTGCCTCTGCTGATCAATCATTTTCTGATTTTCTTCTGTGAAAAACACGACCGCCGTATCCACAGCGTCTCCGACCGGGCCATGGAAATACTTACCACCTATTCCTGGCCTGGAAATGTAAGGGAGCTGCGCCACGTGATGGAGAGGGGCTGCATTCTCTGTGATGGGCCCAATCTACTGGTCGAGCATCTGCCCGAAGACCTGGTGAGAAACCTTACACGTACCTCGGTCAATGAGGCTGGACCAATGGAGGGATCGGTTGAACAGCCAAGGCACAGCAGTGCAGTATCCTCAACAGTAAAGGATGAACGGCAGGAACTGCTTGATGCTCTGGAACAGGCTGGAGGTAATAAATCAAAAGCCGCTAGATTGCTGTCCATAGATCGCTCAACCCTGTATCGGAAAATGAAGCGGCTCGAAATTCAAACCGCATGACAAACTGTTGCGTTGTGTTGCATTTATTGTAGCGCACCGTTGCGTCGCGACAGTTTCTGCAACAGTACGGCGCATCTTATCCCGCCCTGATTATTTCCTTTCGGATACCCCAAAAGAGCTGAATAAAAATATTATATCTATAAAATACAAATGGTTATGGTCTTTTGTTGGTAGCTTTTTAGTAGAGCTATACATTGTGGCACAGGTGATGCAATGTAGTACACAGACTGATTAGTGAACCAGACAACAACAACCCAATAGACGAGGTCACCAGATGAAAACAGCAATTCTCAAAAAATCCAAAACTCAAACCAGAAGCACTGCCAGAGTAGACGAGCAGGTATATAAGGTGGGTATCGCTGTTGTTGGAGCCTGCTCTCTGGCGATAGGCGTGTGGGCGACTATTGCCCTGGTGAGCGGAATGGTGGCAAGCGGCGGACCTGGAGCACTTGTTGCTGACTGGTTTAGAGCGGTTATCGGATCCTGATGAGAGGGGTGGACAAGATGAGTGAGCGCACCAGAGTAAAACAAAAGGTTGATGCTACGACATCCATAAACCAGGATGCGACTACAGAAATATCCAGAGTCGGCGTGATTACCGTTGCCGCCTTTGGGGCTCTTGTCGGTCTCTGGAGTCTGGCCTGCATCGTCGGCGGTATGGCGGCAAGCGGCGGACCGCTGGCTTTCGTAGGTGATTGGTTCAAAGCAGTGACCGGTATGTGATAAAAGCACTGATTAAGTATTCAGGGCCGTGGAACCGATGTGTTCCACGGCCCTTTTTTTGTCTAAATTGCGGGGACACAATACCTATGGTGTCCCTCTTCCTATAATGTGTTGATTACAGCAGAGATACAGCAATCGGGGACACCATAGGTATTGTGTCCCCATCGTTTCGCAGCAGTGAGAACTTTAAACTTTGAACATTTCGATGTATAAGATAAGTAATGGTCTGGTAATCATTTGAAATGAGACAAAAATTGGCTGCCGTGCAACAGTGCGACAGTCCGGCTAGAAATACTGCTGGTCGACAATGGCGATACTGGTCAGAAATCTACTGATTTACTTCATTTTTTGTTTTGCCTTCTTCATCAGCGGGATGATTTACCATCTTGAAACGAGGCTGGCGCAGAAGGACTTCTCTGATCTGCTCAATGACATTGATGCGAAACGCGTAACCTCGCTGGTGGTCAAAGATGATGTCGTGCAGGTGACCACTGACGATGGCAATCAGTATATGACCGTGGTTCAGGAGCCGGCCTATCTGGTATCAAGCTGGCATGCCGGCGCCATCAGGGTTTCCTATCGCAAGGATTATACCGAGATCCTCTTCTTTGGCATAGGGCTGGTCTTCTCCGTCTCGCTCCTGCTGGTTTCCTGGCTGTCTCTGCGTATCAAGCCGGCAACCCCTGCCTCGGTGTTTGCCAACGAGAAGTTGATCTCACCCGGAGCCGAAGATCAGCAACAGATCACCTTCGATGATGTGGCAGGCATACCCGAAGCAAAAGAGGAGCTACAGGAAATTGTCGGTTTTCTGAAAAATCCTGAACGCTACAACGAAATTGGGGCAACAGCGCCCAAAGGCGTTTTACTACAGGGACCACCAGGCACCGGTAAGACGCTGCTGGCTCGAGCAATTGCCGGCGAAGCCGGAGTACCCTTTTATAGCTTCAGCGGCTCAGACTTTGTGGAAATGTTTGTTGGAGTTGGCGCCCAGAGGGTGCGTGATCTGTTCGGTGAAGCCAAGAAGAATGCCCCCTGTATCGTTTTTATCGACGAAATTGATGCAGTGGGAGCCTCCAGGAAATCCTCTTCTTCTGACGGCAACGATGAGCGTGGCCAGACCCTCAATGCCCTGCTCGTGGAAATGGATGGCTTCAGCCCGACCGACAACATCGTCGTAATGGCGGCAACCAACCGCCCTGACATCCTCGATCCGGCGCTCAAGCGATCCGGTCGATTTGATCGCCAAATCAACATCGTACCACCCGACATCAAGGGCAGGAGAAAGATTTTAGATGTCCACTGCCGGAAGGTGAAGGTAAGTCCAGATGTCGATCTTGAGAATATTTCGGTTATGACCTCGGGTTTCACCGGTGCAGAGATTGCCAGTCTGGTAAATGAGGCGGCGCTGCTTGCTGCCCGGCATGGCAAGAAGGAGATCGACCAGGGCGATTTTGACCTGGCCCGCGACAGAATTCTGCTCGGTGTTGAACGTAAAGGCATGGTAATCACCGAGCGTGATAAACGCATTCTTGCCTTCCATGAGGCAGGTCATGCCATCGTTGCCAAAATGCTGCCGGACAGTGATCCTGTTCACAAGATCACCATCATTCCCCGAGGCCGTGCCCTTGGCCAAACCCAACAGTTGCCGGTGAACGACCGGCAGGCCTATTCGAAACAATACCTCAAGAATAGGATAACGACGCTGATGGGAGGCCGGGCCGCCGAAGAACTGGTCTTCGGCATCAAGTCCACTGGCGGGCAGTCCGATATTCAGCAGGCCACCGAACTGGCGACCAGTATGGTCTGCAAATGGGGGATGAGTGAGGGCTTGGGGCCGCAGGTCTACATGATAGACGACGGCGACTTTCTTGGATCGACTAACCATCGTCTGGCTATGAGTATACGCACCGAAAATCAGGTGGACAAAGAGATCAGAAATCTTCTCGATGAGTGTTACTCCGAAGCGGTCGCCATTCTGAGCAACGAACGATTATTCCTCTCAGTGCTGGCTGATATTCTCATGCAGGTGGAAACAGTTGATGGCGAAGAGTTCGACATCATCTATTCATGTTCGGTCAAAAAGAAATATGAATTCCAGATGGAGAACGAACCTGCCGACGCCTGTGAGACCGGTGCCGTCCAAGCCTGAAAACCAATATGTTCAGATCCGTCAAGTCTCTTTTATACCTCAGTTTTGTCATCATCGGCATGTCGTTGTTGCTGGTCATTGTACTAGGCGTCCGTCAGTACCGGCTCAATGACCAGTACACCGAGATCAGCAGCCTCAGTGAGCGGACGCTGTTTGGCTTCAGTACGATTCGGGATCAGGTTACTGAAATGATGATCAGCGGCAGCTTTGAAGAACTCAAGACCATAATTCCCGATATCGAACAGCTCAACACCCTGGTTTCTAAACTGTACGATTATAAGATGATTCCCGCCCAGTACAAACTGGCAATGGCCGATACCATAGATCTGAGTGGGCTGGTTATCGGTCTGCGCCGACTGGAGGTGGCAGAGTCAGAAAAAACGGCCGGCCTCGAACTGCAGCGGGAAATGCGGCGGATCGGGGAAAATCTGATCAAGGTCGACCGTATCATTACAGGCCACATCAGGAATTCGGTGATCAGCTTTCAGCTCACGGTGATCGGCACGATGGGTATCCTGATAAGCTGCGCCAGCTTCGTGCTCATTGTTCTTTATAAAAGAGGAGTGAGCCCGCTGCTTGAACTATCCCGTCAGGCTACGGCTGGAGAAGTCGAAGAGGTGCAGCACTTTCAATGCCCGCCCGAGGCAGGAAGGGAGCTGCAGGTGCTGGTCGAGTCGGTAAACACCATGCTGGCCAGTCGGCAGTCGCCTGATCAGAACGGGGATGCGCCTGGAGAGGCCGACCACGACCTGCTCTCCCAAACGGTGAACGAAACGACGAACAGCCTCAACGCAGTGATAAATTACGCTGAACTGCTGCTCGAATCAGGAACCGATGAATTATCTGCTGAACAACGGGAAATGGTCGACAGAATCGTTGCCAGCGGTGAGCGGATCGGCGAACAGTGGCAGCGCATCAGCCGTGAGTTTGACCGCTCGTAACAAAATTGAAGGTGAATTACTCAATGGGAACTACAATATTTGCGGTACCCTGAAATCGTAGTTATCCTTTCCTATCGATTCTCTCCACAACTCCACAGTACAGCAGGCCGATTGATGAACATCTTTCATAGGCGCTGCGATAACTCGATAAGGGGCCCATCCTAATCATCCCTGGAAACTAGGTACCATGGCTGAAAAATCCTCCAGAGACCTGCGTCTAAAAAGGATATTTACAGGAATTGTCGGACAGGCCATCCTGCTTTTTCTCTGGGGATTTGCCGGTCTTGTTCTGCTTGTTATCTCTCTCCACTTAAACGAGATAGAAGCAATTCCGCTCAAGCATGGCGCCGCTATCCTGCTGGTGCTTTTTGGCATAGTATGCTTTCTGCTGGCCAAATATCGAATCAATGCAAAGAAGGAAAAAGAATTTAGATACATCCAGCAGATAGATCATCTTGCCCAACTTGAGGAGAAGATCAGTCAACGGACCCGAGAACTCGACCAACGAAATCGCCAGCTCAGCGGTGAAATTACCGAACGGCTGGAAGCCGAAGCCCAACTCAAACAGTCCAATGAGCTGTTGTCGGGCATCGTTGGGACCATCGAGGGAATTATTTATGTCGTCGATTTCAAAACTCATGAAATACTGTTTGCCAACGATTATCTGCGCAATTTGTTCGGTTTTGATCCGGTGGGTAAAAAGTGTCACCAACTCATTCATTCGGCCGAAGACAAACCCTGCATGTTTTGCAACAACCAGCGCCTGCTTGCCGACGCCGAGAAGCCGCTCGAACCCTATCAATGGGAATACCAGAACCCGTTCAACAAAAAATGGTACCGGGCCAAAGATCAGGCTATCAGATGGTCGGACGGCCGTTTTGTGAAGCTGGAGATAGCCATCGATATCACCGAGCAGAAGAGCATCGAGCATTTTCTACAGGAAGCCCGCCGCCAGGCTGAGCTGGCCATGGGCATGCGCAGCCGTCTGGTGGCTCTGGTGGCCCATGATCTGAAATCTCCTTTCTATTCGATGACCCAGATGCTGAAAAGGATTTTAGAGCGGGAGCATTTTTCCCACAAGATTCATCGCCAGTTTCTGGAGAATATCGTCATCAACGGGCAGCGAATGCTGCAGATGATTGACAATCTGCTGTCCATGGATCGGCTGGAGACCGGCGGTCTAAAGCTTGAAAAATCATTCTTCAATGTCCATCAGATGGCCAGTGAGGTGGTTCAGAACTTTATCAACCAAGCTTTCGATAAAGCAATCCGAATGAAAAACTCCGTTCCTCCAGAGGCGGAAGTCTATGCCGATCGACATCTCTATTTTGTGGTCCTCAATAACCTGATGTCCAACGCCATCAAGTTCAGCCAGCGGGGCGGTACGGTCGAACTCTATCTGCCGGATTCCAAGCGGACCATGAGCGTTGCCGTCAAGGACAATGGCGAGGGGATGAGCCGTGAATATGTAGAGAATCTGTTCAGATCCGATATCAAGACAAGTAGCAAGGGAACCAAGGGGGAAACCGGCAGCGGGCTTGGCTTGATTTTCTGCAACGGGATCATCGAGGCGCACCACGGCAGGATTCTGGTGGAATCTCAGAAAAAGGTCGGCACCACCATTGTCCTCGAACTACCCGAATGCAGCAAGGTGAACTTGAACTGCTCGGCAGAGGAGGAAACTCAGTTCACTGTCTCTTAAGGCCCCGTCTTGACTTCCATCTTCGCTTTGCCACCCTCTATAGCGTCAGCAGGGGGCTGTTCAGAGGAGTGATCCGTGGGGTGTGGTTTGCCTAATGGACTCTCGGCTGGATCCAGGTCAGCAAATCTATCTGCTGCCCCCTCCACGGCCAGGGTCGCCTGGTCGCCGCCAAACGTGGCCGGTGTCTCGCTGCCCAGCACGGTTTCAACGATAAAACGGCTGGATATTTTTTGGGGCGGCCGTGACAGTATGAGCTCACCTGTCTCGCTGGAATGGTGCAGCAGACCGGCATCTACCAGTGTGTTCACCGTTTCCCCGACAAGCTCTGGAGAATAGTCAGGGTTATTGTCGAGCAGATCTTCGCTTCGTGTCTGTTCAGCAGAATTGAAGCGCTCGCCGACAGTCTTGCAGACGTCGAGGGCGGCACTGAGTCGCAAGGCCGGTTCGAATTTCTGGGTGGTGAAATGGTAGGCGGGTTCATGTTGAATGGCGTAGGCAATCTGGGCGCCGATCAGCACGAAGAGCCAGGCCAACCATACCCAGGCGAGAAACAGCGGGATGGTGGCAAAAGACCCGTAGATCGCGTTGTATTTGGCAACGCCGATCTGCATACTGATATAAATATTCTGAGTCAGGAACCAGCAGAAGCCGGCCACGAAGGCGCCGATCATGGTCGGTATTCCCCCTGTCTTAGTGTTAGGGAAAAATATATAAATGACATACAGGGTGAGGCTCAGAAAAAGAACCGGAACTCCTTTGAGCAGCAGCGTCTGAATCCAGGCGATGGGCAGAAACTTATCCAGATGCACACTCAAAGCCTGGCTCTCCACCATCGCACCGGAGGCCAGGGCTACATTGATCGAGATCGGAAAGAGGATCATCAAGGCAATGTAGTCGGCAACTTTTCGTAAAAATGAGCGTCCGTCCTTGACCTTCCAGATGACATTGAGCGATTTTTCGATCTGGCCCAGTACCAGGATCACCGAGAGAAAGATGCCCACCATACCAAAGGTGCCAAGGGTGGCGAAATTTGTTTTGTCCACATAGTTGAAAATTTTGTCGGCGGCAGAGCGCAGATGGGTGGTGAGATCGACAAATTTTTCACCTTGGTCCTCCTCCTGACCCGTTTCAGTACTATCGGAGGAAGAGGGGATGGTAAAAGTAGTTGAGGTGTCTTCCAGGGTATTGATGTAAGCGTAGGCGATTTCACGGAGTTGATCTCCGCCACCGAGCCCCTTGACCACTGCGGTGCTCATCGCCAGAATAGGGACCATGGACAGCAGCATCGCATAGGTCAGGTATCCGGCCCGCAGGGTCAGTACATTTTCATTCATCTCCCGCAGGCTGATCAGAATTATCCTGGCAAGCTTGTGCAACCAGCGCAAAGGGGCAAATCCGTCTGTCGGAACATTGTCGGCCCAGGTGAAAATTTTGCTTTTATTTACTTTTCTGCTTGCCAGTTTATCCGAACGACCCGCTTGAGATGTAAGTGACATGACCTTCTGGAATCCCTCGTGCGCGACGTTTAATCGCTCAGCTCTTTTTTAATCACTGCCTCGCTCTTGATCTTGTCGAGCAGATCGGCAAGAACCGGTTTTACATGCTCTCTGATGTCGCCTGCAACAACAATAAAGAGAAGATCGTCACCGGGCTTGAGAAGCCCTGACCGGGCTTCGATAACAATATCATAAATTCCCGGACATTGTAAAAATTCTTGTCTGAGCACGGCGATTCGATCAGCATCGGCCTTGACCTCAATTGCCGATACCGAAGATCGATCCTGACGGGACCAACCTCGAACAGTTCCGTTATGGACCAGGAGCATGCCGACGTTGTCGCTGAAATCTGGCCGGGCCTTTAAATCGGCAATGGTCTTGCTGATATCCATAGACCTTTCCTCTACCTCATTTTTTACTGTTCAGCAGAAAATATCATATCTCCCGCAGTATCGGCACCCGAAGCTTACTTGATAACTCCAGGCGGGTATAGTCGAGATTCTCGTTGTATTTCTTCATCAGCCAGAGTGGTACGAAAAATCGCGTTCGACAAAGCTCCCAGATGGTATCACCATTTTTCACCTGGTAGCTGGTGAAGCCGACAACCTGGTATGAATTAAAGAAATCTTCCTGCAACTCCTGGTGAAAATCGAAACGGTTCTCTTCGAACGAGGTAATTTTCGTATTGATAAAATCGAGTTTGATCTTCTGACCTGGAT
The DNA here is from genome assembly GCA_905479735.1 of uncultured Desulfofustis sp. GTDB lineage: Bacteria > Desulfobacterota > Desulfobulbia > Desulfobulbales > Desulfocapsaceae > JABDQA01. The sequence continues at coordinate 10,160 of CAJQNS010000222.1, forward strand.
AAATTCCTCTGTTTTTGGACAGGTTGTTGTTGATGCGAATGGAATTTGGCGTCACCTTTAGCCAGTCTGCCAGCAAGCCAATCGACTCATCAGGCTGGACTTCGATGGTGCCGACGAGCAAGTTTCTTTCTCTCTGCTGGTTTGAGACTTTTAGGTTACCGGCCACCGTCAGATCTTGCTCAACGACAGGTTGCAAGAGACCGGATGGCGGCAGCTTTTTGTTATCTTTGAGCACTGTATAGGTGCTGCTGCTGTCGACTTCCGGTAGACTTGAGGTGTGAGTTGCAGATGTTGGGATTCGCAAGTTCTGGCCAACGCGAATAACCGCTTTGGAGTTGAGGTTGTTGGCCCTAATGAGTTCCTGGAGAGAGACTTTGTGGGCCCTGGCGATGGCGCCGGCCGAGTCGCCTGAACGAACCTGGTAAAATTTGGAGCGCTTCTGCTGGGAACTGAAGATTGAGGGTGGGGCGGCGGTCAGCATTCTGCTGTTGTTGAAGCGATAGGGCAACTTCAGAACGTACCCCTTGGGTATATACTTGGTGCCTTTGAAAACGGGATCACGCAGGGCCGGGTTGTATTTCCGCAGTAGTTCCGTATTGATTCCAAGATAATCACAGAGTTTATCGGCCCGCGTGTAAGCCGGCAATTTCACCGTTACTGCCCGGAACGGTTTTTCCACCACCAGTCCTGAGTTTTCCAATTTTTGGGCCGCTTTTACTGCAGCCAGAAACTCTGAATAAAAGTTTCGTGAAGCAAATTTGAAATGCCCCTTCTTATAGTTCCTGAAAATTTTCTCGTAACTTCCTTCCTGTTTCAAGGCTCGCTTCATGCCGGCAGGTCCATAGTTGTATGCAGTCAGTGCCAGCGGCCAGGTGCCGAGCTGCTGGTAGTTGCGTTTGAGGAACTTGGCTGCGGCCCGGGCGGAGATAAGCGGATCTCTGCGTTCGTCGATAATGTAGTTTATGGTGAGAAACTCCTTGCCGGTACTGTGGGTAAACTGCCACATACCGGCTGCGCCAAATTTGCTGAACGCCTTGGGGTTGAAGGAGGATTCCACATGGGGGAGATAGGCTAGCTCCTCGGGTAGACCGAATTCATCAAAAATTTTTTTCACCTCATTCATGTAGGCGCCCGATCTCACCACTCCCTCTATGAACATTTCCTTCAGTCCTGTTTGAGCCCTTATGTTTTCGGCGGCCTGCCTGTACGTCGAGGATTTCGCGGAGGCGGGAAACAGGGCGGCGATTCGTTTTGCTTCTCTGCTTTGCGGGTGGGGATTATTTGCCAGTTTCAGCAGAATCGACCTGACGTGATCCTTGATCTGTTTAATTTTTTGTCTGTTATGTTTCCGAGCATTGGGAAACCCATCTTCGAGCAGGGTGACAGTGGCGTATACCCGGTTGAGATAATACTGGTCATGGATAACTGAGGTATTTACCGAATAGGTGGAGTAAACTTTTTCCCAGAACGCAACGTTTGTTGAAATTATATTATATTCCGGGAATTTATGTGGGTCTGCCTGGGCATGTGCTGAAGTTGCCCCGAGGAGCAGGCTGAAGCAGAGCGCAGCGATCAGGGCGCTGAGAATCGAAGCCACTGACGTTTTGGATGGGGCTGGAGTCATGAAAAAAAGCGCAGGTCTGACATTTTGAGATGCGGTGCAGCGACCGCGGAGCAGTTTTATCACACTCCAGTGTAGGATGATTTTTAATTATCAGCCGGTTTATATATCTTTGTTCCCTACCGAAAAAACAACTCGTCAATCGGTGCAGACAATTGTAATGCAATTTATAACAATAACAAGCTGATATTTTGTATTAAATCAAATAAAATCACCGATATAGAGGGAAGTTTTTAGCCTGGGCGTTCCTTCTGAATCCCTTTGTCCATAGGGGGGTAAAACTATTTAAGATAACAATTTTCAAGCATAAATTATCCCATTGTGGCACCAAAAAACCTGTTCACAGAATGGTGAGAAGGGCTGTCATCGGCCACATAGCTTGACTACAAGTCGACATACTTCCTGGAACCAGGTTCGATCTATGGCTACAGATTTTACTATCAAATAGTGGATTAAGTCTTAATAGATCAGTCTGCTGCCCAACTATTTTTAAACCTGAGGCGGGTTCGAATTTATTTTACAGTCTTATGGGGGGCACACAGATAAAATTGACTACAGAATAAGGGCAAAGTAGAATTATTGGCAAGGTCGATCTATCATCTAATTTTTGTCTATGAGGCCCAGAATATGAAAGAGCCTTCCTTCAAAAATATGCTGTTGTCGCAAATTAATAGACTGAACAAGTCTAATGATCTGTTAGACAAGCAACTTCGAAGTTATCTGATCAACCTGATTAAAGACAGAAGTCGCCAGCCAGAGGGTTGGATCGTTGAGATCGAGGAAGTAGAGCAAATTCATAGGCTCGTCAAAAAAGGTAAGTCTCTAGATTCTGCTGTTGATATCGTGGCAGCGAAAACAAAGCGCAGCCGCAGCGCACTTAAAGATAAATATGCAGATTACAAAGACGCACTGGAAGAGATAGATCAGATTTTTCAAGAATCTTGACAAAAGTGCTTCCCCAAAATAAGTACCACAAATGGAATTTTAGCCTGGCTCGGGCTAAAATCAGCAACCCCACCCCAAGAAATAATTGCTAAATAACATAAATAACTAAAAAAATAGGTCATCTGCGACCAAACTATTTACAAGGTGATGACGTGTACACCCCGATAATGGCGACTCTTGGTTACATCTTATCGGAAGACAGGAAGGAAACCCTTCTTGTCCACCGTAACTCTAGAAAAGACGACCCCCATTTCGGCAAGTTCAACGGGCTTGGCGGTAAGATGGAAGCTCAGGAATCCATTCATGACTGTATCTGCAGAGAAATAAAGGAGGAGGCCGGTATCATCTGCGATGAGGTCGTGCTCAGGGGGACAATAAACTGGACCGGATTCGGTCCTGAGGGAGAGGACTGGTTCGGTTTTATTTATCGGATAGAAAAATTCAGCGGCGCACTTTATTCAACGAACAAGGAGGGGAGTCTTCTTTGGTATGAAGTTGACAAACTTCTGAGTTTGCCGATGTGGGAAGGGGATAAATATTTTCTGCCTTTGGTTTTCGATGAAGATCCTAGAATTTTTCACGGGTATATGCCCTATGAGAATCATAAACCATTGAGCTGGAGTTACGTCAGATGAGGGGCCAATCGACAACTTTGAAGTGCCCTCCAATAGAGGTTGCGGTGTTCAAGTACCGTGGTATAGTCAAATTTATCGTCAATGAACAATTGAGGGAAAAATATGGGAAGCGATAACGAACTTATCCGTCTGGAACAGTATATTGAGCGATTGCTGTCCGGCTATGCAGAATTGAAGAAGGAAAAGCAGAATATCGAAACACGCCTTGTTGAACTGCAGACGGAAAACGAGAAATACAAGCAGGAACTTGACTCACTTGACTCTGATCGGGGCCTAATGCGTGACCGTGTCAACAGTCTCATCGGTCAGATTGAACAGTGGGAGACGGAGCTCGAAGAGGTAGAGGGCAGTGACAAATCCTCGGCTGATGAAGGCCAAGAGGACGACTCTGAGGAAGATGCGGAGGACGAGGAACCGCCGGCGGAAAAGAAGAAAAAAGCAGATCGTGGCGCCAAAGCCCAGAAGAAGCTGTTCAGCGGTTGACCTGATAGCACATTGTCAGACCAACCTGAAAAAGGGAACAAAATACGTCAATAGACCATGTCAGAGTCCGAGAGATTGGTAAAATTCACCCTTCTGGGTCAGAACTTTGCCTTTTACACTGGTGCTTCTGAAGAAGAGATGGAGAGTATCCTGTCAATGGTCAGAGAGCAGATTGAATCGATCGGGGGTGGGGATAAGCCCGGGGGAACAATACCGGTTAGTAAAATTGCGGTGATGGCCTGTCTCAATCTTGCTTCAAATTATATTAAGTTGAAACAGGAACATAGCAGCTATAAACAAGACACTGCAGCCAAACTCGAGGAACTCAGCAATCGGCTTGATTTCGTTCTGGTGGATGAGGGATAGGGGCCTGGAGTTTTTGCTTTCGTTTTGGTGTAAATCTGCTACAATATTGGTAAAGAGATCTTCGGGACTTTTGCTATAGCGTTGTAATTTTGAAATAAAGAGTGGTGTACCAACGACCGGACCGGAATCCGGCCCAGGTTTGGATTTTCCCTGCGCTGTTGGTGATTTGTAGTGTTGTTGAGCCAACTCCCAAAAAAAGGGACTTACCACTGTTTTCGGATGGAAGGTCGTAAGACTTACCAGAGGTCTTCATGCGAGTCCCACCTATTACGATAGGTTTAACTTGTCCTATAGACACGGCAGGGTGGGGAATTATCTTATGCTACGATGAGCGGCGGGAAGGCTGGTCATCGTTTTACTATATAGACGGCAGTCGCTGCAGAAACTCGACTGCCTTTGAGGCGTAACAGCGGTTAATTACATAAGCGCCTTCGGATGAGGTGTAAAGAATTCTGTCGAGGAGTTCATCAGTTCAACTGGTGCCAGCCCAGCGTATTTGATCGATTTATATCGAACGCACCGGCACTTGTGGACTGATTTTACATACATGCTGAGACCAGCCGG
>CAJQNS010000223.1 GCA_905479735.1 uncultured Desulfofustis sp.
GAGCCTTTTGCAAAACTAAGATTTTCGTTCAAAATCAAGGCATGCGAGAAATTTTACCACAGGCATATGATTGATATTCCGAGGATAAAATTTTGAGCATAACGCAGAGTTTGGGCGAAAAGATCGTTTTGCAAATGGCTCAGAACTATTACACTTACAGAGGCCAGGAGATGGAAGCACAGACATTTGCAGTTGGCTGCCGGGTCACGTTCTCGAAAACCGTGGGAGAAAGCGATATCTATCTTTTTGCCGGTATCACCGGCGATTTCTCCCCCAACCATGTGGACCGTGAGTTCATGAGAAGCAGCGCTTATGGTCGACGCATCGCTCACGGGTCCCTGCTGATTGGCTATGCGTCGACGGCATCGACCATGATCCTGCAGACATATCCTTCGGAAAACAAGAATATGACAGCCGTCTCACTGGGCTATGACCGTATCCGCTTTCTGAAGCCGGTATTCATCAATGACACGATCACGGTTAATTATGAGATCGAAGCCATCGACCAGGAAAAGAACCGCTCCCTGTCACGTATTGAGATTACCAATCAGCACGGCGAACTGGTGGCAGTGGCCACCCATATCCTCAAATGGGTGGCAAACTCCTGAAAAAGGATCAGATCGATTCAGGTCCAGAACACAGCCGACCTATTGCAGATTTCTGACTTCCCGCTCGATCACCTGCTCCATAATGGCCACCGGGGGCGGGCAGCCGGTGTAGAGTTCAACTTGCCCGCAGGCCTGATAAAGCAGCATTTTCACCCCTCGGACAGTCCTGCAGCCGGCAGCCTCGGCAGAACGCAGCAGTTTCGTGTCTGAAGGCAGGAAGACCACATCCATGACGATGGTGTCACGGTTCAGTGCGATCTGTTCCACGGGACTATCGTCCGCTGACCGGAAACCTACCGCAGTGCAGTTGACCAGAATGTCGAACCCATCACAACCGGGGAAGTCATGAAGTGATCCACCGAGCCTCAGGGAAAAATCATCCGCCAGCTGCCGGGCCCGTTCAACAGACCGGTTGAATACCGTCACCCTTCCCCCTTTCTCCGCCAAGCCATAGCTCACTGCCCTGGCGGCGCCGCCGGCGCCAAGCAGAGCGATTCGAGTCCCTGCCAGGCTGGTCACCTCTTCCAGAGCTTTGACTCCACCGATATAATCGGTATTGTAGCCGGTCAATACCCCATCGCGATGATCAATGGTATTGACTGCTCCGATGGCTCGCGCCGCTGGATCAAGACGGTCAAGGTAAGGAATGACCGCAGCTTTGAACGGCATCGATACGTTCATGCCCCTGATTCCCAGCGTCCGTATGGCCTCGATACCCGCGGCAGGATCGGTAATTCCAAAGTAGACGAAGGTATAGTCCAGTCCCAACTCCCTGTAGGCGGCATTATGCAACTCCACCGCCAGCCTGTAAGGATGAGCGGCCATCGAGCCGCATAAGGTTGGCAGGGTCGGACTCATAATCGATACTCGAAGTAAGTTACTGATGGCTCTCGAACTTTTTGCATGACCATTTTATCGATCGTTCAGATTGAAAACAACAATCATTAGGCAAAATAGAGACCACCGTTGATTTCAATGATTTCACCGGTGATAAAAGCACCCAGTTCCGATACGAAATAGACCACCGCTCCGGCTACATCAGCCGGGGTCCCGCCCCGTTTCAACGGAGTGGCGTTAATGGCTCCCTGGATGCCGGCATCGGTATTGAAATTTTCGTGGAAAGGGGTCTCTAGAATCAGCCCGGGAGCCAGTCCATTGACCGTGATCCCTTTTCCTGCCACCTCTTTCGCCAATCCTCTGGTGTAGGCGATAATCGCCCCTTTGGATGCGGCATAGGCCACGGCACCGTCTCCCCCGCCGTTGCGAGCTGCCAGCGACGACATGTTTACGATCCGTCCCCAACCACTATTCATATAGGGCAGCACGGCCCGGGTGCAGTAGAAAGTTGAGGAGAGATTGACATCCATTATTTTGTGCCAGTGTTCATCGCTCATTTCCTCAATCGTTGAACGTCCGACCAAGTGGCCGGCATTATTAATCAAAATATCGATATGGCCGCCCAGGGTCTCGGCAACCCTATCAACCACCTGATTAACCTGAGCGCTGTCGGTGGCATCGAGTTTAAAGGCATGGGCTTTGCCCCCCATCCCCTCGATCATTTTTACCGTCTCCTCGCCTTCCTGCTGATGCGAGAAATAGGTGAGGGCCACTTCAGCCCCGCAACGGGCGAGGGCAAGCGCCACGCCCCTGCCGATACCAAGATTTCCACCGGTTATCAGTGCCGTTTTTCCTTGAAGATCTATATCCATGTGTTCCTCCCTTCTTAGGTGAATGATCAGCTTATTTTCTCAACCCTTCGTGGGTGATGATTTCCGGACAATGCTGATTGTGGTTGTCAGCCTTATGATTTTCTCGAACGTTCCATTTTCAGCAGATCCAGCAGAAACTGATTTCTCTTTTCGATAAGTTCATCGCTGTCGCGGACCTGCCAGTCATAAAAGCCTCTACCTGTTTTCACCCCGAGCTCACCGCTGTCGAATTTATCCTTTAAGAGCGCAGGCGGTTCAACGTAGCTGCAGAGCGAGCGGCAGATATAGCTCTGAATGGCATAGAGTGTGTCGAGGCCGACCACATCATTGTGCTCGAGTGGACCATAAACCGGGAACCGCCTGCCCAATCCGTTTTTGATGGCGGTGTCCACGTCCTCCACCGAGGCAATACCTTCCTCGACAATATACATGGCTTCCCGGAGTAAGGCCTGAAACAGTCGATTACCCAACTGGCCGGGTGTATCCTTGAGGACCTTGACAGGCTTCTTGTCGGCTCGGCTAAGCAGATCGCTAAGGGTCTCCACCGTGGCCATCGAGGTCTTCTCACCCTTGACAACCTCCACCAGGGGCATCAGATGGGGCGGATTCCAGAAATGGGTTACCGCAAAGCGATCCGGTTTTCCCAACTGGGCAGCTATATCGGTAGCCGGTATCCCCGATGTGTTGGAGGTGAGGATGGCTGCAGGCGGGCAGTGCTGCTCGACCCGGTGGAAGAACTCCCGTTTGAGTTCCAGGTTCTCCGGAATCGATTCGATGACCAGATCTGCTCCACCAACTTCGGCTTCGAGTTCTGTTGTTCCACTCACCAGCGCTTTGAGCGGCGCAACCCGGTCGGCAGCGAGGCAGCCTTCAGCGCTCAAAACTTCCAGAATTTGGCAATAAGCACTCATGCCTTTGTCAACACTTTCCGCAGAGCGGCCAAAAATTTTCGTTTCACACCCTACCGAGGCGAGGGTATAAGCGATTCCCGGTCCCATCTGGCCGCTGCCGGCCACCAATGCTTTTTTTATGTTCATAGCCACCTCTACAGGTTACTGCTTTTCAGGAGGTAAAATTGTCGATAATTTCCATCACCTGCAGCCCATCTGCTGTACTGCAGGGACAGTCTTGCCGACCCAGAAAATAGTTGGTTACCGCTTCAATCATCGGCAATTGAATATTGACGGGATTGTCAAACGTCTGCACCGTTTCTTCTCCAGCCGTGCAGAGACGTACCTCATCACCGAAAAACGGTACCGAAACCACACCCTTGTTGCCGGTAACAACCAGCCGTTCCGACACCGCACAGGGGGCAACGCTGAAACACCAGCAGCCGCGAAAAATTATATTGTTGTCGAACAGTATAGTCCCCTGAACAAAATCATCGGCTGCTGCAGCCGGGTTCAACCGTTTGGAGAATCCATGGTATTCCAGCGGTTTACCGAAATAGACGAGCAGCAGATCAAGCAGGTGGGGCGACAGATCGTGAAACAGGCCGCCGCCCGAGACTTCCGGATTCAAGCGCCAGTTGTCTTTGGCATCTGGTACCAGCGCATTTTCTTCTTCGGGCAGGAAGAAATTGACCTCGACCAACCGGACCTCGCCTATCATTTTATCTCTGATCAGCTCACCCACTTTAACAAACGCCGGTAGCTGCCGCCGGTAGTGGGCGATCGCCACTTTCCCTGGGCTCTTTTTTTCAGCTTCAATAATGGCTGCGCACTCCGATGCGTTCATTGCCATTGGCTTTTCCAGGTAGACATGTTTACCGGCCGCCAAGGCTGCCAGACAGTGCTCCAAATGATAGCGCGGCGGTGTGGCGATATACACCGCGTCAATATCGGGGTCTCCCAGCAGGACTTCTACCGAATCGTACCATTTACCAACCTGATGGCGACGGGCAAAATCGGCAGCTTTCTCACCATCACGGCGCATCACCGCCGCCAACTCTGCTCCCTGGACCTTCTGAAAGGCAGGGCCGCTCTTCACTTCGCATACTTCTCCTGCCCCTAATATTCCCCATCGTATTGGTGCTGTCATAGTGCCTCGCTGTCTATCTATTAACCCACGGTTGATCTGCAACAATCCATACCTGGTGACCTAAGTTCAAGCCGCTCATCCAGGCTCGATGCGCTTGAGGAGCAGGCGGAGACTGTGAGCAACCAGCGCAGCGAGCTGCGCTGCCATATGAGATGAGTTTGACTTATATGCTATGTGTAGTCACTAATCGAGATAATACTTGTGGTAGGTCGTCGACTCAGCCAGACGCTGGATGTAGACGCCCAGCTCCAGCAAATGGTAATCCCCCCACATACATGACTCCCCGCAGGGCACTTTACTCCCCTCGGGTACATGATCCCAGCCGTTGGGCCGGTGATAGACCGAGTGAAGCAACAGCCCCTGATGGTTCGGATCAAAAGACAGGTACGGCTCATCCAGCAGGGTTGCAGCCAGGCTGAGGCCGGACTGCAAATAGCGCTGTCCTCTGTCTTTAGCACCGCAGCTGGTTAGATACCTGCCCAACCTGAGCAAACCCTGGGCGCAGATCGCCGCCGAAGACGAGTCAACCGGCTCGAAATCGTTGAATGGATCAGATCTGCGGTTCATATAATCCCCCAGTTTCCCCAGCCCTGGCGCCCCGGTATCCCAGAAGACTATGCCGTCCGGCGTACAGTGATCTATATAGAATTCAGCCACCGCCTCGCTGACTTCGACGAAGCGATTGAGCACTGTTTGTTTATCGGGATAGATCTGAGGCAGTAATTCCTCGAATAGTGCTTCGTCTATGGTCTCCAGGTACTCTATCAACTCAGGGTAACCGCTTAGAATCCAAGCCAGTCCCCGGGTCCAGGTGGTATAGGGAGAGTAGCCCTGCTGAGTGTTGGGGCAGCGGTAAGTGCCGTTGCTGACGTTGAAAATCGTTTCATGGGCCACCCGCCCTCTGATATCGTAGGAATCTCGACCGCTTCCAAAAAACACGTTGTAGCGGGCCGTGGTCTCAGCATGCTGGAGTCCGCGTTTCAGCAAGTTAATCTTGGCATCCTGCTCGCCCATCAGAACGTGTCCCAGCTGATGGCTCAGAGTCAGTGCCCGAACTGTTCTGATGGTGTCGGAAAAGAGCGAATGGGGACCGTTGAACGAATAGATATAGCCCAAGCCGTCAACAACATCGGTCCAGCGGGCAGCCTGAACGGCGCCGGTCAGTTTCAGGGCCAACTCGTAAAATCGTTTCTCCTGCAGATTTTCATCGATTCTGCCCTCATTCATCAGTCTCAGCAGATTGCCGTAGGTACTGACATTGTTGAAACCGTGATCATGGACACCCACATGACTGATATGCGGCGCCATATGCGCTACGGTGCGATCTCGGCCCAGGTCGAGAAATGTCTTATCACCGGTGGCATCGAACTGCAGAATTGCACAGCCAAACTGAAAGCCCTGGGTCCACTCCGTCCAGCCGCGGGAGGTGTATTCACCCCTTATGGTAAACACCGGGGTGCCGCGGGAGGGATCCCAGCTGTTCTCGATGCTGGTGATCTTCTGAGCTGCAAGGTCGAACATCTTGTCCAGTTGAGCCCCCAACCCTTCCGGCCTGATTGAGTAGTCAATGTTCAGCATGGGTGCACCTCCGTGACTCCTGTCGTCGGTTTTGAATCCATATTTTTTTTACACAGCTACAGAAGTCCAAGCCATCCGCTCACGCTGCGTTGCTCACTGCAATCTACTCTCAGCGCTGCAAAGCTGCTCAGCAGGCTCCTCGATCATGCTTTGCTTAAATGAGCCCTCCTAAGCCTCTTGGACTTTTGTTGCAATGTAGAGGTTTCGTCCAGAAACGAGAGATTCTGTTTCAAGATCGAGGCCTGCGAGAAATTTTACCACAGGCATACATTCAATATCTCGAGGATAAAATTTCGAGCACAACGAAGAAATTCGACAAAATAGTCGTTCCCCTATTTCAGCAATTGCCTGGCGATTATGGTCCTCTGTATCTGGTTGGTTCCTTCATAGATCTGGGTAATCTTTGCATCCCGGTACAGTCGCTCAACTTCGTAGCCCTTGATGTAGCCGCTGCCACCAAAAATCTGCACCGCCTCGGCGGTTTGCCGCACCGCCATATCGGATGCATAACACTTGGCCATCGAGCTCGCCTCGGTTGCCGGCTTGTCATTGTCCAGCAGCAGGGCGGCCCGCTGCACCAGGCCGCGAGCCGCGGCTATCTCCATGGCCATCTGGGCCAGCAGCCATTGAATCCCCTGGAAATTGGCGACGGGGCTGCCAAATTGCTTGCGCATTTTGGCATACTCAAGCGCCGCCTCAAGCCCAGCTTGAGCAATACCAACAGCCAGCGCTCCAATTCCGACCCTGCCTTTTTCCAGGACACTCATGATCATATAAAATCCGCGGTGCAACTCACCCAAGAGCGCCTCTTGACCCAACTCCACCTCATTGAAAAAAAGGGGGCCGACATGAGAGCCCCGCTGCCCCATTTTATGTTCTTTTGGGCCGCGACTCACCCCCTCGGCATGGAGATCGACCACAAAAACACTCATGCCTCTGTGGCCTTTAGCGGGATCGGTTCTGGCCAGCACAATTCCGACATTGGCCAGTGGTCCGTTGTTGATCCAGAGCTTGGAACCAGTGAGGCGCCAGCCCGAACCGTGCCCTGTTGCGGTGGTCTTGATTGCCGACAGGTCGGAGCCCGCCTCCGCCTCGGTGAGACAATAGGCGACTTTGGCTTCAAAACCAGTGATCTTTTTCAAATAGCGCTCTTTCTGGGCATCTGTTCCGTAACGGTAGATGAGGGTGGAAACCAGTTCCACCAAACCGCATTGATCTGCCACCGACGAGTAGCCTCTGGACAACTCCTCCATGACGATCGCGTAGCCATAGCAGTCCACCCCTCCGCCGCCGTAGCTCTCCGGAATGGTGATACCGAAGAGTCCGAGTTCAGCCATCTGCTTGAAAAGATCCTCTGGAAACTCCTCCTCCCTGTCGATTCTCTCGGCCTGCGGCCGTATCTGCTCCCGGGCAAAATCTGCGGTCATCTCCCGTATCTGCTCGTAGATATCGATGCTGTTTTTGGGTAACTCTACCAGCATGGTTCTCTGTCTCTTCCTGCTAGAAATTCTGCTTCTTCAGTTGTTGGAAATGGCTTTTCAAGCCAAGGAGTTCATCTCGGTATATCCTGGGGTCTATGGTCTTGAGCTCGGTGCTGATGATCGGCTCAAACTCCATCATAGCCAAAACATCTTTCTGCAGATCTATTCCCGGTGCTATCTCGAGCAACATCACTCCTTCCGGAGTCAAGGTAAAAACAGCCCGTTCGGTTACATAAAAGACGTCTTGGCCCCGCTCAAGCGCACTTTTCCCCGAAAACGATACCTGTTCGACCTGATCGACAAACTTCTTTGCTTTACCGGGGTTGGTAACCTTTAAGCCGTCGACCGTAATCTGCTGTTCGGCCTTGACGGCAAAGGTACCGCAATAGACGAGTTTTTTAGCCGCCGAAGAGATATCGATGGAGCCGCCGCTGCCGGTGATGAAGTTGTTGAACCTGGTCGAATTGATGTTGCCTGTTCTGTCGACCTGGGCGAATCCCAGAAATGCCATGTCCAGTCCTCCGCCATGAAAAAAGTCGAACTGGTAGACATCGTCAACGATGGCAGTGGGGTTGAACATGGCCCCGAAATTAAGCCCGGTGGTCGGGATTCCGGCTATGGCACCCTGCTCGATCATGAACACAAGCTCATCAGTGATCTCTTCCTGCTGGGCGACGATGGGCACCCCGTCGGACATCCCGTAACCAAGATTAACATAGATGCCGGGACGAAGTTCAAGCGCCGCCCGGCGACTGACGACCCGCTTGACCCCTTCGAGGCGCAATTCTTCGGCCTCATAGGCCACATCCCTTTTAACCAGGGCAGGATCGAAGGCGGTCAAGAACGTCATCTCCTGTTCCGGCTCGACGACCACGTGGTCGATAAAAATCCCAGGCACCTTCACCTGGCCTGGATCACTATGACCGTCGGAGGTCCGTTTCACCTGGGCAATGACGATTCCATTGTTCACCTTGGCTGCCTGGGCGATGGAGAGCATCGAAAAAGTACCGACTTCTTCCTCCATGGTCAGGTTGCCTTCGCAATCAACCGTGGTGCCCCTTATAAAGGCGACATCGACGGGTATGGATTTATAAAACAGATACTCCTTGGAGTCGATCTCAATCACTTCCACCAGCTCCTCGGTGGTGATATCGTTGAGTTTCCCTCCTTCCAGACGGGGGTCTACGTAGGTATGGAGACCGATCGGCGTTATGATTCCCGGCTTGCCGGAGGCGGTTGCCCGCACCAGATGGCCCAGCACCCCCTGGGGAAAATTATAGCCTTTCACTTTGTTTTCAAGAGCCAGAGCCACCATTTTGGGAGCATTCCCCCAGTAACCGCCGATGGCCGTATCTATCAGACCTTCATGGGCCAGATGATTCATCCCCCGACTGTCATTGTCGCCGATGCCGCAAGGATGAAGCACCCTGATCTTGCGGGGACCGCCGGTTTGTTCATAGCGCTCCCCCAAGCCCTGCATCAGTCGGTCTGGAACTGCATGCCCGGCTCCGGCTCCGCCGATCGCCACCGTAACGCCATCGTTGATGAAATCTGCCGCTTCCCGGGCGCTGATGAGTGAAAACATCGATTATCTCCTGGTGACGTTGTGCTGAATCCCCTCAAACCTGGCCAGCTGCGCGCCTGAAAACAAATTACACCAAAACCATATTGGTGTCTAATAAAATCAGAATTTTTATTTCAAACCATTGAATTAGTGGTAATATTTATTGTTTACATATAATACCAATTGTAGTATTGGTACTATATCTTACAATAACTCTCATTGTTTAATTGAGCTATGCAGAGCAAAACGATTAGCGCCCTCGAAAAGCTTCGCGACCGTCTGGTCAGCGGCAGCTACCAGCTTGGTGAGCGACTCCCCTCAGAACGGTCGCTATGCGCTGAGCTCGGTATATCGCGCAGTGGGCTGCGTAAGGTTCTATCCCGCCTCGAGGCCGAAGATCTGATCTGGCGCCACGTTGGCAAAGGGACCTTCGCCGGTCCGCGCCCCGCACTTGGTTCAGAGTCATTTCGGATCGTTACCAGTAAAACAAACCCACTGGAGATAATGGAAGCCCGCCTGATGCTCGAACCCCAGATTGCCGGAGCGGCGGCCCAGCGCGCCTCTTTCCAGGAAATAGAGCGACTGGCCCTGTGCGCCAAACGCAATCACGAAGCCAACGACCTGGAGACCAACGAAAAATGGGATGTTCTTTTCCACGAGACCCTGGTGATTGCCACCAAAAATTCACTCCTCATAGCCCTTTACGGGGGCATCAGCAAGATGCGTTTGTCCGACGACTGGTGCTTGAGAAAACAGCATTGGATCACCCCAGAGAACTGGGAATCTTTCAAAAAACAGCATGGTGCCGTGGTACAGGCAGTGAGGAAGAGAAACGAAGAGCAAGCCGAACAAGCAATGCGGGAGCACCTGATTTCGGTCAGGAACCATATTCAATCCACGTATCTATGAAATTAACCCTTATTCTCATCGACGAGGACCGGGAACATGAAAACCCAGAACGAACACATAGAGCTTACCATAGAAGAGAAACTTGGCCTTCTCGCCATAAACCGGGAGGACAAGCTCAACGCCCTGTCCTGGGACATGATGCAGGCTCTCAAAACTCACTTTGAAGAGCTGGATCTCAACAGGGAAATCCGAGCCGTC
>CAJQNS010000224.1 GCA_905479735.1 uncultured Desulfofustis sp.
GGGCGGGCTGCGCGCCAAGCTTTCTTGACCGCTGGACTGGCTGGTGATTTCAGATCACGCTGAAATGTATGGCCTGATGCCTCAATATTTGGTGGAACGCTCCATGATAATAAGCCCTGGACATACGCTGGTCATCAACGACAATCTGCTGCCGATCCCGTCATCCCCAGCGAGTACCGACACGATAAAAAATCTTGCCGCCAATGAGCGGGACCATATCCAGCAATTGCTCGACCTGACAAACTGGAGGATCGAGGGGCAGGCCGGCGCAGCAGCTCTTCTCAATATCCATCCGAGTACCCTGCGTTTCAGGCTGAAAAAGCTGGGTCTGACACGTCCTTCCTGATCGTTGTAGCCCTCAATATTTTGCGGGAGCCGCGACTATCTGCGGATTCGCCTCCGTCCAATGAAATCTAAATTAGTCGATTCTAACGATGATTTCCTATGGGAAATGGAGTCACTCTATCTGGACAAGGGGCATCCCAACGAGGCGGGGTATGAGTTGCTGAGCGCCAGGATCCTCGAGGCACTAGAGCCGCACAGGCGCTTGAATCCAAGCGTCGTCTCTTCAGCTTCGCTGCCAATAATCAAACACCAGCACATCTTCCATGCAGGGCTGAATCAGCCGGACGAACTCCTCGTGGGCGGGGTGGGGGAGATAGGCATCCCTGTCCTGTGCCGAATTAAAAGTAACCAGGAAGCAGTGACTCATTCCTCTGGCCACCCCCTCGACACTAACGTCGGTCCCCCACTCGAAGTCGTGGATTTCCCCAATTCTTTCGGGCAGCTGGCAGAAAACTGAGACGATTTCGTCAATTTTTTCCTGCGGCACCCCCGCTTTCCAGGAAAAAAGCACCACATGACGCAGCAGATTCCGCTCCATTCTCTCCGACTGGGATGCTGCCGTCGCCTTCATTGCCAATCTCCTTCTATGAAGAGTTCAAATCAATCCAGGGTTTCCTCAAGCCTGTCTGTGGCCGGGGGGGGAGCCGGTGACAGATCGGTGATTTCCTTGCGCCACTCGGGTGTCATGTCCAGCCCCGTGGCCGCAAGCGATGCTTCAAGCTGATCCAGGTTGCGGGCACCTATAATGGGTGCGGTAATTGCCGGGTGTGACATTACCCAGGCGACGGAGAGGGTGGCCGGGCTCACACCGCGTTCCCGGGCGTGGGCAACGAATCTGTCCGCTGTCTGGTAATATTGCTCGAGGCTGTAACGTTTGGAGTAGAAGCCCACGTCGACCAGTCTTCCCTGATCCGGCTTCTGCCCGACTCCGTATTTACCGGTCAGCAGACCCCCGCCCAGCGGGCTGTAGGGCGTCACTGCCATATTTTCAGCCTGGGCCAGCGGCAGCAGTTCCACCTCGGCCTGCCGTTTGGCCAGGTTGTACATCGGCTGGATGCACTGGAATTCGGCGATCCGCTCTTTTCTCGATATTCCCAGGGCGGTGGCAATTTGATAGGCCGCCCAGTTGCTCACTGCCGTGTAGATAACCTTGCCGGCCCGCACCAGGTCTTCGAAGGCATAGAGGATCTGTTCCATGTCGGTGTGGGCGTCGAATTTATGGGCAAAGTAGATATCGATGCGGTCGGTTTTAAGCCTCTTCAGGCTGGCTTCGACGGCGGACACGATATGGCGGCGCGACAGGCCCCCTGCGTTGACGTCTTTGCTCATTGGCCCGTGAACTTTGGTGGTCAGGACGATCTCATCCCGGCAGTCGTCGAGCAGTCGTCCAAGAATTGTTTCGGCGGTGCCTTTGCCGTAGGCGTCAGCGCAGTCGAAGAAATTGATGCCTGCCTCACGGCAGCGCTGAAACATCCTGCCTGACATTTCTTCATCGGCCTCGGCGCCAAACGACATGGTCCCAAAGCATAATTGGCTTACCTTCACTCCGGTTTTGCCGAGATTAACATAATTCATGGGGCCTCCTCGATTAGATTGGGTGAATATTTAAATTAAGCAGATCTTAGTGTCCAGGGCAATTGGTTTATGGTCGATCTTGAAGACAAAGTGGTTTATCACTACTGGACGAAACGGCGAATCTGTTCAGCACAATGCTTAACAGCGAGAAAGAAAGGGTGCTCAAAAAAATAGCAAAACAATGGTTCCTTCTGAGTCTGGCGGCGGCTACATGGTGCGGTTATGCGTGGCCAGAGGCGGGAAAGTTCCTGATCAGTCACGGGGTGCTCACCATCGGTCTGATGCTGTCGTTTCTGCTCACTGGCCTGACTCTGGAGTCCCGGGTAGTGGTCAACGCCTGGCGTTCCATAAGAGGGGTGACCGCGGCGGTGATCTCCTCGCTGGTTGTCTATCCGGTTGCGGCCTGGATCTTTTCTTCGTCGCTTCTGTCTCCTGAGCTTGTGGTTGGCTTCTGCATCCTGGCCACTGCCCCAGTGACCATATCATCCGGCACTATTCTGACTGCTTTTGCCAGGGGAAATGTCTCCCTTTCCGTATATATCTGCCTCGCCACCAATTTTTTAGCGGTGTTTACCATCCCCTTTGTGCTGCAAATGCTCCTCGGGGCAGATGCCGGAGTCGATCTTCCGGTGTTCTCGATTCTTGGAGGGCTGGCTCTGAAAGTGCTGCTGCCGCTTTTCGTCGGCCAGTTGATCAAGCCTGCAATGGGGCCCTTGATCGACAGGTGTATGCCGGCCATCTCGGTTTTCCAATCCTCTTTGATCCTTCTTATGGTTATGACCGCAGTCGCCGGTTCTGCTGACAGGCTCGACGACATGGCGGAACTTCTGGTAATTCTAACTGCAGCGGTGGCCGTGTTGCATCTCTTTATGGTGCTGTTCAATTATGTGCTGGCCCGGGTTATCAGACTTGATTATCAATCCCTGGTGGCCTTCACCATTCATACGCCGCAAAAAACGCTGGCGGTGTCGTATCTTGTCTGGGCCGGTTATTTTGCAGCAGATTTTCCCGGTGCATTCGTGCCGGCAATAATCTGCCACCTGCTGCAGATGATTACCGGTACTCTCACCGCTCAACATTTCAGAGCTCGTGGTTCCACACAAAAGGGCGCCAGAGAATAAATTCAAGGAGGAACGAGCATGTTCGTTGTTACCGTAACATTTGAAATTAAATCAGAAAATCTGGATGAATTCATGGCCGCCATGATCCTGCAGGCACAGAACTCATTGACCCGGGAGAAAGATTGTCTGCAGTTTGATGTTTGTCGGGATCGGGAAAACCGTGAACGGGTCTTTCTCTACGAGATATACTCAGATCGAGCTGCCTTTGACGCCCACCTGCAGACTCCGCATTTTTTGGATTTCGACAAGACCGTGGTGCCGTGGACCGAGTCGAAGGTCGCAGAGCAGTGGGAGCTGGTGGAAAGCTGAGCGACGAGATAAGGGGAGGCGCGGATCGCCTTGGCCCCTTCGTTTCCTTACATGAATTCGCTCACTTTCTCCCAAGTGGATTTTAGGTGCTGCCGCAGAAGAGCACTTAGTCTCTCGGCATCTCTGTTTTCCAGTGCTTCCAGGATGTGGTCGTGTTCTGCCAGGGCGCTTCCCCAGGTTTCGTTTTTAAGGTTTGACTGGTAGCGGATGCGATACAATCTGGCGTTGAGTCGATTGTGAAGAGAGAGCAGCGTTTCGCTTCGCGCCGCCATGACGATGGCCAGGTGGATTTTCTGGTTCAACTTGAAATACTTTAGCCGATCCTGTCGGGCGTAAGCAGCCAGCATCTCAAACTGCAGTGCTTTAATCTCCGCCACCTCCTGGTCGCTGATGTGCTCGCAAACACGCTCACCGGCAAAGGCCTCGAGCACGCCTAGCACCTGCAGCATATCGGCAATCTCCTCGGCGCTTGGCCTGGTGATCACGGCCCCCCGGTTCGGAATCAATTCAATCAGGCCCTCCGTCGCAAGTTTATGCAGTGCTTCTCTGAGCGGCGTTCTCGAAACCTGCAGAACTTTGCATACTTCTCTTTCTCTGATTCTATCCCCCGGGGCCAGTTCGCTCTGGATAATCATATCCCTCAAACGATTGGCGATCTGATCCGAAAGGTTCAGTTTGGTGATCCCGTTGTCCTCAAAATCAAGATGTGCATCTAGCGACATAGCCTTACTCAAAATAGATGGGCAAATCGATGGTTTGAATCATTGGCCGGATTGCTCGGTGAGAGGCGAAAGTTCTGTATAACCAAGAATTAATACTTTCCAAATAACGATTTATTGTATACCATTTTAATATGACCTGCACTAATTAAATAAAGCTAATTAAACTAATGAAATAAATAATTAAAAATAATTAATTGCAAGGACCATTAAATAGCTAATTGACAGATGGTATACAATATGCCATATTCAGATCCAGGTTGGCAATGTGCCAAACAGCGCCGGTTGTGCAGCTGCGCATTTGTTGACTTCGATGCTCGGCATGACTCGGTTGAAAACATTACACTTATGGAGGAGCGTATGAAGGTTTCAATAAAAAAAATAGTGCTAGGAGCATGCGCAACGGCTCTCGCCCTTGGCACCATGGTTCAATCAGCGGCAGCCCTGGAAATCGTCTTTGCAATCAGTGCCTCACCGGGTTCAACACAGTACATCACAGCGGAAGAGTTTACCAAACGTGCCAATGAGTTGCTCGGCGAGAAAGCCCAGGTGACCTTTTATGGCGCTTCCCAGTTGGGCAAGGACAAGGACCTGATGCAGAAGCTGAAGCTTGGCACCGTACATCTGTCGATGCCTTCTTCCATCATGTCTTCTATCGCCTCTGAGGCCGGGTTGTTTGACATGCCGTTTCTGGTCAAGGATCGCGCCCATCTGAACCGGATCGAGCATGCCATTTTCTGGCCGATGATCGCCCCGGCAATTGAGGAGAAGGGCTACAAAGTCATCGGTTTCTGGGAGAACGGTATTCGCCACATTACCAACAACGTGAAGCCGATCAATACTCCGGCTGACCTCGACGGACTGAAGATCAGAACACCAAAGTCCACTTGGCGTGTGAAAATGTTTAGCGCCTGGGGCGCCAACCCGACCCCGATGGCCTTTTCTGAGGTTTTCGTTGGTCTCCAGACCGGAGTTATTGACGGCCAGGAAAATCCCTACACCAACATCGCCGGAGCGAAACTCAATGAGGTACAAAAGTATCTGAGCGTCACCGGCCACGTCTATACACCTTCCTATCTGACAGCAGGAGCTGGCCAGTGGGAAAAACTGCCGGCCGACGTGCGAGCCATTCTTGAGGATACTGCCCGCAACGTACAGGGCTGGATGTATGCCACTGGCACCAGCGATGAAATGAGCTTGCGTGAGAAACTGGGTGAGACCATGGAAGTCAACGTGGCTGACCGTGCCTCTTTTGTAGAAGCCAGCAATCCTATCTATGAAGAGTTTGCCAAGGAAGTCCCGACCGGCAAGCAGATGATCGATATGGCAATGCAGCTGGCTGATTAGCAGGACCCATCTACGAGTACTCGGGCTGAAATCCGGTCGACTGACTTCAGTCGACCGGATCTTTTTGTCAATTTCACCGACGTGTGTTCAGCGCTATATCATGTTAGATGCAATCAAACGCTGGCTGGAGCGAATCCTGGAGGTTGTTTCGATTAGCCTGTTGGTCACCATGGCGGTTATCGTCGTGCTCGCGGTGGTGTTCAGGTTTATGGGAAAATCGCTGATCTGGTATGATGAGGTCGCCTCGGTTGTCCTGGCCTGGCTAACCTACTACGGCTCGGCGCTGGCGGTCCTGCACCGGGGGCATCTTGGTTTTCCGGGACTGTTCTTGAGTCTGCCGAAACCGCTGAGGGCGGCAGCCTTTATTGTCGCAGAATTCGTGGTCATCGGTTTTTTCCTGGTGATTGGCTATGCCGGCTGGTACCTGCTTGGCATTTTCGGGGATGAAACCCTGGTCAGCCTGAATTGGGTCCCTCTCAGTTTCACCCAGTCGGTGATTCCTGTCGGGGCCGCCCTGTTTATCATTGCCGAAATTTTGAGCATTCCGGATGCCTGGCGTAAAGGAATGGCCGGCATCGATTACGAGAAGGAAATGATCGATCAGGCAATCGAGGAGGCGAGCCAGTCATGAGTGCCATTCTCCTGATCCTGGGGTTGTTTATACTGGTGATGATCAATGTTCCGATTGCCATCGCCCTTGGTGCGGTGGCTCTGGTTGGCATGGTCTTGTCCAAGGGTACCGACAGTATCTACAATGCGGCGTTGACCATGTTCGACGCGGCAACGAGCTTCCCGCTGCTGGCTATACCGCTTTTTATTCTTGCCGGTGCCCTGATGAATACCACCAGTATTTCACGCCGGCTTATTAATCTCACCTCGGCACTGATTGGTTTTGTCAGGGGCGGGCTGGCCATGGTCAATGTCGGAGTTTCGATGTTCTTTGCCGAAATATCCGGTTCTGCGGTGGCCGATGTGGCGGCCATCGGCTCGGTGCTGATTCCGGCCATGAAAAACCGTAACTATTCGCCAGAGTTATCGGCCGCTGTAACTTCATCATCAGCTTCGATTGCAATCATTATTCCACCCTCTATCGCCATGATTCTCTACGGGGCACTATCTGATACTTCAATAGTTCAGTTGTTCGTGGCCGGAATTATACCAGGCGTTGTTGGTGGATTTTCGATGATGGGACTTTGCTACTGGTAT
Source organism: uncultured Desulfofustis sp. (assembly GCA_905479735.1). Classification (GTDB taxonomy): domain Bacteria; phylum Desulfobacterota; class Desulfobulbia; order Desulfobulbales; family Desulfocapsaceae; genus JABDQA01. Next base: position 6,623 of record CAJQNS010000224.1, read on the forward strand.
GCTGTGCGCTACGATTTGCCGCGTGAAGAGGCATTTTCTCTTCGCAGATTATGGGTTGCCTTCAAAGAGGCGGGCTGGGCCCTGACCTTGCCGGTGATCATTCTGGGGGGGATTTTCGGCGGAGTTGTCACCGCCACCGAAGGGGCCGGTTTAGCGGTTGTTGCGGCTCTGTTCATAGGAGGTGTCATTTACCGGGAGATCAACTGGCAGCATTTGCGCAAGGCCATGGTCGAGGGGGTTACCCAGACGGCAGTGGTTATGCTGTTGGTGGCCACCTCGGCGGTTCTCGGGCTCTACCTGACCGAGATACAGGTGCCGCAGAACTTTGCCAAGTGGGTTATCGGCTTTACCAGCAACAAATTGATGGTGCTGGCCCTGCTTAACGTAATGTTGTTTGTCGTTGGTATGTTCCTGCATGGAGCGGCGGCGATCATACTGATCGTACCGATCGTCATGCCGCTCGTCCAACAGATTGGCATCAATCCTGTCCAGTTTGGACTGATCATGACCCTGAATATCGCCATTGGCCAGCAGACGCCGCCGGTTGCGAGTGTTCTGGTTACTTCCTGTTCGATAGCTAAGACCGATATCTGGGAGACCACCAAGGTGAATATTCCTTTTATCGTGGTACTGGTGTTGGTGCTGCTGCTGGTGACCTATTTCCCACCGGTTTCTCTTACGCTGGTTAATTTGTTTTATGGATAGAACTTATGAATGCTGATAACAAACCGAAGGTTGCCTTGATTTTGGGGGATCCGAACGGCATTGGCCCGGAACTGACGGCCAAACTGGTTGCCGAGAAAGAGACGCCAGGTAAAGCCCACCTGATAATCATTGCTGACCAGCAAGTGCTCGATGAAGGAATGAAAGTCGCTGGAGTAAATTTCGATTACAGAATCGCCGATACTGTCAACGCCGATATCTTTACCGACGACGCTCCGGTGCTGCTCGGCAGACCGATATTCCAGGTTGATGGGACCAAGAGGGGACAGGTGTCCAAAGTATCGGGTAAATATCAGCTGGAATGTCTGACCCGGGGAATCGAACTGTGTGCACAGGGAGTGGTCGACTCCCTGTGCTTTGCCCCGCTCAACAAAGAGGCAATGCACCTCGCAGGCCTTGAGCATGAGGATGAGTCGGGGCTGTTTCTCGACCTTCTCGAACATAAAGGGGATTTTGGTCTTCTTAACACGCTTGGCAACCTCTGGACCTCACGAGCGACCTCGCATGTCTCCCACCGACAGGTGAGTGAGCTTTTGAGCGAGGAATCAATCCTGACGGCAACCAGAGTCCTTGATAAGGCACTGCGGGCAAGCGGCAACAGCAATCCTAAAATTGCCGTCGCCGGTCTCAATCCACATGCCGGTGACGGTGGTATGTTCGGCAGCGAGGAGATCGACATTATCGAGCCGGCAGTGAGGCTGGCACAAAAGGAAGGCCTAAATGTCGCGGGACCGTTTCCCCCCGACACCATTTTTCTGATGGGCAGAGACGGGAAATATGACGCCATTGTGACCATGTATCACGACCAGGGCCAGATTGCCATGAAACTGATGGGCTTTGATCACGGGGTCACCGTGCATGCGGGACTGGATTATCCGGTTACCACCTCGGCGCACGGGTCAGCCTATGACATAGCCGGCCAGGGTATCGCCAATGTCAGAGCACTGAAAGAGGCGTTTCTGCTCGCCATTTCAATGTCGAGATAGAAAACCCGCGTTCCAAGGGGGGTGTATGAGGGAAAGTATCGGCTTTGTCGGCCTGGGCATGATGGGCAGCGGTATGGCTGCCAATCTTCTGAAGCACGGCTACCCGCTGAAAGGGCTGGTCCACCGCAATCGTAAAACTCTTGAAAATCTTGCCTCTCTAGGTGCTTCTGAGGCTGCCAGCGTGGCAGAACTTACGACTGGCAGCGATATTGTTTTCTTCTGTGTCACCGGTGCAAAAGAGGTTGAAGATCTGGTCTATAAAAAAGACGGAGTCCTCGACAACTGCAGAACTGGGTTTATCCTGGTGGACTGCAGCACCAGCGATCCAACTCTAAGCAGAAGGATTGCAGCAGATCTGGGTGTCAGGGGGGCGCATTTTGTCGATGCGCCGGTTACCCGGGCCCCGAAAGATGCCGAGGCGGGCCGGCTCAACAGCCTGGTGGGGGCGGAGCAAAACATCTATCAGAAAATCGAGCCGATCCTATCCTGCTATTCCGAACAGATCGTCCATTTCGGCCCGCCCGGTGCCGGACATAGTGCAAAACTGATCAATAATTTCATCTCCTGCGGCTATACGGCGCTGATTGCCGAAGGGTTAAGCATGTGTTTCAAGGCGGGTGTCGATGGACAGGCGCTCTACCGGGTCATGTCATCCGGCGGCGCCGACAGCGGGGTGTTGAGGAAAATGGTGCCACCCCTTCTTCAGGGTGATTATACCGGCCACAAGTTTACCTTGCAAAACGCCTGCAAGGACGTGAGCTACTTCAAAGATTTCGTGGTCGGCTTCGGATTCGAGAGTTACCTGGTGGATTCGCTGCTTGCCACCTACCAGTCAGCGGTTGAGGCAGGGCTGGGTGAGAAGATGATGGCTTCGCTGCTGGAACTGCACGGTGAATCTCCACCCCTAAAATAGCTGACGGAGGTAAGAATGAGCCTGGTCGGAGCAATCCACACAACCCGCCTGGTTATCGAACCGGTGCACCAGTCGATCGCTGCAGCCGGTCAGGATTTGCAGATAAATCATGTGCTGGACGAGGGGATCCTGAGAAGGCTGGCAACCCTGGGCCGAATCACCCCGGAAATCACCGACTGGCTGACCCGGATGGTGGCCTCCTCCCAGGATATAGGCGCAGAGCTGGCCGTTGTCAGCTGCTCATCACTGTCACCCTGTGTCAATGAGGTACGCGACCGGCTGAATATCCCAGTGCTCAAGGTTGACGAGCCGATGATTGAGTATGCCGTTCGTCACGCTGACCGAATAGGTCTGGTCATGACCAACCCGACCACCGAGGCACCTTCTCAAATTCTGTTTGCAGAAGTAACCAAGAGGTTGGGGAGCAGATCCAGGCTGTTTCCCGAGTTGTGTCCGGGGGCATTTGCCAAACTCACCGGTGGAGATACCGAGGGACATGATACTGAAGTTGTAGAGGTTATCCAGAGTTTGCTCGAAGAGGTTGATCTGATAATGCTGGCCCAGATATCTATCGCCCGGGTCAGGCAGCATCTGGACAGCAGTTCAGCCGCCCGGGTCTTATCAAGCCTGGATTTCGTCGGCGACAAAATCAGTGAAATAATCGGAACTCCCGAAGCCTAGAAATTTGCTGTTAATCCTGCGCGAGGAATAAATAGATGAGCCAATCCCCCTTGCTGTTGGGAATCGATATAGGTGGAACCGGCACCAAAGCAGGGGTGTTCGATCTTGACGGCAACCTGGTTGGGTCCGGTTACGGCGAATATCAGATGATCAGCACTGTACCCGGGCAGGCGGAACACGATGCGGAACTCTGGTGGCAGGCAACTATAGAAGCGGTTAAAGCCTCGATACAAGCTGTGGATCCCTCCCAGATCAAAGCGATCGGGGTGGGCTGCACCAATGGCCTGATCGCGGTCGATAGGCAGGCTAAACCCATTCGGCCGGCCATCATGCTCTGGGATCAGCGGGCCCTGCCGGAAGTTGAGCGCATCAGTGATCGTCTGGGCGCCGACAATGTTTTTTCAATAACCGGCAACCCCCTGGCACCCGGTGCCTACTCTCTGCCGACCTTGTTGTGGCTCAAACACCACGAGCCTCAAACGTATGAAGAGGCCCATAAGCTTATGGTTCCTGGGGGGTACCTGGTGGCCCGGCTGACCGGCGAATTCACCATCGACCACTCCCGCGCCTCCACCACACTGCTCTTCGATATCCGCCAGCGTCAATGGCATAGGCCATTTTTATCCGCGCTCGACATCGACGAGGACAAACTGCCCAGACCGGTGGCCTGCGACGAAGTCGTCGGCACTATTAACGAGGAAGCTGCCAGGCTCACCGGCCTACAAGCAGGAACTCCGGTTGTCGGCGGCTGCATGGATACGATCGGCGCCTCTCTGGGTACTGGAGTCCTCGACGAGGGGCAATGCTTTATCATCATGGGAACGGCAGCCCGGGTTGCCGGACCCCTGAAGAAGGACCGGTTTGATAAGCGGTTCATGAACTGCACCCATATCAGCGACAACTGCTGGCAATACATAGGTGCGATCAACGGTGTCGGGTCGGCCCTGCGCTGGGTTCGGGACAACTTTGGACAAATGGAGCAGCAAGAAGCGGAGCGTAGCGATGGCAATGTCTACGATCTAATTACTGCCCAGGCTGCAGAATCGCCGCCCGGCTCCAAAGGGCTGCTCTTTCTACCCTATCTCGCCGGAGAACGCACGCCCATCTGGGATCCTTACGCCCGGGGGGTATTCTTTGGGGTCACTCTGGGGCACAACCGGGGTGATTTTTTCAACTCGGTACTTGAGGGCGCAGCTTTCGCTATCAGGCATGTGGTCGAGCTGCTGGAGCAGGATATGGGAATCACCATCCATGATCTGCATATTGGCGGTGCGGCAGCGTCGAGCCGCGTCTGGAACCAGATTATCGCCAGCGTGGTGAACAAAAGAGTTGTCAGTCTTACCCAGAGTCATACCGAGGTGCTCGGGGCTGCATTGCTGGCCGGGGTCGGTCTGGGGCTCTATGAGAGCTACCATGAGGCGGTGGCCAAGACGGTGGTTACCGGCGAAACCTTCGAGCCGGATTACAGTGCGCATCTGACCTACTCAAAACTTTTTCCCATGTACAAGCAGCTCTACCAGGACACCAAACATCATTTCCAGCAGCTCGTAAAACTGGATCTTCCCCAGGGCTGGGTACGCAAAAGTGGCCAATAAAGAACAACGAAGACCTCAAAAGATAGTAATTGATTACATCATCTGCCTCGGCGAAGACACCCTGGCATATGATATTGCTGATCCCACCGAGGATCTGACCACATTGCCTGCCTTCCAGAAGTACTGACCAGTACACATTCGAAAACGGCGCTTTTAGAGCAACTCTTTGCGCTCCACTATAGAGGAACTGCGGCCATCGTTTGGCGCAGCAACTAAATGCAATGGCTTAACTTGTGGTAACTTGTGAAGACCTCTTGGTGCGCGGCCGCAACAGATGTTCCACCACCACCAGACCAAGCACCGTAAACAGCCCGGCAAAAAGAATCTGGCCGATGCGCACATAGAAGTCGCTGGCGGCAGCGTCGGTACCTCCTGTCGAGCTTCCCAGAAGGACCAGAAAAGTGGTGAATCCGGATTGAAAAGCAGGCGCCAGCGGCGAGTCGCTGTAGATGAGCTCGCTGAACAGCAGAGAAAACAGCAGTACCAGAAAAACCATGAACAGGTAAGTCGGGGACACTACCAGCAGATTGTAAGCTATTATTACCGCCACACCTCCAATCACGGTGGCCAGGGCGCTGCCTTTGATGAATTTGACCGAGGCGTTTTGATCCGGGGTACCGGCCATTATGCAGATGAACAGCATGGCCAGGGCGTACTGGCTGAGGTTCAGGGCAAAAAAGATAATAACAGCCGTCGAAGCGACTATGGTGCTCACCAGGGCCAACCGAATCTTTTCTTTTTCCGTAACTTCGACAACCCTCACAGGAGCTGACGACTTTGCTGCAGTAGCGGTCTTCGCTGCAAGTGAATCGGGCAGCAGGGAGTGAAACAGCCAGGCGAAAAAGAGCGCCACCGCCATGTCGAAAAGCAGGGCCGTGGCGACCAGGTGGGATACCATCGTGCCGCTGAAACTGATGATCGGTATCATGGTGATGCCCATGGTCATGAACAGGGGAACCAGCGGCGAGGCGTCCGGGCCGGGGGTATAATAAATCATAAAAAACAGCAGCGCGTAAAGCGGCACACAGAGCAGCGGAAAATGCAGCACGAATTCGCTGATCAGGACCCCAATCAACAGCCCCACAGCAAGCAGCACCATTATCTTCACTGCCGCCGGCCAGGAAATCCAGACGGGTATCGCCAGAAAGAGCACGGTGAGGATGGGGACCACGTAGGCGAGCGGCCAACCGATGCCGTAGGACACCGCAACCGCTGTGGTGATGCCAAGTGCCAGTCGCAAGGTTCGCAGGGTCTGCAGGCTCAAGATAATCCCTTTAGTAAAGATGCGACAGAAAGGCGATGATCCTGATCCATACTTTGCCGATGGACTTCATAAGGGGATGTCCGTCGGTATAGATCTGCACATTCACCTGGCCGCCGACCCGCTTGTAGCCCTTTGCCGCGTTGTCGACGAACTTGATCAGCACCGGAATGTGCTGGGCCTGCCTGAGCCAGCCCTGGGTCGGCTTCACCGTGGCCAGGCCGCCCAGGTTGTCCCGGGCACTGTCCGACACCCCGTAGCCAACACTGAGCACTTCTCCCTGAAATACCCTGCCGGGCGCGGCGTCGAGCACCAGTTCGACCTGGTTTCCCGCTTTAACATTGGTCAGCGCGTTTTCGCGAATATCTGCCTGTACCCAGACGTTTCGAATCGAGATGAAGGTCATTATCGGTTTGCCGGTAGCGGAAAAATGGCCGATATCGACGAGCAGGTTGGTAATAATGCCGTCGGACGGCGCCCTGATGGTACTCCTGTAGAGGTCAAGCTGAGCGCTGTCCAGCGCCACCAGAGCCTGCTGTACGTTGGCGTTGTTTTTACCGCTGCCGCCCAGTTTATTCTTGGCCTTCTCAAGTTCTGAGCGGGCGCTGGCCAACCTGGCTTTGCTGGCCTCGATTTTTGAGCGAGAATCGTCCGCCCGCGACTGGGAGGCGGCACCCTGCTCGGCCAATCGTATGATGCGCTGGCCCTTTACCTCGGCATTGGTTAGATTGGCTTGGGCTTCAGCCACCTTGGCCTGGGCACTGGACACCGCCGAGACGTCCACTTCGGAGGTCTGGGTGGCAAGCTGCAGGTTGGCCTGGGCCTGTTCGACCGCGAGCTCATATTTGGAGGAGTCCACCACTGCGAGCACCTGAGCTTCCGTCACCACTTGATTGTTTTCGACATTTACTTCCGTCAAAGTACCGGACACCTGGGGGACAATCGGTACAATGAAGGCCTGGATGCGGGCATCGCCGGTGTAGGGGGAGAACTTGTCGGACAACACATGCAGAACGAGCAGCACCAGACAGATGAGCAGTACCAGCGCTGTCCATTTTTTGACGCCGCTTTTCGACTGGTCGGTAGTTGGCTGCTCTTCCGTTTTTTCTGCTACTTCTTCTTTTTTTTGTGGAGTCGATGTCGTTTCAGTCACCATGACATGTTCCTGAAGGTTGTGGTTATTTCTGCAATTCTTGCTGTCTGTCGGCAATGAAGTTGCCCACCAGCCAGGCAACTAATACGGCAATATAAAATTGACCGGTGATCGCTTCGACCTGGCAGAGCGCCCCGGCGGCATGGCTCTGCGGGGTGATGTCGCCGTAGCCCAGGGTGGTCAGGGTGACCATGCTGAAGTAGTTGAAGGTGGTGAGCAGCGATTCGTTCGGAGGTTCCAGAAGCGCTCCGGAGAAGCTTTCGGGACTCAGTTCATAGAGCAGGCTGTAAAGCGCCCCCCAGAGCAGGCCGAGGATAAGGTAGAGACAAAGGGTGCCGTAGATCACCTGCAGATCGATGCGTTTTGCCCGGATCAGTTGGCCGCCGAAGGCAATAATCAGCAGAATGTAGAAAAGGGCCAGCAGCGCATAGGCGGAGAGCAGGTCAAACGGTATGATCTCGTAGAGGCCGAGCCAGTAGAGTATCAGAACAGGTAGCAGCAGCGTCATCGCAATGGAGCGGTAGTTTTGGTTCTTCTGAACGGCCCAGACCGAGGAAACGAGGGTGAAAGAGAGCAGGCTGTGGGTGACGATAGCTATCGACGGGTAGTCAACCAGAAAAGGGCTGATAAATATATAGAGCAGCAGGAAGAACAGCAGGTTCCTGAAGCCGTGGTTGGAGAATATTACTTTCCTAATCATCAGCGTTTTCCTCTGAACTCAAGAAATTGCCCCAGTCGGTTCGGTCAGCCATCTGGTTGATC
>CAJQNS010000225.1 GCA_905479735.1 uncultured Desulfofustis sp.
GGATATTAGTGGATCTGAAGCACTTCATGCCGGTGGCGCCCATGATTCCTGGTACAATCACCCCTGGGTCAGCACTGATGTATTGATGCTGCTTCTCTTCAATGCGCCCCCTCTTGAACGGGGTTTGGATGAGTACTGGTATGAAGACGGCTCGCTGACCTATCATTTCCCTCCTGATTATGAGGACAGATTGAGAATAATCAGGGAGGAACATATGGAAGAACTCCTGGAAAAACTGGAATCGGAAGGCAGGCTCTAGAAGTGAGTCACTATTCTGGTAAAAGCAGTAACACGGTGATTTATGACTGCGAAATTACACTATCTCAGTATATCTGACATTACTATGAGAAACAAAAAGCCGAGGCAGTACGTTTTAGATTTGGTTTATTTAAGAGGTGAAAAGATGCGAATTTTGTTAACGGCAGTTACCTTAGTACTTCTATTTTTGGCCGGATGCGCAACACCGCCGCCCCCCCAGGACCCGGCCTACCAGTTTGTGCCGCCGACCAGAGAGTTGAATTACCTCACGGATGTCGAACCGATTCTGGTCAAACGGTGTGTGGTCTGCCACTCCTGCTATAACTCTCCCTGCCAGTTGAAACTGAGTTCCTGGGACGGGCTGGAGCGGGGTGCCAGCAAAGAAAAAGTCTATAACTCCGGTCGCCTGAAGACCATGGACCCAAGCCGTTTGCTGGTCGATGCACATTCCGCCGATCAGTGGCGCCAGAAGGGATTTACCAGTGTCACACCGGAGGAAAACCAGAATTATGCCGACTCGATCATGTACATGTTGCTCGATCATAAGCGGCTGTCGCCTGACGTAGTTGGAGAATACTACCCCGAGGCAAGCGATCTTACCTGTGCCGAGGATGCTGACGAACTGAAAAAATATCTCAAGAAACACCCGAACAACGGTATGCCGTTTGGCTTTCCGCCCCTGACAAACGAAGAGTTTAACACCATTGCCGGTTGGCTGAGCCAGGGGACAAAAGGTCCGTCTGCAGAGGAGCAGAAGGCTCTTAAAGCAGTACCGGATGTGGATCAGATGATGGTGGAGAAGTGGGAGGACTTTTTGAATCAGTCCGATTCCAAACATCAGATGACCGCCCGTTACCTCTATGAGCACCTGTTTCTTGCCCACCTGAGCTTTGAGACCGGTTCCAATGAATTCTACGAACTGGTACGTTCAAAGACGCCGCCGGGAGAAGCTATCGACATCGTGGCTACCGTCAGACCCTATGACGATCCTGAAACCGAAACGGTCTACTATCGATTCAGGAAGATATACTCAACCATCGTTTACAAGACGCACATGGTGTTTCCCATGGGGGAAGACCACTACAAGCGAGTGCACGAGCTGTTCATCTCTCCTGACTGGGCCCAGCCTCCGTACCAGGTCGGCTATGATAAAAAGCTCAGTGCCAACCCCTTCCGGGCATTCGAGCAGATGCCGGCCCGCTCACGCTACCAGTGGCTGCTTGACAACGCACACTATACGATCATGACCTTTATTCGCGGGCCGGTCTGCAAGGGCCAGGTCGCCCTGGACGTGGTAGACGATCATTTCTGGATCATGTTTATTGATCCTGACTATGACTTAGCAGTTAAATACCCGGGTTTTCTTAAATTCAATCAGGAGAAGCTGCGCCTTCCAGGAGAGGACGGCAGCGACTATTCGCTGGAGAAGTCGCTCTTCAAAAACCCGCACTATGCCTGGGCGGTTGATTACTACAAGAACCGTCAACAGTTTTACGGAATGCATTATCCCGATGGTCTTGATACGAGCGTCATTTGGAAGGGTAATCAGCCGGATGACGATCCCGTCCTTACCGTATATCGGCATTTTGACAGCGCCTCGGTGCACCGGGGTGCCCTGGGCGGTTTGCCAAAAACAATGTGGGTGATCGACTACCCCCTGCTGGAGCGTATCTACTATTCGCTGGTGGCAGGTTTCGATGTGTATGGCACGGCGGGGCATCAGCTGGCCACCAGGTTCTATATGGATGCGCTGCGTATCGAAGGAGAAAGTTATTTTCTTGATTTTATGCCGGAAGAGAAACGACATGAGATGTTTTACTCCTGGTATATAGGGGTCAAACCGAAAAAACTTCATTACACTCCGGCTCAGATACCGGCGAAAATAACATTTACAACGGACGAGCCGAAAAGGGAATTGATCGAAGATGTGGTGAACAACCAGATTGTCTCCACAGGTATTGAGTTTGACCAGAATTATTTACCTGCTGGTGCCAGCTATCCCGAATTGCAGGCAAAATATGATCGGGTGGAAGACATGATTGAGGGATTTGTTGCTGTTTCAGCCCCCGGCGTCTCCTTTTTCAGCCATGTGGCCAATCATAACTCTAATGTTGCCTGGGTGCGAGTCACCAACATTCCAGATCGCGAGGACGAGGTCATTTCAGTCATAGTCGATCGCTGGCACGACAATGTCCGATATCTTTTTCTGGAGTCCAAGGCGCTGGATTCAAGCAAAGACCGGGCCGATTTCCTCAATGGTTTTGTGGGTACTTACCCCAATTATTTCTTCATAGTTGACGCCAAGGATCTACCGGATTTTTTTGATATTCTAAACAATTATGACAATAGCCCCGAGTATATTGCACGAATTAACAAGTATGGCGTGAACAGAGCAGCGGATAATTTTTGGGAGGTGTATGACTGGTTTCAGAAGGAATTCGATGCTTACCATGGTAGCGAGGCCGGGATAGTCGATCTGAATAGGTATTTCTATCTGGCCTTTGATGATCCTGAAAAATAGTTTGCTTGTGATGGCGATCTGCCTTGCTGAATCGCGCTATTATAGGCTGGGCGTACGAGAGTTCACCAGATCATTCGTACGCTATTGTGAATCCCGGCCAATAGTGCAAATGCCATCAAAATCATAGCCATGAGGGCCGCAGAGACAATTATGACAGCTATCTTATGTGTTGATAAAAGGGATCCAGGGGTAAGATGAGCTTTATAGGGCAGGAATTCAGTTTAGGTTCTTCCTGATATTATATTTCCCGAAATTTGCAGTTGATTGAACCCTGCCAATAAAAACCTCTCGTTTAGTCCAGTTATCTGAATTCTCAAATGATCAGGAATCTAATCCTTAGGGAGTAGCTGAGAAATAAAGGTTGGCGTTGGAAAGATTACTGTGATCCTTTAGCCAATATCTTTCATCAAAATATATCAAATATTCGATGATCCAGATTATACGAATGAATCAGATAGCTTTTCCACTTAGAGCAATGTCGCAGAAAGAATCAATCTCGATTTGCAGTTCGTCAAATGCGGTTAATCCCTGTTTAAGATGAACCGGTATTTCCATGTTGGCAGCGCCCACAAGTAAGCCCAAAATCATGCCGCGATGAACGTTATCTCCTCCACTATTGGCGTTAGCAAGAAGTGTTGATTCTACACGAGCATTGTGGCTTCTAAGGAAATATAAAAGCAGGGGCAAACCATGCTCCGGGTAGCATGCGGTGGCAAAGAGATTATTTACTACTTCCGATCCTGATTTTTCCGTAATGAGTCTGTCCAGTTCATATGGTTCATCAGCAAGATGCGTATGAAAATCCCACATTGTCCGTCTGGGAATATTGCCTGGACCCTGATGATCTCGGTATGATTGAAACAGCTGCTTCCCTGTGACTTGCGGGGGGTACACGTGCCGCGCATAATCCGATACCGTCTTGTTTGGATCATCGCCTACCAGCAGATCGTGCAGCAGGGGGACGAGCACCCCCAGAGCACTTGTCACGTTTTCAGATCGGTGGGTGAGATTTTGATGCTCTATGGCCAGCCCAAGGCCTTGATAAGAGCTGGTCGCGATCATTGATATGATAAGGGGCCGAATAACGCCACCGTGGGAACCGATGGACCATACATTTCGCTGCAACTCAGCACAGTAGTAGGACGGCAAACCTGTGGAGTAGTTTTCGAACCACCGTCGAATATAGATTTCGCAATACGGATCCCGGTTTTTCCCGGGCGTTGTCATGTGGGCGATAAAATCTTGTATAAAGGTACTGGGTTCGTAGCGACCACTGCGGATCACTGAGCGCATCAAAACGCGAACAAGTTGCGCGGCCAGGGTATTTTCACCGGCTTCAAGCCCATAGTGATAATGATAGCGATCCGCTAACCCGGGAACAGCATTTCCATGGGCCTTTTCCCTTTCGGTACTTCTAATTGCAAGCGCACTGTAACTAGTGTGGTAGAATCGGGCATGTTCATGAAGGATATCAAATGGTCGCCCCAACCGTTTGGCAGCCTCAACATCTGGATGATATGCCATTCCAACCATAAAGCTTTCAAGATGAGGATGGGGAGGTGCACTATAGTTCCGGATCCCGCCGTCAAAGATCTCGCGAATATTCTCAACCCGGTAATACCAATGGGCGGGCATGGCTAACGCATCTCCGATAAAGAGTCCCCATAATGAATTTTGCAGGCGCACTCGAGACGCAGTAGGTAGTGAATTATCTTTCATGCCTTTTTCGGCTCCTAGAACAGTAGCACTGCTCTTAACTCACCAGTCGCTTATCAATGCCACAAAACGCAATACCGGATAAACGTGCCATGTTTTCTTTCCAGGTCGACAAGTCTGAATGACCAAACTGCTGTAAATGGGAATGGCCGCATGCTCGCGCCATGACCTGCATTAATTCCACTGATGAGCCAAAGAATCGACTAAGTCGTAGAGCTGCCTCTTCAACAGGTAATCGTTTTCTCAAGTCTGATTTCTGTGTTGCAATCCCAACAGGACAGTAATTTGTGTGACAGGCGCGCATCCCCAGACAACCGATTGCCTGGATTGCGGCATTTGAGACTGCTATAGCATCAGCCCCTAAGGCCAAGGCTTTGATAAAATCAGCCGGAATCCGCAGGCCTCCTGTAATGATCAGAGTGATACCCTCAGCTTTGCTGCGATCCAGGTGTCGCCGGGCGCGTGCCAAAGCAGGTATTGTGGGTATTGAAATATTATCGCGAAAGAGTAGAGGAGCAGCTCCGGTACCTCCACCACGACCATCAAGAATTATGTAATCAACTCCAATTTTCAATGCCGTATCAATATCTTGTTCAATGTGCTGAGCAGACAACTTTACTCCAACCGGTATTCCGCCGGTCTCCTCACGCACTTCTGCTGCGAAATCACTAAATTGAAATGGGTCTGTCCAGTCCGGAAACCGGGCCGGTGAGACCGCCGCCTCACCTTCAACTAAACCGCGCACTTCTGCTATTTTCTCGGTGACTTTATGTCCGGGCAGATGTCCCCCCGTGCCTGTCTTGGCTGCCTGGCCGCATTTAAAGTGAAAAGCCTGGCAGCGCTTGATCTTTTCCATTGAATACCCAAATCGAGCTGATGCCAGCTCATAAAAATAGTGGGTATTGGCGCGCTGTTCTTCTTCGAGCATACCCCCTTCGCCAGAACATATGCCCGTTCCCGCAAGCTCGGCACCTTTGGAAAGGGCCGTCTTTGCCTCCACTGAAAGCGCCCCGAAGCTCATATCCGAGACGAATAGCGGTATATCCAAATGTAAAGGTTTTTGGGCGTTAGGACCTATCACAATTTCAGTGCCAACAGGTTCATCGTCTAAAAGGGGTGGGCGGTAGAGTTGTGCTGTCAAAACTTGAATGTCATCCCAACTCGGAAGTTGCCCCCGTGGAACTCCCATTGCCGAAACAGGTCCATGGTGGCCCACCTTTTCAAGCCCTTGTTCAGCTAACATCTGAATGGCCCCTACGTGCGGTTCATCGGGAGTACCTTTAAAATCGGCATACAAACCTTGATAGGCGTCTCGATTATACTTTTGAGGGTTGTTTTGCTCCCAAGCCTCAATCTCTTCTGCATCGACCCACACACTGCCATGCTCCACCCAGCAGTTGAACTTTTTCAAATCAGCTCCGGGGTAGTGAATATTTTTGCCAGTACGATAATTGTATGTAGAACCATGTAGACAGCAGGAAAGAAGTTCTCCACTTACACGGCCATCTGACATCAGTGCGCCTCTGTGCTGACATCGTCCATACAATACAAAAACCTCATCGCTCTCTTTGGATCGGATAAGAACAAGGTCTGTATTAGAAGCGAGTGCGTAATTAGGAGTGCCGTGATCAAGGCTCTTGAGCTCTGCTAGGTTCAATTTTTTCATTTTTGTCTCCTTCATTTACTAATGGGAACTGATAAAAAACTTGATGGCGATCAAAAGCGGCGGTGTTTTAACTTCAGCACAAATATCTCTAAAAATAGAAAATATGGTCTCTGCCTTCGTAAAGCAAATCAACTTTTGAGTTAGGTGAAATGTCCTAGAAATACCTAGACAGACTTCCATCTCCTTTTTTCAATGCTGGTATGGATCTGCCTGCACGGTTTTCCAACAGAACTTCGGATTGGCGATCTGCCGTATTCATTCAAATTTTATGGGCAGTCATTACTCGCCGCCTAAGTCTTTATACACTGCAGGTACATTCAGCCCCGGGTGTACCCAGCAGTGCAGGGCATATCCTTTAAATTCGGGCGTCTTTACGCGCTCAATCGTCTGCTGGAGCGACAGGCCATCGGCAATGGCAGCTTTCAAACATTTCATCCGTACAAAATTGTGGTTGCTTGCTTTTCTGACACTGCGTCTTTTTTTCTGACATTATGTCAGAAAAGCAATCAATTAAAACCTGGCCAAGAAACGTTGCTGCCGATTTTTCGAAACTCCGCAAATCTGAGCAGACACGGCAGATCATTCTGGATACAGCACTTGAGTTCTTGTGGTCCCATTCATTTCGAGACTTATCGGTTGCCGGTTTGACGAATCAGGCAGGCATTAGTCGCACATGCTTTTATCAGTACTTCGATGATCTCCACAATCTAATGGAGGTATTGCTTAATGATCTTGAGTGGGAGATTCTAGCAGCAGCTGAGCCATGGTTAATTGCAAAAGCAGATTCAGCTGTAAAACTTTCCGAATCACTCTATAAACTTGTGAAAGTGTGCTACGAACGCGGTCCGATATTACTTGCAATATTTGAATCCGCTCCAATGGATGAGCGGTTGGAAAAAGCTTGGAACGACTTTGTTAATGTCTTCGATGATACAGTAACCGCGCGTATCATTCAGGATCAGGCCCTTGGGCGGGCTCCAGAATTTCAAGCACGCCCAGTAGCGATTGCCTTGAATCGTATGGATATCGGCATCCTGATCCATCACTTTGGCCGTGATCCACGGAGTGAGATCCAACCTGTATATCAAGCAATTGTCAGAATCTGGCTTAACACCATTTACGGTAAAGAAACCCTAGATACAGTCCAGGGTTAAGATGTTTACTCTGGAGGAGACTGGCCCATGAAACCTGTGAAGCAGTTCATGATTTACTCATTTACCATTGTATTAACCTTTTTTGTTAGCACACACTTGGTACAAGCTGAAGTCCCTTCTTCATCAATTGAGTACCAGGTCAAAGTCCAGCGTGCGACTCAGGCAGCAGTATGGGCTATGCCTGCGGTCAGTGTTTATGACATTGAACTTTCGATACAAAGGGACCTAGGCGGAAAAGTTGGTGACATTGCTTATTTGACTAAGCCGATGACCTCACGCCATGGTTTTTTGACCGCCAATGACGTAACGCCGTACGTTACTGCTGGTTTATCATGTAAAGACGGCCCCCTTGTCATAGAAGTTCCGCCAGCCGGAGAGAAGGCCAGCTTCTTTGGTACCATCGTCGATGCCTGGCAGACGCCTCTCGCCGATGTTGGCCCTCCTGGCGAGGATAAAGGAGATGGTGGAACGCACGAAGACCAGTCAAGTTACGCCCAAACCCTAAAAGTCTATAAACTCTCTGAAGCGGATAATCCACCGGAGACCACGTTTATAGACGCCTATCCCAAAAGATGGAATACGCTTCCAGTATATGACCTGACGTATTTCACCGACTTAAACACCGTAATTCAGCGTGAGCCTGTGCTTGAGCGCGACAAGGCTATGATGGCGCAACTTGTAACTCTTGGTATTGAAAAAGGAAAACCATTTGATCCTGATGAAGAAACCCAGAAAGCTCTGTTGGAAGGACTCCAGAAAGCTTATGACTGGATGCAACTCTACTTCGTCGATCGCTCTACAATTCCATGGTGGGAAAACCGTCAATGGCAGGTCTGGCAGTTTGCAGAGGGGCAACCAGAAGCAGGTTTTCCTTACGTTACTGAAGATCGTATCCTTATCGATGATACATTTGCCGGAGATTGAGGAGGGAGATGAACGCTTTTCTGGTTACATGGGACACGATCACTTCCAGATATCTGAAAATGTGCTTATACGATCCTTTCCAATTTATCTATCGTCAGATAAAAATAACAAGCCAACCGGCGGCAGACGCGAATTAGCCTATTGGTTGATCCCCGGTGAAGCTTTATGGCAACTCAAAATTGTAGACTCTGCAACTATCAGATAACACCCGGCCCCTTATTATTTACTTTCTTTAAGCCAATCGGGTGTCAGGGGCCTCCCCCCATTAAATGGTTTATAGCTTTCGGCGTTTTCCCTTGACCGTTCTTTGGCTGTTAACCATTTTTCCAGACGCTTATTTTCGAGCTTTGCTTTTACTGATCGTTTGGCATCGCCCTCGTCTTTGATGGTGAAGGTTGTTCCGTCGTTTCTAAACACATACACAGCAAGCAGATCTGGTCGTTCCTGGGCCGTTTTGATGTCCGGATCTTTATTATCGAGCACAAGCGCAGTTTCATTCTCTGAAGCTCTGTACAATAGGACCATATGGTGCTCTTTGTCCGAGGTGATTACATGAGCAAACCCCAGATGCTCATCAGGGACCCCCATTAAACGCAGTACCAGGTACTTCGCTATGGCAATATCCTCACAATCCCCACCGAATGTTGTGATGGTTTCAAAAGGAGTGGCCCAGTAATCGGGTTGTTTCCAGAGTTCGCTGTCAGCGATCCAGGTCATCTGATTCATATACTCGTTCACTTCTTCCAGCTGCGTTTCGACCGGATCGTTGAGGTGAACTTTGATTAATTGCACGACATCGATCATCCTCCGGGCTGCTTCCTCACCGTGTCTTTTGTTGATCTCGGCATATACTCCCTGATCCCAGTCGGGAAATTCTTTCTCAGCAGCGGCCGAGAGACCAACGAGACAAAAGATGCAAAAGGCCAGGAGAAGTGAGGCGAAAGCCAGTAAGGTTCTGAGTTCAATCAACATTATCTGCTTTGAGCGGACTCTAACGTTCTTGTATTTTGGCTGCATCTCCATTTCCCTCTCCACCTACGCCTGCTCTGCTCAAAATTCTCCGGCTATCTTCTGGATGCTTCTAAGATCAGAGGCATCATCTCAGGCAGGTTTTCTTTCTGGCGACTGCTGAAATACGCACTCAGCTCTTTCATAGACATTGCCCCCTCCGGTCCATGAACCACTTCGATACGGCTCCAGGCGTAGAGATCCACCTTATCGCTAAATTTCTGTTCCAACTGGGACTGCAGCTCCTTTATTTTGGGGGAAGGATAGAGCTCGGGACCCGCAATTTCCAAGAGGAAATGAAATTTGTCATCCAGATAGGTGACATTGGTATTGACCAGGGTAAATCCAGTTTCCCGATCAAAATAGGCGACGATATCGGTCTTTATTTGACGCGCGCGCTCAAGGTTTTCAGGGGTCCCTTGTCTACCCAGAAACCAGCCATAGCGAAAGACCCCCTCGGGGGTATTGATAGTTTTTTCTGAGTGGCTGATGATCAATTCAATAGAGTCATCTTTGGTGGCTTTCCATATTTCGGCTTGAAGTTTTTCGATTTCCTCCGGGGCAAGAGGCCTGATGCCAAACACATGCGCCAGCATCAACCGTCGTTTCCCGAAAGGAATAAATTCAACGCGACCAAGATCCAGGGCATTATCGGAGGAAAAGTATTCCCGGATGATCTGCTCAGTGGTGGCAATGTCCTTCAAGGTGTCATTGCCGAGGGACTTGGCGAATGTGCCGTCAAGGTTTTGTTCAATAGTGTTTTTAACCGAACCAAGTGCCGACACATTGCTGCTCAAGGCGCAATGCATGATCAGCTCTATAGGTCTGCCGATCTCCTGGGACAAGTTACTCTGTATCTTACTCACCTGTGTGGGGGTGAGTATTGCCGGGGTGCTCACATTTGCCACGACATGAATAAGGTCTTCTTCCTCTTCCAAGTAGAAATTCATGCTTTCCAATACCGTAGAAGGGATAAGCGACGTTTCCTGGATTAATACTTCTCTGATCCCTCTGGCCATTTTCCGTTCCTGGGCAATTTGAAAAAGAGAGTGGCCAAGGAAAGCGGCTATCAGCACAAAACCAATTATAGGCAATTGGAAACGTTTAAGAAGCGTAACCCCTTTTTCCCTCACACCAAAACTCCTGGCCATGCCACTTAACACAAACGTGATGGAAGCAACGACCAATATGGATAAAAAATTTGCGAAGAATAATAAAAAAGATCCCACCGCGGCAGCGACATCGCCAAGAGCCAAGCAGAGGCCGCAGTTGGCCAGGGGAGGGACAATCGCGGTGGCGATTGCAACACCGGGCAAAGCGGGGCTGAGTTTTTCATCCACAAGCGCGTAAGCCCCGGCAAATCCTGCCAGAACAGCCACCAGCAGATCAAACAAGGTGGGGCTCGTGCGCGACAGCATTTCGTTGGTGGGTTCAAAATCACCGAGGGTAAGGCCAAGTGCCAGACTCATGGTCACAGCAGCGATAACCCCGAATATCTCGGCTCGAATGGCACGGCCAAACAAGCCCGTATCCCCTCTGACCAGAGCCAGGGAGATTCCGAAAATAGGGGTCATCAGAGGAGCCACCAGCATAGCCCCGATGACGACGGCGGTGCTGTTCAAAATCAACCCAAAGCCGGCAATCAAAGTCGAGACGACCACCAGAATGTAAAAGCGTAAGGCCGGTTCAGAACCATCTGATATATCGGCGTGGACAATTTCGAATCGATCGCGGTTTATTCTAAATAGCTTCATTTTTCCCGCCTCTCAGGTCTTCAACTTTTCCTTATCCGGTGCAAAGATCCGTATGACGATATCAAGGATTTCATCCTGGCGATTGATCGGCAGCCAGTCAATTTCGTTTAGGGTTTTTGCCCCAGTACCTCCAATAAAACCGCTCCACTTGCTCCGGATGGGGGTTTGGCACCGACGATATTCGCTAAGGTAAGGGCAACGTCAACCGTATGGACCTTGCGTGAAACTGTCTGCGGCTTTAGGTTGTGCCCTGCGAAAATAATTGGCACAAAGGTGTCATAGGGCCACGGGGAACCGTGCACCACTGTCACTGAGAGACCGTCCAGATCATTGATAAACCAACCCGGATCAAACACTAAATAGACATTACCGGACCGCTTGGCGTGGTAATTATTGGTCATCGCCCGAGTAAGGTAAGTATCAGCCACGATACCGCGTTCCAAAGCGATACTTGAGACAGCGGTGGAAACGCCTGGAAAATGAACCAGTTCATCAACAATCGCCGTTTCAAGCGCCAACAAATCGATTTCGGAATTGCTGATCACTTCATTGCTGAGATAAAGATAGGGATGGTCATATCCTTCGATGAGCTTTCCGGAAACACCAAATTCACTTTTGATTCTATCGATTGCGGGCTGCTTGTCCCAGCTATCTGGGGAAACATAACCGGTCGGTATCCCCATGGATTCCAGATATCCAGGAGCCTCCGGGCTACCGTGATCGGCGGAGAGAACGATTAAGGTATTGTCCAGGCCAATTTTCTTGTCGATAAAGGCAAACAGGTTTGCCAGTGTGCGGTCGAGCCGCAGAATATTGTCTTCTGACTCCAGGCTCGAAGGCCCGAAAAAATGTCCGATATAATCAGTCGCCGAAAAGCTGACGCCAAGGAAGTCGGTAATATCGTCGTTGCCAATCTGTTCGGCTTTGATGGCAGCCTTGGCAAACTCAACTGTAAGCTCGTCACCAGCGGGGCTTACCGTAAGATAGGTGGAAAAGTACTTATTATCGGTCGTGCTGAATTGGTGAGGAAAAGTCCGTCCGTAGCCGTCGAGGTCAAACTCCCAATCCTGGTTGTCCCTGTCGCCAAATAAATAGGTATCTTGGGGATGCATAAGCTCCCACGCTGTACCTGAATATTGCTCGGGCAGTTTTTTTGCGTTCCAGCCAACCACCCACTGTGGATACTTTTCATAGTAATAACTGCTGGTAACAAATTCGTTGGTAGATTTTGAAAACCAGAATGCTTTGCCGGAATGTCCGGCCATGGAAACCGCACCCCGATCTTTGACAGAAATACCGAATACTTTTGCTTTTCCGGCAGTCAGTGAAGACAGTTCATCTGAAAAGGTGGTTGTGAGAATAGAGGCGGGTGATCGGCCATCACTCGATGCTGCTTTTTGGGTTGGGTCAATCTCGGTGCTGTCATCCACATCCGCACCTTCGGTCAGCAACGTATAATCTGGATCTTCGATGTTGTAGGTAGTCACCCCAGTCGCCCGGTCAAACCAGATGTTTCCGATCATCCCATGAACCGACGGCTGAGCGCCTGTGGCAAGAGTGACATGGCCAACGATCGTCTCAGTATTCGCATGGGTGTGATGGGCGTTATTAAAAACCAC
>CAJQNS010000226.1 GCA_905479735.1 uncultured Desulfofustis sp.
CCATGGCGAGGAAAACGCCAAGCATCTGGTCCAGAATTGCATCAACTGCGAAGCCTGCAAGGATATCTGTGCTGGAGGAATTGATCTGCCACGGCTGATCAAGGAAATTCATGTCCGGATCCAGGAAAAAGACGGTCAGCCGCTGCCGAGTCTACTGCTGGGCAAGATAATGAGAAACCGAAAGCTCTTTCACACTCTGCTCAGAACCGCCAAATGGGCACAGAAGCCGGTGTCAGGCGATGACGGCTACATGCGGCATCTGCCGATGATGTTTTTCAAAGAGCATGATTTCAAAGCGCTGCCCGCCATTGCCGAAAAACCATTCCGTGACGTCTGGCTGGAAATAAAGCCCCGGGTCGAAAACCCGAAATACCGGGTGGGATTGTTTTCCGGGTGTGTTCAGGATTTTGTTTATCCGGAGCAGATGATCGCTGCAGTTGATCTGTTTAGAGATCACGATGTAGCCATGGTTTTTCCAATGGAGCAATCATGCTGCGGACTTCCTGTCCAAATGATGGGCGACAAGAAGGTTTCAAAAGATGTGGCCCTGCAAAATTTCAAGGCGTTTGCGGATGAGCAGGTCGATTATATCGTCACCCTCTGTGCTTCCTGCGCTTCACATCTGAAACATAACTATCCAGTACTGTTCGAGGATAATCCCAAACTGGCGGATCAGGTCGGGGTGTTCTGCGACAAAGTCATCGACCTATCATCCTTTGTGCATGATGTCCTCAAGGTAACTCCCGAGGACTTTGATGGGGACGGGAAAAAAGTGACGTTTCATGCTCCCTGTCACCTGTGCCGGGGGTTGGGGGTGCATGATGAACCTGCAAATCTGATGCATACTGCTGGAATGGATTACATTGAAGCTGCTGAATCTGAAGTATGCTGCGGATTCGGAGGCACCTACTCGGCCAAGTTCCCGGAACTATCCGCCCAGCTTCTCGACAACAAATTGAACAACGTCGAAGAAACCGGTGCAGATCTGCTTTTGACCGATTGTCCAGGCTGCATCATGCAACTTAGAGGCGGTCTGAAAAAAAGAGATTCGAAAGTCGATGTCAAGCACACGATAGAGGCCCTGGCCGACAGAAGAAAGAAAAAGCCCCGGTGATCATCAGGCCGTTTGAAAATGATGACCGCCAGACGGTCATAAAACTCTGGCGTCGATGCGGCCTGGTGGTTCCCTGGAATGATCCGGAGGCTGATATCGACAGAAAACTTCGGGTCGATCCCGAGTTGTTTGTCGTCGGAATCGCAGGTTCCAGGCTGGTGGCTACAGCGATGGGAGGTTACGACGGCCATCGAGGTTCGTTGTACTATCTGGCTGTGGATGCGGAACAACAGGGCCGGGGCTATGGAAGAAAAATTGCAGATTACATTGCCGATCTGCTCGAGCACAGAGGTTGTCCCAAGCTCAATATCATGGTGAGAAGTTCAAATACCAGGATGATCGACTTCTATCAACGACTGGGCTTCAAAACTGATGAAGTCGTTTGTCTCGGAAAACGGCTGATCGAAGACGAGTGATGCAAGGAAGATCTGTTGATAGGGAACTGAACTGTGGACTTCCGGGTAACTGAAAGTCTATGTCAAAAGTCACTCTCTGGATACTCTTTCTCGCCGCTCTTGCCTATGGCTGCTTTTGTCTGTTTCTCTATCTTCGTCAGCGGAGCCTGATCTACTATCCCCATTCCGAAGTAAAAACCAGTGAACTCCCGTCTTTCTGGCTGGACAACGAGGGCCAGAAACTGAAGGTCTGGAGGGGCACGACTGAATCCAAGAACGCACTGCTCTATTTTGGCGGCAACGCCGAAAATGTTCTACAAAGCCTTGCAGAGCTTGAGCGGATCTATCCAGAGTCATCTTTATACCTGATGAATTACAGAGGGTACGGTGGCAGCAGTGGTTCACCATCTGAGACGGCTCTGTTTTCAGATGCGCTGGCCCTCTATGACCGTGTGGTGAGCGAACATGAAGAAATCATAGTCATGGGTCGCAGCCTGGGCACGGCTGTAGCAGTGTATCTGGCTGCCGCGCGGCCGGTAAAGGGGATGGTTCTGGTCACCCCCTACTCAAGCATGGTTGATCTGGGGCGCCATTACTATCCTTATCTGCCGGTTAATCCGTTGTTGAAGGATCGTTTTGAATCTAGTGTTCTAGCACCACAGATTGATATACCGGTCCTCACCCTGGTCGCTGAGCAAGACGAGATAATTCCCGCCAAAATCAGTGAAAGGCTGATCTCATCTTTTAACCAGGGCGTTGTCGAGAAAGTGGTGATAGAAGGTGCCTATCACAACACTATTGATAATTATCCATCGTATAGCTCCTCAATAGAGAGTTTTATAACGAGAATCCAGCAGGAAAGGCTGAAGTGAAAAACAGACAGAGCATAATCTTTGTTCTTCTGGCGGTTTTGATTCTGGCTTCCTTTTATGAGCGCGGCTACTTCAACCGTGGCGGTGGCATAGAAACCGGAGGGGCAGCAAAGATTTCCTCGGCTTATGAAAACCGGCTGAGCAATCTTCAGGTGGAGGGCTCCGGTCTGGTCGAGAAAGTGCTCAGAGATGACCTCGAAGGAAGTCGCCACCAAAGGATTATTCTGCGCGTCAGTGATAGTCAGACCGTGTTGATTGCCCACAATATCGATCTTGCCCCACGGGTTGAGAATATCAAGAAGGGTGATCGGCTGGATTTTTTCGGTGAGTATGAATGGAACAACAAAGGGGGAGTCATCCACTGGACCCACCGTGACCCTGGAGGCAAGCATGTCGACGGGTGGCTCAAGCACCAGGGGATTCTGTACCAGTAGAACAAATGTCCCGGCCCCATAGTAATCATAGTACCAACAACCAAGAGGTAGGATAGATGAGCTTTGAGGATGTGCAGTTGAACAACTATCTACAGCAGCTTTACCAGATGAGCGGCGGGGACGTCAGTGCTGAAGTCTCAATGTACGAGGTGGGTACTCTTCTTGGCCTGGATAAGTCGGAGGCCGCCAGTGTTGCGGAGGATCTCATCATCGACGGATACGCCGAGCTGAAAAATCTCACCGGTGGTATAAGCATCACGACTGCTGGTTTGCGCTTACTTGAAGTGGAAATTACGGATGGGTCCGATACCTCCAGCGAGGCAAAATTTACGCTGGGTGAGGGCGAGGTGCTGGCTCGCGAGGGTTGTACGGTGGTCGAACGCCTGGTTGGCGAGATCAAAAAGGCAGCCGTAGAGGGTGGATTCAACTACAGCCAGGCCGAAGAGCTCGTCATTGACATCAAGACCCTGGAAACTCAGCTGCTGTCAAATCGACCCAAAAAAGCAATAGTGAAAGAAATTCTACTATCATTGGCGAACCAGCTGTTGGCAGACGAGCAGGGTGCTTCGCTGGCTGAGCAGATTCGACAGGGGATCGGAAAGGGCTGAGCTTTGCAGCATCCCGGGTCCGCGCACTATCTTCAGCCGAGTTCAGGACCGCTTTCATCCACATAATCCAGAATTACCCCGAGTATCCTTCTGAGCGGTTCGGCGGCTCCCCACAGAAGCTGATCGCCAACAGAAAAGGCGGTCAGATAGTGGGGCCCGATATTCAGCTTATGCAGCCGGCCAACAGGGATATCGAGTGTTCCGGAAATCTTGGTGGGGGTCAGCTCCTGGCTGCTGATCTGCCTGTCGTTGGATATCACTTTGACCCAATCATTATGTCCGTCTATGATATTTTCGATTTCACCAATTGGCAGATCTTCACGCAGTTTTATCGTGAAAGCCTGGGAATGACAGCGCATGGTGCCTATACGGACACATAGCCCATCCACGGGGATAATATCGTCACCAGTTCTACCCAGAATTTTATTGGTCTCGGAAATTCCCTTCCATTCCTCCTTGCTCTGACCGTTCTCCACGGGAACATCAATCCAGGGGATCAGGCTGGCAGCCAGCGGAACTCCCCAATTGTCCAGCGGCAGGGAGCCGTCACGAAGCTTTGCAGTGATTTTACGATCAATATCGAGAATAGCTGAAGAGGGATCTGCCAGCAGGGTGGCTACTTCCGCTTCAAGCGCCCCCATCTGGGCAATAAGCTCACGCATGTTCTTGGCGCCGGCACCGCTTGCGGCCTGATAAGTCATCGAGGTGATCCACTCGATCAGGTTGCGCTCAAAGAGGCCGCCCAAAGCCATCATCATTAACGATACCGTACAATTGCCGCCTATGAAGTTCTTTGTACCGCTGTTCAGCCCGCGGTCAATGACAGACCTGTTCACCGGGTCGAGTACGATAATCGAATCTTCCTTCATTCTCAGAGCGGAAGCGGCATCGATCCAGTAGCCGTCCCAGGATTCTCTGAGCTGTGAGAAGACTTTGTCGGTATAACCGCTTCCCTGGCAGGAGACAATAGCGTCCATTTTGGCAAGCAATTTGAGATCGCTTGCGTCCTGTAACGGTTTTGCCCCCTGGCCGACAACCGGGCCCGGCTCACCGGTCTGGGAGGTGGTGAAAAAATGAGGCTCGAACCTCTGAAAATCTCCTTCTTCGGTCATCCTGTTCATAAGAACGGAACCGACCATTCCTCTCCAGCCGACAAATCCAACTTTATACATCGCTCACTCCATCCTGATTCTTTTTAACCGATCGTTAGTCTAATAAGCTCCAGCAAATTTTAACTTTTCAATAACAGATAACAACGCATCCGACAAGGCGCCATCTATCTAGCATGAATCCCTGCCAAGCTTACCAACTTGGTATTACTCTGGTTGCCTTTCTCGACATCCAGTCGTTGCAAATCAACTTCTCTGAAAGGCCAACGGAAAAACAGATGGAGAGGGTAGAACTCTTGCTCGATGAGGTTCTGGACAAGATCCTGGTAATAGCCGACAGGTTTCTTAACTGACGATTCTTTTCGTCAGTGATCAAAACCAAAGTAAGATCCAAGGAACTGATTAATACCTTGATCCTCGAATTTCTCCGGGTCCCAATCTTTATCTGTGGCTATATGGTGGTAGCTGTCTTTCAGCACGTAGGCTTCCGCTGCAAAGATATTGTTGTCGGTCATGACCTGGACAATCCGGCGTTCGTAAAAGCTTCCTTCAAAATCGTCAAGCCGGGACAGGTCCTCTGAATTGATATCGAGGTAGAGGACACCAACCACCGTTGAATTAACAGGACCTGGCAGAATGGCAGGATAGTGTTCATTGAGTATTGAACGGCGAATGAAGCCGGATACAGTTCCAGGGTGATGTCGATAGGTTCCGCTCACCACTTCCTTCCAGACCCGTTCGAACATCAGCGACCCATAGGTGAAAATATGTGTCATCGTTTTGTCGTATTAGATTTATTGGTGGGCGTACGCCATGGCTTAAATACCGATATCCAGACAGTGAGCAGCAGAACCAGACATTGCAAGGTCCCAAACCACAAATTCATTCGTTGATTATAAAGATACTCCTGATCGGCGAGTGAGGCGAGGCCGAGTTCGCCTGAAATTTTCATCATTGCCGTTTCCCACGGTCCCAGAAAAAAAGTGCCGAAAAATATCGCGGAGATGGTGATTATCCATTTGATAATTATCCACCGTTGCCTGAAAAACCCCCAGTTACTCAGCGTCGAATAGGCTAGGCCGGTCAGCAGGCAGCCGATTGCTCCTGGTATAACAACTACAGCCATGTCGACATGGTGAATTGACTGGTTGATTCCATAGAGCTCCGCGCCGTTATCGATATCCGATTTGAGAAAATAGAGGAGCAGCAGGGATACGGCCCCACCTATCCAACAGCTCACACAGATAAGGTGGAGGACCTTGATCCACCTCAGGTTTTTGGGCGGGATCTTTTTCATTTTCGAGCCAAAAGAATCAATCTTCTTGTTACCTTATGAGGTAGCGATACCTCTGTCAATAATCATCACCAGATAAGGTCCAGAATGAAACGACAAAAAACGTCACAAGCTGACGCTGTGGTGTAATTTGTGTTGAATAATTGTTAGACAGTTTATTGGGAATGCTCACCTCAAAAAACCCGACGGCTGATTACGGTTGTAATTTGGCAGGTTCTGTCAGACAGGTCTGGCAAAGCGCAAAATGGTCCAGATTTTGTATAAGCAAACTCGGGCGAAGCCAAGTAACAGTCGTTACCCAGCCATGATCCATTTTGGTCAATAGCGTCGAATCAGCCCAAACAGCCCACTATCCCGAAATTCAGATCGACACAGATGAGCCAGTTAATGAAAATAATTCCTAGTAAACTTGTGCGCCTGCTGAGGCTTTCTGCTCCCGTGAGTCGTCAGTCGCTGCCTGAATCGGTAGAATCGTTACCTGAAGAAGGTAACGGAGAGATTAGCCTGGAGCGAATCAAGGATCTGATCATCGCGGCCTATTCGGCGCTCGATGAGACGAGCAGAGTGCTGTTACTGGAGAAGGCCGACCTACTTGAAGCGCAATTGGTGTCTATTTACCGGGCCAGAGGCTTGCAAATCACGGCGGATAACATCTGTGAGACGCTCGAAAGCCACCGCAAGTATCACTGCCGACGTTGTTCATAATCTTCTTCGTCGTGATCCGACCTGAGAATCTGCCTGTTGCCTACTTGGCATTCTCCTTCTTTTTCTGTTCAGGCGGAGTGACGATGACCTTACCCGGGTCTGCGTCCTCTTCGGCAGCTTCGTAGAAGAGCATAGCCGCGCCAGACTTCCTTTCCGGGTTTTCGGCTGGTTTGCGCGGATATTTGACGGATTCCTCAGGAGGAGGTGTAGTGGCTGCGCAGGAAGTGAACAGCAGTAAGGCTGCAAGAAGAATGGAGGTTTTCATCAACAGTTGAGCATTTACCCTGGGTAATCATCATCTCCTTCTAACTCTATCCGTAGTCAATTTCAGGTCATTTCCCGGTTTCCTTGATTTTTTTCGACTCGTCGATTGACATCTTCTTTTTTCAACCCAGTTTTTGGATTTGAAGGGGGATGTTCTGTCCCCTATATATTATTTTCCATCTTGAAAAGGAGGGAACCATGAAGATTTTTCAAAAACGTATATTGGTGCTGACAACCGCCTTAGTGCTGGCTGCTGTCACTCCAGCGATTAGTGCCGACAAACCCAATATCCTGGTCGTCTGGGGTGACGATATCGGCCAGTCCAACATCAGTTATTACACTCACGGGCTAATGGGATACAAGACCCCGAACATAGACCGGATAGCAGAAGAGGGCATGACTTTTACCGACTACTACGGCGAGCAGAGCTGCACCGCCGGCCGGTCGAGCTTTATCACAGGCCAGTCTGTGTTTCGAACGGGGTTATCAAAAGTAGGTCTGCCCGGAGCCGAGGAGGGTATGCAGGAGGTGAACCCAACCATAGCTGGATTGCTCAAGGCCCAAGGGTACGCCACCGGCCAGTTCGGCAAAAACCACCTGGGCGACAAGGATGAGCACCTGCCGACCAACCATGGTTTCGACGAGTTTTTCGGCAACCTCTACCACCTCAATGCAGAGGAGGAGCCGGAAAACGATGACTATCCTAAGAATCCGGAATTTCGTAAACGGTTCGGCCCGCGTGGGGTAATTCACTCATATGCCGACGGACGTATCGAGGATACTGGCCCATTGACGAAGAAGCGGATGGAGACGGTCGATGATGAAACTTCGGACGCGGCCCTTGATTTCATTCAGCGACAGGTTCAGGCCGATAAGCCATTCTTTGTTTGGTGGAGCGGCACCCGAATGCATTTCCGCACCCACGTGAAAGAGGAATTGCGGGGCATTTCCGGCCAGGATGAGTATTCAGATGGCATGGTGGAGCATGACATGCACATCGGCAAATTCCTCGAGGCTCTGGATGAACTTGGCATCGCCGACAACACCATCGTCTTCTATTCAACCGATAACGGTCCCCATATGAACACCTGGCCCGATGCAGCGATGACGCCGTTTAGGGGCGAGAAAAACACCAACTGGGAAGGCGGCTGGCGGGTGCCGGCCATGGTACGCTGGCCCGGAAAAATCGAACAGGGAAGCTGGTCCACTGAGATCATGCACCATATGGACTGGTTACCAACTTTTCTAGCCGTTGCCGGTGCCCCAGATATCAAGGATCAGTTGAAACAGGGCGGCGTCTCAGCTATCAATAGGACCTACAAGGCTCATCTGGACGGTTATAACTTCCTGCCCTATCTCACCGGCCAGGAGGAATCAGGGCCGCGCAAGGACATCTTTTACTTCTCCGACGACGGTGACTTGACCGCGCTGCGCTATATGGACTGGAAAGTCATTTTCATGGAGCAGCGGGCCGAGGCCACTTTTCAGGCCTGGCGCGAACCATTTGTTACGCTGCGAATTCCACAGCTGGTAAACCTGCGCCGCGACCCTTACGAGCGCGGCATGATAACCTCCAACACCTATGATGACTGGTTTCTTGACCGGCCCTATCTGCTGGTTCCGGCCCAGGCCTATGTGGCCAAATTTCTCGAGACTTTCAAGGAATTTCCGCCCAGCCAGAAAGCCGCCAGCTTCAATCTCAGCCAGGTTATGGAAAAACTATCCGAAGGGGGTGGAGGCTCCAAGTAAGATTTTTTCGAGAATACCTGTCCCAAATCAACAGGCCGCTCTGACTCTGGTCAGTGCGGCCTGTATCATTTTTGCTATGGTCTTGATACAGGCCGGAAGGGAATATCGTTGCCGACCCTCAGCTTTTGTTGTATAAGGTGCTGCCTTTAGCGATCATAAAGTGAGTTCGATTTACTCGGGTTCCCTCACCCCGAAGAACAAAAAGGATTGTTTTATGTCTTCATTCACCGATGTACAGCTCAGCCGAGCTTTGGCAGTTCTCGTCGCTTTTCACGTGGTCGTCATCGCAGCCAGCAACTATCTGGTTCAGATTCCATTTCAGGTTCTCGGACTTCATACGACCTGGGGCACCTTCAGTTTCCCGCTTGTCTACCTTGCCACGGATCTTACCGTCAGAATCTTCGGTAAGGGGCAGGCCAGAAAGATTATTTTTCTGACCATGATTCCCGCCCTGCTCATTTCCTACCTGGTGTCGGTTCTTTTTTTTGAAGGACTTTTTCAGGGGCTCGGAGTACTGGCCGTTTTTAACTTTTTCGTTTTCAGAATCGCCTTTGCCAGCTTTATCGCCTATCTGGCAGGGCAGCTTCTGGATGTAAAAGTTTTTTCTCGTCTCAGAGAACACAGGAGTTGGTGGGTTGCCCCCGGCGCTTCAACCATAGTTGGAAACCTGGTCGATACGATACTGTTTTACTCGATTGCCTTTTGGGCCAGCTCAGATGCGTTTATGGCACTGCACTGGCCTGAAATAGCGGCGGTGGATTATTGTTTCAAGATTGTGGTGAGTATGCTGCTCTTCCTGCCCGCCTATGGCGTACTTTTGAATCTGCTGACTGAAACGATGATGAGAGAAGGCGGAAAATGAATTAATACTTCTCTTCCAGATAACGCTCTCTCAAATAGTCGATGAAATAGTTGGGATTGGTAGGTTCGCCAGTGGCAGACTGCATTAGTTCCTGCGAGGCGAG
This sequence comes from uncultured Desulfofustis sp., assembly GCA_905479735.1. Classification (GTDB taxonomy): domain Bacteria; phylum Desulfobacterota; class Desulfobulbia; order Desulfobulbales; family Desulfocapsaceae; genus JABDQA01. Next base: position 9,510 of record CAJQNS010000226.1, read on the forward strand.
CAGTCGACCTTGGGACCAGATTTTTTCCGCCAACCAGTTACGGATTGTCGCGATTTCACCGTTTCCTAGAAGGTCCTGCCAGTTCTTATGTGTGCGCCGGAAGGCTGAGAATATCTGGGCTCCGTTCAGGGCTCCCATCGTATAGGCAGGAAAGTAGCCGAAAGATCCGTCTGTCCAATGAATATCCTGCAGACAGCCGTCCTTAAAATTTCCTGCAGTTGATAGTCCGAGATAGGTCTGCATCTTTTCATCCCACATCTCAGGCAATTCATCGGCTTCCATTGTACCGTTAATCAGGGCCGACTCGATCTCGTATCTGATGATAACATGCAGAGGATAGCAGAGTTCGTCGGCTTCCACCCTGATGTATGAGGGACTTACCTTGATACTGTTGAGCCAGATCTGTTCACAATTATAGGATCTGCTTTTGTCTAGGTGTCGATGGATTTCCGGGGTGAAAAATTTTAAAAACGGTTTGGACAGAAAGATCTGTTTTTCAAAAAGAAGGCTCTGACTCTCGTGAATTGACATATTGCGAGCCTGGCCCAGCGGCAGATTTTTCCATTTGGTAGGCAGTCCTCCCTCGTAAGCGGCATGGCCAGTTTCATGGGCAGTTGCCTTGAGGGCATCGACAAAATCGTTGTCCCGGTATCTCGAAGTGATCCGGTGGTCGCCGTGGCCGCCTGTGCTGAATGGATGGGAACTTTCATCGATTCTACCGGCCTCGAAATCAAAACCAAGCAGGCCGGCCAGCACTCTGTTGAGCCGCTGCTGGGATTCTTTCTGAAAGGTTCCTTTGAATTCGCGTGTTCTGCCGGATTGTTTTTCCACTACTTCTGATATCAGAGGTGGCAGGGTGGTTTTCAGGCTGGTGAATATTTCAGAGATCATGCTGCTTGAGTCACCGGTGCAGTAGAGATCGAGCAGGGCGTCATAAGGAGTCGAAAATTTCTCGTTGCTGCAATTCTGGCGGGCTTGGGCTTCCTGTCTCGAAAGATTGACGACTTCTTTGAAGTTTGTCAAAAAACCGGGCCAGTCGTTTTTCTGCCTTTGGCTGCGCCACTCATGTTCACATTTCGAACCGGCCAGCGATTTAGCCTTGACCAGGTCCGCCGGTATGCAGGTTGCCCAGCGATATTCGCGATCCATTTCTCTAAGACTTGCTTGGCGAGGGGTATCCACCTCATCTGCCTCGGCCTTGGCCAGCAATTCTCCCAATTCAGGAGATATCAGCTGCTCATGATAGAGCGAACTCAGCTCAGCGATGGCCTCCGAACGGGAGTCATTTCCCTGGGGCGGCATCATTACCAGTTGATCCCACTGCAGGAACGTCAGGGAATGTGCTAGATGGGAGAGGCGGGTGAAGTGATCAACTAGCTGGCTGTAGGGAGTGGACATGGTTGAAAATCCTTGACTATATGTGAGATTAAAGCGTTTTTTTCCGAATAATTTAGCAAGGTATGCACGGTAGAAGATGAGGCAAGCAGTAAAAAGAAGGCCCTACCGAAATAAAATCCGCTGGGGCCTTGGGGTGAGCTGGTAGGTGGTTGGCTATTGTTTTTCGATAAACTCGTTCGAGTCTAGAAAAATGGCAAAAAAAAGTACCCCCCATCGGTCGAAACCGGCAGGGGGCACTTCGTGGAGGAGGTTGTTGCAAAGATACTGCTAAATGGCTTCTTTGCCCTGCTCCCCGGTTCTGATTCTCATGACATCTTCAACCGGGAGGACAAAGATCTTGCCGTCTCCTATCTTGCCGGTGTTGGCTGCCTCACGTATGGCGGTGACAACCTTGTCGACCAGATCGGAATCTATGACCAGTTCAACTTTGGTTTTGGGGTTGAATTCCACTTTGTATTCAGCACCACGGTACACTTCGGTATGTCCTTTCTGGCGACCGTATCCTTTTACCTCGGAGATGGTCATACCGGTGATGCCGAGCTCGGTGAGGGCTTCCTTCACCTCTTCGAGCTTGAACGGTTTGATTATAGCTTCAACTTTTTTCATTGTATTCTCCTCCTATGATCAATCTTTGGTGAATTCCGGATAGGCATCAAGTCCACATTCGGAGATATCGCAGCCTTCCATTTCTTCTTCTTCGCTGACCCGAATACCCATGACAGTCTTGATTATCAGCCACGTTACAAAACTGGTACCGAATACCCAGCCAAAGATGACAGCAGCGCCTATTGCCTGGGCTACAAGTGAGCCTTCAGGATTGGTGAAAGAAACGGCGAGCAGTCCCCAGAGACCGACCACACCGTGAACCGAGATGGCACCGACAGGGTCGTCGATCTTGGCTTTATCCATGAAGACGATAGAAGCCACTACTATAATGCCGCCGATGGCGCCAACGATGGTGGACAGCAGTGGACTCGGGCTGAGAGGTTCGGCGGTAATGGCGACCAGGCCTGCGAGAGCGCCGTTCAGAGCCATGGTCAGATCAGCCTTGCCGAACCAGGCCCGGGAGAATAACAGTGCAGCAACCAGACCACCTGCAGCTGCGGTATTGGTGTTGACGAATATCAAGGAAACGGCATTGGCCTCGTCTATATTGGAGATCATCAGCTCGGAGCCGCCATTGAAGCCAAACCAGCCCAACCAGAGAATAAAGGTCCCCAGTGTTGCCATGGGTAAATTGGCGCCGGGGATAGCATTGACCCTGCCATTGGTGTATTTACCTTTGCGGGCGCCGAGAAGGAGGACGCCGGCGATTGCTGCCGATGCACCACAGAGATGAACAACGCCGGAACCGGCAAAATCCAGGAAGCCGAGGGCATCGAGGAAGCCTCCGCCCCATTTCCAGTAGCCCTGTACCGGGTAAATAAAACCGGTCATAACTACCGCAAAAATCAGGAATGCCCAAAGCTTCATGCGCTCAGCCACGGCACCGGAAACGATCGACATGGCGGTGGCCACGAAAACGACCTGGAAGAAGAAATCGGACATGCCGGAGTAATAGATCTCTCCTCCGCTTTTCAGCACATCACCAGCAGAGTTGTCTGCACCGAGGAAAAAGCTGAGACCGGGAATCACGCCGTTAGGTCCGCCACCGTACATGAGGTTGTAGCCTACTACCATGTACATGATACAGGCGATCGAATAGAGTGCCACGTTCTTAGTCAGAATCTCAACGGTGTTCTTGCCGCGAACGAGACCCGCTTCAAGCATTGCAAATCCTGCTGCCATCCACATGACCAGGGCTCCGGACATCAGGAAATAAAAGGTGTCGAGGGCATAGGCCAGGTGAATGACCGAATCACCAACACTCACTTCTTCGGCGAGTGCCGGCAAGGCAACAGCCAGGACGGCAAGGAATGCAGCACCGCCCCAATAGGTTCTTGGTTTCATCTTCATGTTTACTTTCACGTTTATTCCTCCTTTGTTATTAATCGCCTTGAAGCCTAGCTTGAAAACGAATGGTAAAAACCAGATGTTTGATCTCTTATTACAATTGCTGTGCCATAATCGTAAATAATTAATAATTATCATTATAACAATATGATATGGCTTATTTGTAAATATAAGAGAACAAACTATTGCCCGATTAATACGACTATTATGTAACAATAAACAATATTAAATTACATAAATGTAACAACAGTCCATGCCAAAGTGACTCCAGCTTGTGCAGCTTTGTCAGATTTTGGTGTTACGAAAGAAAGGGAGATTGCTCAACGAAATGATTCGCATCTGTTCAATCCATATTATTTGATACGGTAGCCAATCCGGCGCTGGATGTGGTCCCGATCTTCTCAACCTCTCGGGTTGAGGTGAAGAACTGCGTGACTTGAGAGAGTGAGACAACTATTTTGAATTAAATAGCAAGAATCGAAGTGTGTGGGCATCACATTGGTTTTATATTGTAGTCAAGGTTTGGATTAGCAAAAGAGATTGCCGACAGCCACGCTTCTCCCGATGAGATTATTCTTACAACGATAGGCGCTAAAGTGAGCGAACAGCAAATCTGTGATACCAACGAACTGAAATGGAAAGCCCTGGTCAATTGCGATAAAACATTTGACCGAGATTTTTTTTATGGAGTGATTACCACAGGGGTCTATTGTCGACCAAGTTGCAGTTCGAGAAAACCCAACAGGGTGAACGTTGAGTTTTTCGATACCAGGGAACAGGCTGAGGCACAGGGCTACCGTCCATGCAAAAAATGCAGGCCCGATGAGAATGGCGATAATGAAAAGGGACAACTTTTAATCGTCACAGCCTGCAGGCGGCTGGAGCACAGCACTAGTCCACCCACCCTGGCTGAGCTTGCTGCCGAGGCGGGTATGAGTCCTCATCACTTCCACCGATTGTTTAAAAAGACAGTGGGCATTACGCCACGAAACTATTACGCCAAGCATCGGGCCGATCGGTTGCGTGAGGCTCTCGTTGAGGGTTCAATGATAGGTGAGGCCATTTATGCTGCAGGTTTTGAGTCCTTGAGCGGCGCCTATAATAAAGATCAAGATCAATTTGCCATGAGCATGAAAGCGTTTAAAAATGGTGCTGAAGGGGTTGTAATCATGTACGGAACAGCTTCCTGCCTCCTGGGGCAAGTACTGGTTGCTGCCACCCGCAAGGGAATCTGTATGGTTGAACTGGGTGACACTCCGGAGCAGTTGGTTGACAAACTGACCGAACGATTTCCGCATGCCAAAGTTAGAAAAGGGGACAAAGACTTTCAGACCCTGGTTGAAATAGTCATTACCCAGATTGAAAACCCTCAAAGTCAAGTGGTCCTTCCGCTCGATATTCAGGGTACGGTTTTTCAGCAGAAGGTCTGGAAAGCGCTTCGCGGAATTGAACCCGGGATTACCTCAAGCTACAGCACAATTGCCACGCAAATCGGACAACCCACAGCAGTGCGTGCCGTTGCCGGTGCCTGCGCAGCAAACAAGATCGCGGTTTTGATTCCCTGTCACCGTGTCTTGACCAAAGATAACAAGATCAGTGGCTACCGCTGGGGTAAGGAGCGAAAAAAACTGCTGCTGGATAAAGAGAGAAAATAATAAGTAAAAGGTGTAATAATTCGTATAGTTATAATGGGCTTTGCCTGCTGATCAATTATACTGCCGCCGCTATGGTCAACCACTCCATCGGCAGGATCGACAGATACGAAGGGACGGTTGGCAACTTCGGTTTAAGCCAGGCTTGGCGGGTAATTGCTGTGGAGATGACTGAAGCACATCGCTGAATTATCCAGAAATTTGCCAGGAGGTTATCATGAAACCATTGAAATCCAAGATCTTCAGCTACTGTACCACTAACATCAACCCACCGGGAGAATTGCAGCTCAATCAATGGTTGGAGGAAAACCCGGACGCTGAGATCGTTCACGCGTTACAGTCTGAATCTATTACGGTTCGTAAGGACGAGCTTGAACGAAACCTCACAGTCACGCTGCTCTATCGAGAGACCTAACTGAATCCAGTTAGATTTAAAGTGTAAACAAAGTGTAAATATCGCTCTACTGGCTCAGGGAGTAACCAGAATTACGATCGGAATCAATTTCCGTGAAGTTCATAACGTTCATGAAAAACAGATTGGGGCCTGACGGTTTTGGGGAACGATTAATCCGTTCGGGATTGAAAATAAATAGGAATAAATTCAATCTTCAGGCTTACGTAAATTGTTAGTTTTACCAGTACAAGCCTCTTGAATTGTATTGAAGGGGTTTCCCGAAACATATCAGGAAGAATCATAATTAGGACAGAGTCGGAAGAGAGATCGGTAGAACCAGCAGGACCTCTTCTAGAAGCGCTTGAAAAATTGCCGCTCACACAGTGTTCAAGCGATACGCCATTATTCTCAAGCAAAGCGCACACGCCCCTTTAGCTGTGTGACAAATCTGTGCTTTTTTCGAAACAAAGCACAGATCAATGATATTGGGCTGATTTTGAGAGTGCGCTACCAGGTGCGTACCCGACCAGTGTCGATGTGGATGAAATCGGAATCGATGTAGTAGCCTACACCGCCGCTTTTAAGAGAGCGAGCCAGATTCCTGAGCTTGGTGGTTTTGAGATCGCTGAGCCGAATATCGATGGCGCGTCCGCTCATATGTAAACTTTTCTTTGCTACTTTCGAGCTCGATTTTCGCAATTTGGCGTTGGTTGCCTTCGAACGATAGCCAGAAATAATTTCATAAGTCCCGTTACTACCCCCCATTTGTTGGATCGAACACAGCATAACTAAAAGATTTGTGTCGATTGCGTGCACCTCACCAGTTCGAAAATCGCGGAGGAAATGATTAATACGATCCAGGGTCTGCGGTTTGCACAAACTCGGGTGGAAGTCTATTTCAAGACATTCACCGGTATGGGTGTGGTAGAGAGACAGCGGGTGCGGATTCTCTGTCATGGCCAGGGTGCGCGTCGGACCAAATAGCGCAAATGAAGTGGCGAAGCTAGCTGCGGTAACGAGAAAAGATCGCCGAGTCAATTTGTAATCTGGCATGCACAATAAGGGGTCCTGTTAATAAAAAACCAGGATTACTGGGTCAACATTACTTCCAGCAACCTGGTATCACGATTATACAGATCGCTATTAAAATGGATGGTCCCTTGATTGTCAAGCCATATAGTCTGATAGGTGATATGGATAGGCAGCGGGTCTGAGAGTGCAATGACCTTACGTTCGCCGGAAGTGACGATTGCCTCGATTTTATTAATGGACCAAAGCGGGTCTTCCATCTCCAGCGAGAAGAGGGACAATGCCAGCGGACGGCTGACCCTAATGCAGCCATGACTGAAGGACCTGAAGGAATGATTGAACAGTTCACGCGTCGGCGTGTCATGCAGGTATACCGAATGATAGTTGGGAAAAACAAACTTCACTCGTCCCAGGGCATTCCAAGGACCCGGGTCTTGGCGCAACTTGTAGCGTGATATCTGGGCCCGGGAAATATTATTCCAATCAATTGCGGTTGAGTCTAACTCAACCGCATCCTCTTGCCAGCTGGAAAACAACCTGATATTACGCTCTACTAAATGATTTGGGTTTTCCTGCAGGGCTGGCAACTCTTCATTACGGGCAATGCTGGTTGTGACATTCCAAAACGGGTTGAAGTCCAGGTACCTGATGTTATCGGAGAAGACTGGTGTCTGGTGTTGACTCTTTCCCACAATGACCGGCATCTCCAATATCGTTTCACCGTTCTTTACCGCTTTTAGAGAAAAACCGGCAATATTGACCATGACATAGTTTTCTCCGAGTTCATGAGCCTGCCAGCGCCAGCGTGCCATATTTGCACGGATGATATTTATTTTCTCCTCTCTCGATATGTTCAGGACGGCCAGGGTTTGAGGACCGATGATACTATCGGTTTTCAGACCGTGTCGCAGCTGAAAGAGGGATATCGCCTCGACGAGTTCCTCATCGTAGAAAAATTTGCCATTAGCCTCAGTAACCAGACCGTGTTCCTCTTCCAACCGCTGCCGAATGGTAGGTAAACGGGGATCGCTGATACCCGGCTTGATAAGTGGACCGCCCTGAATCTCAACCCACCCGCTGTTCTCGGGCACGGCTTTTATCTTAATCAGGGCATTTTTGAGATCTGCATAATACCGGTGTGATGGAGCCAGACCATTTAGGTACGAAGTCAAATCGACTGCAGAACGTGCTGCTTCTAACGCCTTCAATGGGTCAAAATGGGTATTACCGACCCCGGCGAATAAAGCAGGGTCTGATGTGCGAAACTTCAGTTGCCCATAGCTCATATCGTGGATGTACTTGACCAAGTTGTACGTTAGTAGAGTGTCAAGCCGGGCCAAATCGTTTGGTCTGTCCGACTGCCAGAGTTCCAAGATTTCAGAGATTTCGTAATCGGTGGGATCAAGTCCTTCTTCATCGACTCGTTTAAGGAAGTCCACGATGACTCTTGCCTTGTTGCCGGGGCCATCCGATGTAATCCAAAGAGGCTGGGCACCTTTTTCGTGATAGATGGTTGCCAGACAGAACTCTTTCGATTCAAGTAAAGGCTTTTGTTTATGAAAATCAATCAGTTCCATCGGGTAACAATTAAGATGAGCCAACATAGCCTGTTGCAGTTCCTGTTCTTTATCAGCTCCATTCGAATTACGAGTAAGCAGGATAAAGATTATTAACAGACATGAGATAGTGACAAAAAGGTGCCGGGATATGGAGTTTGGCAAAGATAAAAGGAAATGCATAGATCGCTTATTATTTGTTGAAGATGTTTTCTTATCACAAACAAGTAATCATGATCGCACAGGAAAAAATCAAGTCAGCGTTTTTCGCCTGTCTCGCTTACCAGATCCAACAAAGGACGCCGATGTAATGCTCCCCCTGAAACGGATGCATCGGCGATTTGGTCGCGCCCAGGAACAGGCCCTCCGTTAACTCGCGATATTCTCGACAAACTGTTCAAGGAGAAATGGTCCCCGGCATTAGGACCAACTGCTAAGTTTTAGTATGATGAAGAGATGTTTCTTGGAAATGTAAATCAAATTCTCGGAACGATCAGTTGACCTTGTTCCTGATTACACTCGCGGTCCAATTTTTCTGAAAATCTAACCTTGCCGGCGGAACCCTCTCGTTAGGAGCATTTGTCCCGATTCTAAACTGATCATGAAGAGTCTTGAATTAGTTCGAGATAATCTTCTTAGGACTACCAAAAACTACTATAAACCCGGTACCAATTCCTTTATCATTCTAACGATAAATGAACGGCCACCCGTGTTCCTCTTTGTCAATGAAAGGTCACTCACATTTAATTACCTTCTCACGGATTTCTTGTGTTCAACTAATTCTGCAATATGTTTTCAATACAGTTCTCACGACCGTGAGTTGCCGGCCTGCACCTTGGCAACAGCGGCTTTATTCCCCTTCGGGCGACTGCTATGGAGGACCAGTAGTAGTCGGAGTTCGGATCAATTTGACTTTAAAGAGGTGGTCGCCCGGCCGTCTACGGGCTACAGGAAATAGTAAAATCTCTAGTAGTGGCATTTATACTAGCTATATTCTGAAGGGCGCTGTCATAATGGTGAAACCTAGCCGGTTGAATTCGAGATTTGTTATCGATTTCCGGCGCACAAAGGGAAGTCCCATGCTGCCATCCACCAAATAACCTTAAACGTAACTAACGATTAAAAAACCAGAAAGGACAATATGAAATCAGTCGAACTCACCGCCATCGGTACTGCAGAAAAAGTTATTCGATGCATTGACGTGCCCGATCCTGGTGCGCCAGGCAAAGAGGAAATTCTCATAGACGTCGTCGCTTGCTCAATCAATCCCGCCGATATTCTGTTGATCGAGGGAAACTATGCCAGCACACCACAAACCCCATGTTCGCTCGGCATCGAGGGTACCGGCATCGTGTCCGCTGTTGGATCGGGGGTGACCTCGCTCAAGGTTGGCGACAAAGTCATGAGCCTGGGGCGCACCAACTGGGTACAGCGAATCCGCGACAAGTCTGAATCCTTCATTCGACTTCCGGCAGAAATCGACCTTGCTCAGGCAGCGATGCTTAAAGTCAATGCCGCTACTGCGTATCTTATGCTCAGGAGCTATGTTTCGCTAACCACCGGCGACTGGGTGATCCAAGACGCCGCCAATTCTGGTGTTGGTATCAACCTGATTCGATTGGCGCAAGCAGACGGCATTCGCACCGTCAATGTCGTCCGACGCGCCGAGTTGATTGAGCCGATGAAAAAACTTGGTGCGGATGTGGTCATTGTGGACGGTCCTGAATTGGCGCAACGCGTTGCAAAAGAAACTGGGGGCGCCCGGATTCAACTGGGCATTGATGCTGTTGGGGGTTCAACGATTGGCCGACTTACCGACTGTATCGGCGAAGGCGGCACGGTGGTCAACTATGGCCTTCTGTCTGGCGAGCTTTGCCAAGTAAATGCGTTCAACTTTGTCTTTCGCGACATCCGACTAGTGGGTTTCTGGCTCGCCAAGCTGATGCGTGAAATGCGTTTCGACCAAATTCAGGGCATGTACGAAACGCTGGCCGCTCGAATCATAGACGGCACCATTCACGTTGAAATTGAATCGAGTTATCCTCTTGAAAATATTTCAGATGCTATAGCTCACGCCAAGCGCGAGGCACGCGGCGGCAAGATACTGCTGCGACCGAACTAAACTGACCTGCGCATGGCGAATCCGTAATTCCCCATTGGTATCAGGTGTTTAGTAGTTGTTTGTTTTCATGGTGAAAGTTAATCTCAGACAGCATGAATGATTTCGTTATTTTGCTTTTGAACTTGAGATGAATCTTGATTGTCTTAGATTTCTTATCGGGGTGAACGGGTTAAGATTTATCGGATAGATTTATCAATAGTTGTACTCCAGCAAGTATTTCAGCCTTACCTTGTTCCCGTCCAAGGTTAATCTGAAGATGCATTTGCCACACGGTGGGTTCACAGGAAGAGCCTATAGATTTTATTCGAGCTATTCGCTCGAGGTTGTTATTGAATATCTTTCAAATTAATATGGTCAATATACGCTAACCACATATTCAGGATTCTACTTGAGAATCAAAAGGGTCAAGGCTCATTCCGGGAAACTCATAGCTCCGTGCGGAATGAATTGTGCGGTCTGCAGCCGTTATCTTTCCTACTTGAATGGTCTGAAGCGTAGTCAATGCGGCGGTTGTCGGCTGGAGAACAAGAAATGCTCTTATCTATTCGAGAAGTGTTCTGGATTAAATAGCTCTATAAATGGGACTACATCCGCCAAATTTTGTTTCGAATGTGATCAATATCCATGCAAACAAATCAATCGCATGGACAATAGATACAGGAAAAACTATAAAATGAGCGTGAAGAGCAATTTGGAGCATATCAGAAAGAAGGGAATAGATAAATTCGTAGAGGAACAATACGAAGAACACTGCTGATTGCAATGTGATGGCTTCAAGTCAGTTCACAACGGACAATGCTTTAGCTGTGATGAAATCACGAGACTTTTAGAAAGACGTAGCAAATAATGGTTGCAGAAGAAGCAACATGGTGATGTAAATTTACAGTGTTGACATTGCCGTAACAATTCTGGCTACCTTGAAAAATTGTCTTTTTGCCCAAACGCTGCGTTGCGTGTAAAAAGTTTATCCTCGGAATATCAACTATATGCCTGCGGTAAAATTTTCACATGCGCCTTATTTTTGAACCAAAATCCTAATTTTGCAAAGTACCCTTCTTTATCGTTTTTGTATCTCTCCAATCTGCAAGTTTTTCCTGTTCAGATAATTTCAGCAACTCATCACTGATTTTAACATTGCCAAATCGAAGGTAAATATTTTTACTTACCCTTTTGCTGAAGGTGTTCCTGATAAGTTGCGGAACCCCCGCCAATGCAATTTGAAAGGCTCTTGTTGGTTATGGTAACCATTCAAGAAAATCTGAAAATTTTACCTATTCCTGTGAATCTCTGATTCCTCGTATCCTCCCTCAACTTGCCGTTTTGCGGTAAATAACCAGGTCAGAGGACAAGATAACTCTTTTGGGTTCTAACTGCTGATTTAGCCAATCAAGTTTTGCCAATTGACCTAGGTCAAGGTGACTGCCTGATTCTTGTTATACAATTTAAGGTAGAATCCAGATGTGCCTGCAAAATTAATGAAATGGCATCTGGGTTTGTCAGCGATATGCGGTTTTGTTTTTGACCATCTGTCTATTAATGAAGGAACCTCAACATGGAAGCATATAAAAATACGGGTATTAAAGACATAATCACCGAGTTCCCTCAGGTTGCCAATATTCTCGAAGAATATGGCATTGGATGCGGGCCATGCACCGTTGGAATATGCTTATTGAAAGACATCCTCGACATCCATAAGATGGCGCCGGAGAAGGAGCAGGAACTTATGTCTCGTATCCAAGCTGCCATATATCCAGAACGGAATATTAAGACAAACCATCCTGTTGAAACAGCCCAGACAGTGCCAACACCACATGTATTTTCACCGCCAATGCAGCTCTTGGTAGATGAACATGTGGTGATCAAACGATGGCTAGCTCTCATTCCCTCCGTAATTGAAAGTATTGATCTGGCAACTGATGAAGGGGTTAAAATCATAGTCGATGGCATTGATCTTATTAGATCATACGCAGATAGACTTCATCATGCGAAAGAAGAAGACATTCTGTTTACCTATTTCGATGATTCAGAAAAGATTTTTCAAGTCATCTATGAAGACCACCGAATCGCACGCAATCATGTCAAGAAGATGCTTGCAGCAGTCGAGACAAAAGATACAGCAGCTTTGAACCAACACCTAACCGACTATGGATTATTGCTGGCCGAGCACATTAAAAAAGAAGACGAAATTTTATTTCCATGGTTGGACAAAGAACTGGCAGAAGAACAGATCGTGGAACTCACACAGAAATTTGATAAGGAAGACGGGGAAATTGGCGTTGAGCCACAAAAATACCTGTCGTATCTGGACAATCTCGAAGACCAATTTAAGGAATAAAGTTTTTTTGAATGAATGCGATCGAATTATAGAGCTTTACAGTTAACTTTTAATTGGGAGACAAATAGCTATGTGCGAAAGTTATATTCTTGAATGCCAGTGCGGAGAGAAAAAGGGGGAGATCTTCTTTGGGAAAATGCTATTGAATGAAAACGCGGTCAAACAACTGTTCTGTCCAAAATGCAGTAAGGGAAATGATGAGGCTCAGCAACACAGAGTGCTGGATAATGGCTGGGTGCTTGAACTGAATTTGGATGTCATCGGATCATACTCTTCAACTTTTGGGATGGATGGTGACTCAATTACGGCAGACTGGGTGTTTGACAGCGGCTATGTAACCTGGGTGGGGATAACACCGGACGAAACCGAAACCAGGAATCGAGAGCGAGAGAAAATTCAGCACTTAGCGAAAACCGATATCCGGGCCTATATCAGTGCGATGAAAGAGTGGGG
>CAJQNS010000227.1 GCA_905479735.1 uncultured Desulfofustis sp.
TCGCTGACCCTCAGCCTCCTGGGACACCAGAAACTTTAAGGAGCTCAGGACCTCTTTGATGGCTTCCGCCTTCCACTGGTATGAAATATGCTGCTGCCAGCTGCGGTCATGTCGAAGGTCGGGGCCATAGTAGATTTCAGTACCAACCGAGCAGACCAGGATATCGGGCATTGGGAAGTTGTGGACGGTCATGGCGTCCAGAGTCAACTCGAGGCTTCTCCCCGTCGCCACTCCCCAGGCCAGTTCCTCTCTGCGCTCATTCAAGAGCCAGAACAGCTCCTGCATACTCCGATCATCGCCGACCAGGGTGTTATCGATATCGGTAATCATCAGGTGCTGCACATTGGTCAGACGTCTGCCAAACGACGGTGCGGGCAGTTCTCTCATAGCCTGCCCTGCGTCCGAATCAGCGGCTTGACGTTCGGGCAGTAAAGTGCTGAAACGGCTCAAGCTCTTCTCGGAGTGCGACTGCCAGGAATAATGTTTTCTGACATTGTTGATCCCGTTATTTGAAAATTCGGACCATCTGGCTTCCTCGATCAGTATGCTCAAAAGCGCTTCCGCAATGCTGCTGGAATCGGAGGCCTCTATCAAGATGCCGTTGTCGCAGTTGGCAACGATATCGACCGGCCCGCCGTTATTGGTTGCAACGATCGGCAAGCCGCAGGCTGATGCTTCGATCAGGGTCAGGCCGAATGGTTCGATCAGGGCTGGGTTGACAAATACTCCCTGGCTCTCCGCACAGATCCTGTAGAGTTCCGGTACTTCGGTAGAAAAATCATGCCGCTTGGGAATAGCAAGTTTTCCATAAAGGTCATAGCGATCCATCTGCAGGAGCATGTCGGTCAAAACCTCTTGCTCATTGTCCTCCATAACCTTGATGTCCTTGCGGATGCCGGCGAATATGGCCAGATTGGCTATCTTTTGCAGTTCCCGATTGGTGCCGTAAGCCTCGATTAGACCGGTGATATTTTTTCGGTGGTCAGGCCGACACAGGGCCAGGATGAAGGGTTTTTCCGGATGGGCCCAGAAGCGATGCAGCTCACGCATCAAGGTGTAGCGAATCTGCTTCACCTCCTCGTTGAGCAGCTCACTATCCAGTTGCGAGTCATAGAAAGGATAGAAGGTCTCCACATCGATGCCTGGCGGGATCACGGCAAAACGATCATGCCGGCCGCTTTTGTACAAGCCGTATTGCTCGTCTATTTCCTGTCTTGTCGAGGTAATGATCAGTTTTGCCCGTTTGATGATCTTTTCTTCAACCCCTATGCGGTGGGTGATCCGGTACTGCCGATCGATGCGGGCTTCACTGAGTCCGTCGCTGAGAAGCTTTTCCTTCTTATTTCTACCCAGGGAGTGGCCGGTGAAGACGAACTGGGCGTCAAAGGCCTCTGCGAGCTGCATTGCCACATACCCGGCATCTGCGTAATGGCCGTGGAAAATGTCGGGTACCCGCTGTTGCGATTTAATAAATCGGATAGATAGGTCGATGAATTTCTCAAGATGCGGCCAGAGAAGCTCCTTGCGAATGTATTTTTTCCCACCGCAGCGGATTCGGACAATACGGGCGCGTTCGGAGAGCGGTTCAATCGGTACCGCGTAATCGGCTGACACGGCCGGATCGTCGATCAGTCTGGTGACCAGGTCAACCCGGTCTACCTCTTCGCAATCGCCGAGCGCCTTAGCCAGCTCAAGAACGTACTTGATCTGTCCTCCAGTATCGGCATCACGGCCAAGTTCGGGAGAGGTTCCCCTGATCAGACCGTGGAGACTGAATAACTGAATGTATAGTCCGCGATTATTCAAAATGATTGGTTATGTCTGGTCTTAAAGAGGCAAATCATCAAATTCTGATTCTATCTCGTCGCCAACTCCATTTCAACAGCCAAGTTATAGGGTCAGCTCCGGTGCTTGACCCTATTTTGGATCGTTCCATCTTGTTTTGTAGTTAGGAGTTTAGATAGGGGTGTTTCCGTTTTCAAGAAACGCAATCGCTTAAGGTATTATAACTGTACACATAGATCTTGAAATAGAAAGATTGATCAGAACATCTACTTCAGGATCATTTCAGCCAGCACTTTTTCAGCCTCAGCACTCAACCCCAGAGTTTCGAGTTCCTTTGACAACTGGTCCCGGCTGCCATGACCACCCAGGTAGCCATTGAGTCTTGCTGCAGCGGTCGAATCTACAAGGTCCTGATGTCGTGGGTAGATACGCATCATTTCATTTCCTAAGTATTTGTGACCCTTCAGGGTGAATTTCTGGTGGTAATCTTCAGCCATGGTAAAGGTACGAACCGGTACTATTTCAGTTCTAACAGTACTGCCAATTTCTTCCTCTATCGAAGCTTTGGAGGCGATTGCCTGCTTGCGTTGCTGCTCGTTCTGGTAAAATACCGCCTTCATATATTGCCCTGGCATTGACCGCCTGGTCGGCTTATGGCTGTTCCAGAAAACGTCTAAAAGCTGATCGTAGCTTATGAGGTTTGGATCATAGTCAATTTGCACAGTTTCCGTATGATCTCCAATATTGTGGTAGGTCGGTTCGGCCATCTGACCACCGGCATATCCGACACGCGTTCGCAAGACTCCATTAATGATCCCGAACTGGGACTCAAATCCCCAGAATCACCCCAAACCGAATGAGGCTGTTTCGTAGGTGGCTGGTGCCGCCGCATCAATTGGTGGAATCGCCAGAGGGCTTGTTTTGTCTGCCCTAACCAAAGTGTTATCCATAGCTTTTATACCATTTTTCCCTTGAGCCTTTACCATTGCAGTACCACCCATCACTAACAACAAAATTCCCAGTAATAGTGAGATATTCTTGACACCTGCAAACCTTCTTTTGGTCATCTCGATGAACCTCTCTTTCTGCCTGAAAGTAAAAATATAGGGACCTTTCTCTCCAGTTGCGAGTGGCCCAAGAAGCCTTTAGAACATAAGCCCAAATTTCTCAAAAGATGGAACTGGTCCTGAGAACGGCCACAGTGATGTCATCATGCAATGTCGTTTCCTTGACGAAAGATTGGATTTCCTGAATGATCCGGTTCGCTGCTTCTTCCGATGACAACTCATTAATATCAGGCAACAGTTCGTAAACCCGCTGTTTGCCGAACGGTTCCCCGTATTCGTTGGTGGCTTCAAAAATACCGTCACTGCAGATCAGGATAACCTGAGGCACCTCCGTTAATGGGAGTTCATTACTTACAGAATTCCAATCCGGGTCCACACCCAGTGCAACCCCCTCTCCCCTCAGTTCTGAAAATTCACCCGTTTGACAGTTGATGACAAAGGCAGGATCGTGGCCTGCCCGGATCCAGCGTAATGAATTTGCCTGCTGGTCTAATTCAAGATAGAACAAGGTGGCAAAGCTGCCCGAGGCTGCGGTGTCCTTAAAAAGCAGCCTGTTGACATTGTCCATCATCTCTTCCGGGGTGCCGGATTGCTCAAAGCTGCTTCTTACGAGGGCCCGAACGGTTGTCATCAAAAGGGCCGCACCGACCCCATGACCCACGACATCACCCACCACAACACCAATCTTTCCAATCGCCTCATCGGATTCGAGGATATCAAAGTAGTCTCCACCGGTTTCATCGCAGTAAAGGGTCATTCCACTGAGATCAATTCCCTCAGCTTTGAGACCTTGTTGGGGGAGCAGACTCTGTTGAACTTCCCGGGCCAGATCTATGTTTTTTTTCAGTTCAAGACGCTGTTTGAGCTGATTGGACATTTTATTGAAGTTTTCCGTCAGCTCACCAACTTCATCACGAGTTATTGCTTCCAGTGGTGGACCGAATTTCCCACTGGCCAAATCGTCTGACGCCCGAGATACCTGTTTGATGCCCTCTGTGACCCGATTCATCGACATCCGCATAAAAAACAATATCAGACCTATCGACACTGCCAGTGCGATCATGTAGTAACGGCGAAAAGTAATTATTGGTTCCAGAACTTTTTTGCCGGGAGCTGTTACAACCAAAGTCCAGGGAACCTGATTCAGATGATAAAAACCACTTATTTCCTCCGGGGGATTACCTGGACCAAGGACAGTGCCCGAGCTGTTGTTTTCTAAGGCCTGACGTGTTTTTTGTTCGAGCTGATTGACGGTGCCATACTCGCGCATGGGATAGTTGTCTTCCAGGTCGCTATTATCGCCGGTGGTGATGAGAACATTATATGAGCCGTCCAGCAGGTATGCTTTATTTGTCATCCACCAGGAAGCATTTACGACATGATCAAGGAGATCATCAAAGGAAATTATAACCTCAATGTTGCCGACCGTTTCATCATCCATCCCTTTGAACTCAGAAATCAGGGATAGGGTACGATTATTGACACGTTTGTCGTAGTGAGGAGAGCTGATATCAAAGCGACGTAATTGCAATCGCCTGCGACCAGGATCAGGCCCCCCCCCTTGGGGAGGAGTCAATGAACTCTTTGACTCATGAGGTTCCGGCCAGTCAACAATAACATCCTCAACAATGTCAAACCCCCTGATTTGATTTGTGATACTGTTAATCAACTGGCGATTTACCAATGAGTTATCATCAGTTTGTAAGAGCAGCAGCAGTTTTTTCGGTTCCAGCAGGTTTGTTTCAATCAGGTCAGCGGATCTCTCTAATCTTGAGACAATGGTTTCTCCCCATTGAGCGATGAGAATATTTCTGACAAACAGGAAATTGAAAAGCGATAGCGTAATCAGCAATATGAAAGTGGGCAGTATCGCATATAGCAGCGTTCTTTGCTGCAAGGACTTAGGTCGAATCCTCATAAGGATGTTTTAAAAATTAGCTCTTAGTGATGAAAAACGTTTTCGAACGACAATTAAGTGGCTTTATCGAAACTGGCCTGTACACCTTGCCAAACATATAATGGCTTAAAATAATCATCGATGTACATGGGCTCCACCATTTAACTAGTTTCCATCCGGAAACGGCCATTTTGTCCACGCTTCGTTGTGTTCGAAATTTTATCCTCGGAATATCAACTCGGCCTGTGGTTAAAATTTCTCGCACGCCTCGATCTTGAAGAAAACTCCTAGTTTCCGGATGGAAACTAACTAATAATAGGAATCATGCTGTTGTTTTCTGACGCTCGATTCATCTACTGTTTTCTCTGCAGGGCCCAACCACATCCGCACCAATTAGCGTAACTTTTTGACGTATGATACTTTCAATAGAGTTGTAATCTGGATCAAGTGGCACATCGCTTTGCAGTAGTATACATACGAGTTATACTTGCGTCCATAGACCCTCGTCTAAAGGGCAATAGAAACTGGCACAGAACCCCTGTCACCCTGACCTTACCGGAGCAACTATTGATTTGACCCCTTTAAGGGAAGGATATGCCCACCTTAGCTAGATTAAGTATAATGCGTTTTATTTATTGTGTGGTCTACTTACTGAAGAGAGGCGGGTTGTGGTATATAGGGTCTGTCTCCACGAAAAACACATAACGGCATAAACTACACGCCGCAGGAATTTATGGACAATAAGGAAGATAAACTCACTCACTGGTATACAACCTGGGTTCTCGATCGACCAATCTGGACTATCGTCATTCTCTTTCTGGTGGTTGGTCTGCTTGGGTATCAGAGCAGAAATTTCAGAATCGACGCCTCAACCGAAACGCTGCTGTTGGAAAACGATGAAGATTTGCGCTATGCCCGTGAAATATACAAACGCTATGGAATTCAGGACTTCTTACTGATTGCTTTTACGCCAAGATCAGGAGGCCTTCTTGACCAGGTCAATCTTGCAATAGTTGCGGAGTTACGTGATTCCCTTAACCGCCTTGAAGCCGTGGAGTCTGTGCTCACCATTCTGGATGTTCCGTTGTTGGAAAGCCCGCCAGTATCATTCAAACAGCTTTCACAAAACAAAATTCCATCCCTGGAATCACCAACAATTGATAAACAGCTGGCGCAAACAGAATTGTCTGAGAGTCCCTTTTATCGAGACCTTCTGGTTAGCCGGGATTTAACTACTACGGCAATTATCGTTAACCTCAAAACCGATCCCGCCTATAGTAAACTTATCACCACCAGGAATGAATTACTGGATAAAAAACTGCAGGGGCAGCTGTCTGAGGCAGAGGCCGCTGAGTATGCACGCATCGTCAATGAAATAAGGACGCAGCAAATCTCATTGAATGCGAAGCAACACGAAAACATTGTGGCCGTAAGGGCCATCATGGATGCAAACCGTGACAACGGGCAACTTTTCCTTGGCGGCATCAGCATGATCGCTGATGATATGATTACCTATATCAAGAATGATCTGAGAATATTCGGCCTGGGCGTGTTTTTGCTGCTGATTCTCATGCTTGGGCTGTTTTTCAAGAGCAAGCGCTGGATAATCTTACCAATGCTCTGCTGTTTTTTATCGGTAATCGCGATGCTGGGGGTGTTGGGCACCTTTGGCTGGGATGTTACCGTCATCTCATCAAATTTCATATCCCTGCAGCTGATAATTACCCTGGCCATTTCTGTCCATTTGATTGTCCGTTTTCGCGAATATCAGGTGACCCTCCCCGAAGCGGATAACCGCACCCTGGTGAGAAAAACAATTAAATCCAAATTCGTACCTTGCCTGTTCGCTACCCTTACCACCATTGCTGGATTTACTTCGCTTATGCTCTGCGACATAAAGCCTGTAATACACTTCGGGTGGATGATGAGCCTCGGTATTTTGTTATCCCTGGCACTGACCTTTGTACTTTTCCCAGCCGGCGCAATGCTCGTGAAAAAGCCAATGCCGCCTTCGGAAAATAGAATAATCAAATTTTCATTCACTGCATTTCTGGGGCGTATAACAGAAGCATACGGTACAGCAATTCTAATTTTGACCTTGATTTTCACCATCATAACGGTCGTAGGGGTATCCAGGTTGCGGGTAGAAAACAGTTTTATCGATTATTTCAAGGAGTCGACAGAGATCTACCAGGGTATGAAAATCATCGACCAGAAGCTCGGAGGTACGACACCACTGGATGTGATTGTTCAGTTTGAGACCTTCGAAGAGAATGACGGCGAGGATGAAGAATTTGATGAATTTGAGATAGAAGAAGATTTCTTCGCCGATTCGAAAGAGGGCTCTTCAGAGGATGATGGCGGGAAATATTGGTTTATGGATCATCGTCTGGAAGTAATCGAAAAGGTACACGACTATCTTGACGACAGACCGGAGATTGGCAAAGTGTTGTCGCTGGGGACCCTCCTGAAAATAGGCAGACGGCTCAATGACGGGAAATCGCTGGACAGTCTGGATATGGCGGTTCTGTACACCAAACTACCTGAAAAATATAAAGAGTTGCTGTTGTCGCCGTATGTCTCTTTCGACAACAACGAGGTCCGTTTCACGGTACGGATTAACGACTCAATGGAGTCACTGCAGAGAAATATCCTGCTCAAGGAAATCAAACATGATCTCGTTGAGCAGCTCAAACTCGATGAATCCAAGGTCCATCTGGCCGGGACAATGGTCCTGTATAACAATATGCTGCAAAGCCTTTTCGCTTCCCAAATCAAGACCTTGGGCGTCGTTGCTATCGCCTTGCTCATCATGTTTCTGTTTTTGTTCCGGTCGCTGAAAGTTGCCCTTATTGCCTTGTTCCCTAATCTGCTCTCAGCCGGAGCCGTACTGGGTGTGATGGGCTGGCTGGATATTCCTCTGGATATGATGACGATCACTATAGCAGCCATCAGCATTGGTATTGCAGTGGATAACACCATCCACTATATCCACCGGTTTAAAGAAGAGATCGCGATAGACGGAGATTATTACGGCTCTCTTCACCGCTGCCATAATTCGATAGGGCATGCCATGTACTACACCTCTATGATCATCATCGTTGGCTTTTCCATCCTGATACTCTCCAATTTCCTGCCCACTATATATTTTGGTCTGTTTACCGGTCTGGCAATGTTTATAGCACTGATTGCCTCTCTGACCCTCTTGCCGCAATTGTTGGTGTGGTTAAAACCTTTTGGTCCGGGAAAAGCAGCTTAATTCACTTGCTACAGGGTATTTCTTTTTGCAGCAGCGGTGGACGCAAGATCCAGGCCAACCAGAAACTATCGGGAGCAACACAACCGAATGGATTCATTAGACAAATATTGTTTTTTCTTGTTGTGTCTCTGCTGCAGGACCTATTAAGCTTGAGCTCCGATCGGACTCTTTGAGAGAACAACCGAATGGTGTGCTCAATTGTTGGTTAGAATGGCCTCGGCAATTTCATTGCTCAATTTCTGAAGTGTTTTGTTTTGAGCTTTGATTAACGCATCATAGTCACTGCCCGCCGATTGTTCCCTGATGATCGAGACCTTGGTGGAAATTAGTTGATCTTCTTTGCCGAGGAGGATCCAGCGTGCCACCAGCACGACTTCACCCCCCAAGCTGCCATCAAACCTGGCAACATTAATTTCCACCTTGAACTCAATCGGAACGACCGGGCTGCGCCGGGGAAGCGCAAATACTCTTGTCGTTTCCAGCTCATTTGAGAGATTGACGGCAATGACCCGCAGCATGCTGTCTTTGAGCGGTTCCGCCCAGCGGTTGAAATCAGACAATTCGAGCCGGTGCTCTGTTGCGCGTGTTACGATATGCGGGCGATCCAGATAGGCCGGGAGGTTTAATGGTCCAACCCCGACAGCTACGCCGCGCTCGATGCCGCTTAACTGAACGTTTGCCGGTTCCTCCAACTGGAAATAGGTAGGTGGAGGTGTCGTTGCACAGCCGGCCATAGTCAAAACGCCGATTGCCAGAATTATAGCGGTGATGCGATAGATAAGGTTACTCATGTAAAACCTCCTCTAATAGTTCTGGTTCCCTTTACCTTTAAGCAAGGCATCCGGGTGTTGTTCCAGGTATTCGGCCAGTATCTTAAAAGATCGTGCAGCCGAAGCAAGCTGTTCGAGGGCTGTATCCAGATTGTCGCGGGTTGGGGATGTTTCACCCACAAGTTCGTTTACACTCATACTTGCCGCCGTGGCCGCCTTGAGGGCATCGGCTAGCGATTGTGCCAGAGGTTCAACTTTTGCATCTACAGTTCTGACCATTTCACTAATTTCAACCAGAGTTTCGCCCGTTCTCTTGGCGAGTGGCTTTAGCTCACCATGCATCTCAACAATTAACCCTCTGGAGTCCATGACTGCCTCATTAACATTCTCCGCCAGGGATTTCATCTCGCTGTCCATATTGTTGACTAACTGCCTGATGTCTGTCACCAAACTATTCAGTGCACTCCCGGTGGCTTCGAGGTCCAGACTTTTTAAGCTGCTGTCAAGGCTGTCCAGGATAGAGCTCAGGCGCACGTACATTTCCCCTATATCTATCTGCTGCAACTGTTTTTCCAACATTGAGAGGGTGGATGGAATGGTCGGGATCTCCAGAATTCCTTGATCCAGATTCTTCAGGTTGGCAGGTGTATCAGGGCGCATGACAAATTCGATGGATAATTGTCCCGTGACCATACTCTGGCTCACTAACTGAGCACGCAAACCCTTGTCGATAAGGTTCGGCAGGCTGTCCAAAGGGTCCAGGTGCTGAGCGGACAGATTGACTACCTCAAATGCTTCGGGGTAGAGCTCGATGAAGACAGCGACGGTCGAATCGAGATCATCCATGAACGTTCTGACCACGATTTGTTTTACCGCACCTGTCTTTACCCCTTTGGTCAGAACCGGGGCACCAACATTCAACCCTTTAATGGAATCGTCGAAGTAAAGTGCGAATTCGATCCGTTCTTTGAAAATATCCCCGGACCCAAATATGGCAATACTCGCTGCCAGAATGCCAACCGCAACCACCACAAAACCACCAATCATTTTCCTGTTAATTTTTTTTGCCATTGCTCGTTCTCCTAGGCTTTCTCCCCACGGGTCAAGAAGAGGCGCAGGGTGGGGTCCTGTGTTTCGGCCAGCAGCTTTTTAGGATCGCCAGTGGCAGTCATGGTCCGCAATGAGGCATCCAAAAACACTGAATTGTTACCGATGGCGAAGATGCTGGCAAGCTCGTGGGTGACGACCACCATGGTAGTGTGGAGGCTTTCGCTCAACTCGAGAATAAGATCGTCCAGGCGCCGAGCACTGACTGGATCCAGGCCTGCTGAAGGTTCATCGAAAAAGAGAATTTCAGGATCCATGGCCATAGCTCGGGCTATACCGGCCCGTTTCTGCATACCACCGCTAATTTCTGCTGGGTAGAAGTCCTCGAAACCTGCCAGACCCACTAAAGCAAGCTTTAGCCGCACAACCTCATGGATCTGTCGGCTGCTCAGGTCGGTATAGGTTTCCAACGGCAGGCTGATGTTCTCGGCCAAGGTCATGGAACTCCACAGAGCGCCACTCTGGTACATGACGCCGGCACGACGGATAATAATGTTGCGAGTATCCTCATCCGATCCCCAGAAGTCCTGACCTTTATAAAAAACCTTTCCTTTGGCCGGCTCTTTGAGACCGATCAGTACCATCATCATGGTACTCTTGCCGCATCCGCTCCCACCCATAATAATAAAGATATCCCCACGGTTGATGGTATAGCTCAGCTCTCGCATCAGCACGAAATCACCATAGGCCATGGTTAGATTTTCAACAGTGATATGGGGTTCTTCAGGCATTACCTCGACCATAGGTGCAGTTTCCTCTAAGAGGCTGTTCCATTGGTTGCCAATCTCTTGCTTTTCCAAAATGGATCTCTGTCCTTCCAACTCTCGTTTTCAAAATGAACGCTCAGCAGCGGTATTATCAATTAGACCCCCAGTATGCTGGTAATAACTGTGATAACAGCAGTGGACACGATGATCCCCACGATGGCTGTAACAACGGCTGCGGTGGCAGCATCACCCACCGCCGAGGCACTCCTGCCACACTGCATGCCTCGCATACAGCCTGAAAGTGCTACGATCACACCGAAAACAACACTGCTGAAGAGACCGATTCCGAGGTCCCAGAGACTGACGGCGACCACGGTACGGTGGTAATACTGGATGAGGCTGATGTTGGGCTCACCCAAGCCCACCAGTGCGCCGCCAAGTACACCCATCACGTTTGCATAAAGAGCCAGGAGCGGCATCATCAAAGTCAGTCCGAGCATGCGGGGAAGAACAAGGAATTCCATCGGTGATATGCCCAAAGTTTTCAGGGCATCTATTTCCTGATTCACTTGCATCGTGCCAAGCTGGGCGGCAAAGGCACCTCCGGTGCGGCCAGCCATGACAATGCCGGTCATTATGGCTGCCATAACCCGAAACATGGAAATACCCACCAAATCGGCCACGAAGATTTCTGCCCCGAAATACTTGAGTTGTATCAGCCCGACAAAAGCCAGGATCATGCCGACAAGGAAACTGATCAGGGTCACGATGGGCAGGGCCTGGCCACTGCAGGACTCGAGTATCAGGGCAAGGTCAGACCGCCGGTATTGCGCCTTTCCGCGAATAAATTTGCTAAAGGCCATGGTGGCCTCACCGACAAATTCCAGCAGGTCTCCACAGCCTTCAATAAAATCTACCGTCTGGTCACCAAGATGGACGAAAAAGGTCTTAGGTTTGGGAGCCTTTCGTGCATCCTTCGTCTCGGGAACGGCCACTGCAAGTTGAAGCAGCTTTGCTGCTCCGTCGGGTAAATCGATAGTCTGTAGCTCAAGGTCCTGCTGGGTGGCCAGTTCCAATGTACGACCCAGAAATATCAGCAGGCCGGAATCCCATTCATCCACATCTCTGGCGTCTATCCGGATCTTCTGCAATCCGGGAGATTGTTCTAATTGTCGTGAGATGGCATCGACAGATGGTAAATCTTTATGGAGTTTCCAAGAACCTGAAATCCTGATTGCAAGTGTACCTTCTAAGGGCTGGTCGAAGATCAGTTCTCCAGGACGTGCCATTATAGGCTACCTCTTGCAAGCGCTTGAGTCTGCAAACGGGTGTCTGCGGTTATATTTTCATTGTCACTCTGGACACATCTATTCAGAAACATCGACAATAGTAACACAGCCTCTGTTGCGAAGCATCGAATTTACTTTGTTAGAGCATGGGATGTAAGCACTATAAAATTTTCGTAATTAAACCTTGTAAGATTATGTTATTACATCGTATTGTTGACTTTAACAACAAGCTTGCCGAAATTTTGGCCTTCCAGTATGCCAATGAATGCTTCCGGCCCACTCTCCAGGCCGTCAACCACCTGTTCACGGTAGTGGATTTTTCCGGCTCCCACCATTACCTCATCGATAGCCACAGGGGGAGCGTAAGACGGTGCATCGTTCATCCGCCCTCGCATGTAAGGATCAAGGGATAGGTAGATACTTCTCAACAACACCTCTCCTTCCTTGGGCACTGGCGTTGCTGATTCTTCCAAACGGAAATCGTCTTTCGTCGGCGCTCCGACGGGGCGGGAAGCAAGCACGATACGGCGATTCTTATAATGTTCCATTTTATTATTACCTATCTGTGAAATGCGTGTTTTAAATGCTGTCTATCAGCAGAAAGTTGAAAGATTGGCTGTCTATTGTTTTGATCCGATAATCAATCCATTCTTGAATTTCAGTTTAAGCATCATGCATCGTTGCGCCACATAGGATGGTGAGCAATTCTACTATCTGCCCGGCGCCTCTATTTTGGTTGTGATTGATGCAAAGATGTCTCAACTGATGATATTCAATGACGATGTGCAGTTGCACAAGAGAATCTGGACTTGAATGTATTCCTGATCATATTTTGAAAGTATGCAGTGCCAGATCGACTGCCGAGAGTGCACCTTCCAGGTAACCTGCTTCAGATTGCGCAAATTCACTGGCAACAAGGTGCAATCGAAGCAACTCGAGTTCATTCCGGTACTGCTCCAGGTCAAATTCGGCATGCCTGGGAGATTCGACAATATCCTGCTCTGTGGCAACCCACCTATCTTGTGACCAGTCTTTTAGGTAGCTGGCTTTGACATCAAGTGCGCCAGGCCCGAAAAGATCTCCGAGTTGTTGTATACATTGGTCCTTAAGCTGTTCAGAGGTGAATTGTAACCTGATAGATGGGGGCAGGCCGATAAATCCAAATAACGCAAAGCCGGAATCTTCAGCTGACGACCCATCGTGGATTTCAACCATGGGTCCCACACGACTGAACGCCTGACCCGCCAATCCGTTCTCTCGCCAAAATGGTTTGTCATATAAGGCCACGAACTTTGCTTCACCAGACATCCACGTCTGTTGGTTTTGTA
Organism: uncultured Desulfofustis sp.; assembly: GCA_905479735.1. GTDB lineage: Bacteria > Desulfobacterota > Desulfobulbia > Desulfobulbales > Desulfocapsaceae > JABDQA01. Next base: position 13,210 of record CAJQNS010000227.1, read on the forward strand.
AGGCTTTGATGAGATCCCCTGAAAGGTATTTCTCAGCTGTCAGGTATTTCAAAATCAATCGTGGTGGCAGCGCCAAGATGAGTTGCTTCGCTTCAAAAGTATACTCTTGACTTCGGTGCAGTGCTGAAATCAGCCATCTGTTCTCGTCTTTATGAGCAGCTGTTGCACAATGTTCTGTCTTCAGGTTGGTTTGTCCCAATTGTCCTGTTAAGACAGATATCAGCTTTTGCATACCACCTGCCACTCGAAAAGAGGTCATTGCACCTGGGTTATAAGTACGAGAGGGGTTTCCTGCAGAGTCTGCATGATAGAGGATGTCACCTTTGGAAAATTGTTCAAACCATTCTAACTCGAGTCTGGTGAGTAATTGTTTGATCTTCTTCTGGTGAGGCCAAAACCAGGTTGGTCCTAAATCAACGGTTAGCTCAGAATTATGGATTGTTGGCAGACCTTCAATCCGGCCGCCGAAGACAGGCTTTGCTTCAAGCAGTAGATATGAGATGTTTGCCTGCTGCAGTTTAAAGGCAGTGTATAGTCCGGATATTCCGCCACCGATAATAACGACCTCGGTCACATTCATTAGAATGTCTCAAGGTAGGGCCTGAGGTCCAACTCATGTGTCCAGGTACTTTTCGGCTGCTGGGCGAGTCGCCAGAAACATTCTGCGATATCATCTGGTTTCAGCATCGCCTCAGCTGACAGTGAGTGCAAAGTTCTACTCTTTGCAGTATCGATGATGCCATCAACTATGACATGGACGATATGCAGGCCCGAGCTTTGATACTGTCTTGCAAGAGACTGAACGAGTCCCCGCAAGGCAAATTTCGCTGCACTAAATGCACTAAATTGCTTTCCACCTCTTATGCTTGCGGTGGCCCCAGTAAAAATTGCCACACCTCCTTTGTCTGCCATCTTCGGGAAAAGTTCTTTTGACAGCAAGAATGCGGACATGGTACCGGAACGCCAGCATTTTTCAAATTGAGCAGCGGAGGTTTTCTCAAACGGTGCAATGAGCAGTTCTGCAGCCGTATGGATGAACACATCCGGCACACCATGGCTCTCTGTTATGTTCTCTATCGCTTCTACGACCTGTTGCTGTTTAGAGAGATCAACTTTCAGTTGAATAATCTCTTTTCCGACCTGACTATTACCTGACCTGTTCAGCCCAATCACCTTATATCCTTTAGCCGCAAAAAAGTTGGCTATTCCGCTGCCCAAACCCTCTCCCATTCCTCCAATCACCGCAATTTGCTTGTCATTCATGAATTCACCTCTAGCTGATAAGAAGTATCTGTGGTTGAAGAGATAATATGGCCGTATATCGCATAAAGAAAGGAGACATAAATCTGTGCGGTAGCAATCATCAGAGACGTCTTGTTTAAAAATCAACAATAACAATTATTTATAATCGTCGCTTCAGCAAGTCGCTCGCATGTGCCTTCCACCCCCCAAAAAAAAATGGCCAAGAGATATGTAACTACGGAGAGTAAAGAAGTGTTAAAGAAGTAGAAGAAATTACTTGGCAGGCTTTTATGGAGAGCGATTTTTCAAGGCAGCCTTAACTATAAGTTCAACGACGAACGTCAGTGAGCCTGATAAACAGTCACAATTTTTTTGAGATGGACATAAAAAAGGTTATTCCTTTTTCCGAATTGACTTCGAACCACACATTACCTTCATGTTGCTCCGCTATTTCTTTTACGATAGCAAGCCCCAGCCCTGATCCTGCAATGCCACGGGCTGTTTTCTGGCGCTTAAACAAGCCAAAAATATCTTGAGATTCTTGCTCTGGTAATCCAATGCCATCATCACTCACATATAAAATATGATGATTTTCATCTTCTCTATGCCCGATTGTTATCTCTGTTAACCCTTCACCACCATATTTTAATGCGTTATCGACAAAATTTCTCAAGACTCTCACCATCGCAATTCTATCTGCCCTTATGACGGGGAGGTGTTGGGGAGCCGTCCATTCAATTTGGCGAATATTTAAAGGAACAGCAAACTCTTCTTTGATCATTAACAGCAGGTCCCCTAGGTTGATACTTTCAATATGTAAATGCATCTCCTTTGTAGTCAGATAGATGTTGATCATTTCTACAAGAGAGGCAATTTGTTCTGATGATCTAAAAATCTGCTGACAATAATTTCTACCTCTTTCGTCGAGGGCATCCTCATAATGTTTATTAAGCAATCTAGTCAGGCCATGAATGGAAATAGCCGGATTTTTCAGATCATGTGAAACAGAGTAGGCAAAATTTTTTATTTTATCTGAACTGATTTTCAGGGCTTTCTCAGCTTCACGGCGATTTTCAATTTCTTTCTTTAAGGCCCTGTTTGAAACCGTTAATTCTTCGGTACGCTCTGTGACCATTTCCTCAAGGTTCTCCCTGTATTCCTGTAATTCCTCCTCCTTTCGTTTTTTGTCTGTAATGTCTTCTACCATCTCAATTGCTGCGGTGACGTTACCTTCCCAATCTTTTATCGGGGAAGAAACGATCCGATAATTCCTTATTTCATCACCTAATGGTGTTTCCGTTACCGATTCATGGACTTCTCCATCCTCTAGTGTTTTATGAGTAGGGCAATAAGAACAGATTTCATCTTTGGGCGGGTCATTGAATACTCGATAGCAATAGGGGCTCTGTGAGACATCTATATGCGGAAACCACTTAGCCATCTGATCGTTGAGAGCAAGTATTTCCATGTCAGGGCTGATAAGGGATACGCCAATACCGATATTATTAACCACACTTTTATATTTTTCTTCACTCTCGAGCAGTTCTCGGCTCGCCAGCATACTTTTGGTAATATCACGAAGCATCTCAATAAGTCCGACTACCCGCCCATGCTCATCCTTTACAGGAACCATGGTGTTTTCTGTTATAAAACCTGGGATTACTTCTTTGATAAAGGTCTTAATCTCTCCGGTTTTTATCGTTTCTGGTGCTTTGCATCCATCACAGGGATTGCCAGCTTTCTGGGTCTGGCCAAATACCTCAGAGCGCATTTCGTAGCAGTATCTTCCTTTAACATTGTCCAGGGTTACTCCAATTTTTTCCTGACAATAGCGATTCATGTTGAGAATCTTAAGGTTCCTATCCAGATAGATTATCCCCATAGGGATATGTTTGAATATGAGCTCAAAATCATGGGTTCTGTTATCGATGTCAGGGAAAGTCATCATCTTATCTCTCTAGTTTTTCCTCACCCATAACTTTAACAGCACTCCTAACCATGGATGATACAACGCCTGTTTAAAGATTGGCTTTTTGTAACTCGAGTACGAGCACATCTCTATACATCAGGGCTACTACTATTATATCAGGAATGTTCTCTGGACTTAAATTCATACATGAGGACAACAGGTTTTCCAGGCAGCTTTTCTTTTTCTGGTGGAACGAAGCGGCCTTAAGCTGCCAATGGGTAGCGAACTGGCTGCCCCAGAAGTGACAAAATTTGGACATTTAGACAGATAAAATAGATTACTTCGTTCCCTGCCCAAGACCTCTTTGAGATTAAATCAAAAGAAATCAATTACATAGCCTTGCTTTTTCGGAACAGGCATGGATTCTGCTTTAGTTATAAATCATTAACTCTCTGATATGATGGAGCAACTGTGACCAGGCAACCAAGAATAAGCCATAATCAACGGCAAATTTTGGCTACACTCTGTGATTACAGAGAGAGTTACCCCGGCCAGTGGGTGCCTGGCTATCGTATATTCAACGACCTTAGAATGGGTGAGTCTGGCTTTAGTCGTGCCATCAAGGGCCTTGTAGAGCCGAACGACGGTGTCAACAGCTTCGATCCTTTGGTGGAGATGACCTATCCCTCAATTGTCTATCGGGAGCACGAAGGTAACGTCATACCCTTGCCTGACAACGCGACGATGAGTGATGCTGTATTCGCCATGAAATTTGCCTGGGACGGAAGCGATGACCGTTGCCGCTTCTACCGTATCACCGATTTCGGTGTAGAACGTCTCGAAAGGCTCACCATGCGTAATCGTTTTAAGGCCCGTACCAAAAAGTTAGCAAGGCCCGGGACCAGCCCGTCTAAGACCCAATATTGAATTCCTTGACCCTGGGAGTTTGACGAATGAGCCTTTTGCAAAACTAAGATTTTCTTTCAAAATCAAGGCATGCGAGAAATTTTACCACAGGCATATGATTGATATTCCGAGGATAAAATTTCGAGCATAACGCAGAGTTTGGGCGAAAAGATCGTTTTACAAATGGCTCCTATAATTGGAATTAGAGACTATTGTAATTATGTTGGAAAGTAAATGTCAGTCAAGAGAGCCTTTTGCAAAACTAAGATTTTCGTTCAAAATCAAGGCATGCGAGAAATTTTACCACAGGCCGAATTGATATCCCGAGGATAAAATTTTGAGCATAACGCAGAGTTTGGGCGAAAAGATCGTTTTGCAAATGGCTCAAGATTTAAATCTAACCGAAAAAGGATCTTCCATGAAAACATTTGTTGCCTGTGCCGCCGCCCTGGTGGTCACCATCTCATCACTTGCTTTTGCCGACGAACAGGTTCAGTTCAACATCGTCAACCTCAGAGTCGATCAATCCAGAGAGGTGGTCAACGATGTCATGGTTGTAATCATGCAGGCAACAGCCCAGAAGAACAGTAGTGGCGAAGCGGCCCAGAGCGTAAACGAGATTATGGGTTGGGCCGACACAATTATCGCTGCCGACCAGAGGATAAAACATAAGACCCTGAATTACCAGACCCGGCCGATCTACCAGAACAAGAGTGTCACCGGCTGGACCGCAAGCCAGCAGCTGCAACTGCAAAGCCATGACATCGAAGCCTTGACGAAAATGGCTGGTTCCCTTCAGCAACAGTTGCAGATTGTTTCCATGGGTTTTCAGGTCAGCCCTGAGAGGCGCGCTGAGGAACTCGAGACCTTGATTGTCGAAGCCCTCGAAGCATTCAACACCAAAGCGAAGCTGGTCACCCGGACGATGAAAGCCAACGACTATCGGCTTGTCAATGTGTCCATCGATGAAAACGGGTCCCCCATGCCCTACCGAGGCGTTGTCCAGGCCGAGGCGCTGGGCGCCCGGGCAGCAGCACCCAGCGTGGAGGCCGGGGAATCGAAACTGCGGGTCAGCGTTGCCGGCTCCATTCAGCTTGTGTTCTGATCTTTCATTGCAAACCATAATTTACCGAACCAATGCTGCCCGATGGTAATTTTATTGATTATCGGGCTCCCGCCAATGGCTGGGTTGAGGCATCCTCCTTGCAACCACTATGTGGCATGATTATCTAGATGTAGAGATATCCCAACACAATCACCCACACCGAGGTTCTTATATTTGCATGCAGACAATAGTCACCGACCACAGCGAAGTCGCCTTATCATTTGAGAACCAATTTGCCAATGAACTTCCCGGCGATCAGGATATGGAGAATACAAGACGCCAGGTCATCGGCGCCTGCTACTCTTTGGTGGCCCCCACTCCGGTTCCAGCACCCGCTCTAGTGGCCTATTCAAAAGAAGCTGCAGCCGAATTGGGGCTCAGCGAAGAAGAGTGTCGCGCTCCCTGGTTCAAGGATGTGTTCTCCGGCAACCTTATACTTGGCGACATGAAGCCCTATGCCATGTGCTACGGCGGTCACCAGTTCGGCAACTGGGCCGGTCAGCTCGGCGACGGCAGAGCCATAAATCTCGGCGAAATTGTCAACGCTGCCAACCAGCGCTGGACACTCCAGCTCAAAGGAGCAGGCCCTACGCCCTACTCCCGTTCCGCCGACGGGTTGGCAGTGCTGCGCTCATCATTACGCGAGTTCATCTGCAGCGAGGCCATGTATCATCTGGGCATTCCCACAACCCGGGCACTCAGCCTGATACTGACCGGCGACCAAGTGCTGCGGGACATGTTTTACGACGGTCATCCAGAACTGGAACCCGGAGCGGTGGTCTGCAGGACATCCCCTTCCTTCATCAGGTTCGGCAACTTTGAGATTCTCTCGTCCCGAAAGGAATATGACCTGCTTGAACAACTCCTCCGCTTTACCATAAAAAATGATTTTCCCGAGATACACGGTTCCTCTGATGTGGACAGGTATCTTCAGTGGTTCACAGAAGTCTGCCGGAAGACGGCCCAGATGATCGTCCACTGGATGCGGGTCGGTTTTGTCCACGGGGTCATGAACAGCGACAATATGTCGGTACTCGGTCTGACCATCGACTACGGCCCTTACGGCTGGCTTGAAGGTTATGATCCCACCTGGACACCAAATACCACCGATGCGCAGGGACGGCGCTACTGTTACGGCAACCAGCCATACATGGCCCAATGGAACCTCATGCAGCTTGCCAATGCGATCTATCCGCTGATCAAGGAGGAAAAAGTGCTGCAGGAAGCCCTGGAGAGTTATCGATTAACCTTTCAGGAAGAGTGGCAGCAGACATTAAGGGCCAAGCTGGGACTGCACACCGATGAAAAACACGATGATCAACTGATCTCATCGCTGCTCGAGCTGTTGACCAAAACCGAAACGGACATGACGATTTTCTTCAGAGACCTGGCCAATGTCGATGTCTCTGAAAAAGATGGAGACAAGCTTCTCCATATCGTCTCAGAATCTTTTTACAGCCCTGACGCAATCGATGACGAGCACCTCAGCAATCTGAAAAGCTGGCTTCACCTCTACCGGCTGAGATTGTTGCGTAACGACTTGGCGGACGAACAGCGCAAACAAAAAATGAACCGGGTCAACCCGAAGTATGTGTTCAGGAATTACCTGGCCCAGCAGGCCATCGACAAAGTCCAAGAAGGCGACTATTCAGAGGTTGAAGAACTTCTTGAGCTGTTCAGAAACCCGTATGACGAGCAGCCCGAGCGCCACCATTGCGCAGCCAAAAGACCGGAATGGGCCCGCAACAAACCCGGCTGTTCCATGCTCTCCTGCAGTTCCTGATCAGGCTGCTGCAGTTCCATAAGCATGATTCGATTTTCCGATCAGCAGTACTTCGCTGTAAATTAAACAGGTCTGGCAGCAGGAATAGATTGGCTGGGGCTGCGACGCTCGGCCTGATCGACTGCGCACTGAAAAACCGATCGGATGACGGCCATAAAGCGGCCTGTTGCGATCGGTAAGCATTTTCAGAGCTCCGTCGGGCCTTCACAATGCAGCCCCAACCAACCCTTTCCTGCTTGATCAGTGCTATTTCACAGGCTGCGAAGCAGCCGTCATCCAGCCGGCCTCATCGGCCGGAGGATCAGGCCGGAGCGTAGCACCCGGAGCCGCTTTGCTGCCCAGGTTGATACATTATTAACTGAAAACAGGAGCTATTCTACGCTAATCTTTAGCCGTTTCGACCTAAAGAAGCAGGGCAACAGACAGTGAACCAAAAGAGAGCAGTGTTGAAACAACGATGGAAGCCGAAGCCAGCTCGGTGTCGCTGTTGAGTTGGGAGGAAAGAACATAGATGGTGGTCGAGGCTGGCAGGCAGAGAAATATCATGCCGGTTTTAAAGGCAACCCCGTCAATCTGGAACAGATAGTAGAAAAGAAAACCGAGAGAAGGAAAAATTGCCAGCTTCAGACAGGCCCCCAGCAGGGAAAGCGGCAGATACTTCCGTACCCCTCTAAAAGACAGAGCACCGCCTATGGAAAGAAGCGCCAGCGGCAGGGTTACCATGGACATGAGCTGCAGGGTATTGTCAATGAATTCAGGAAATCCACCCACCAGTCTGGCATAAATTGCGCCGGCAAGGCTGCCGATGATAAGGGGGTTGCCGATCAAGGCCTTGATAAAGATCATGCCCCGTTTTCTGACGTCGCCTTCGTAGCCGGAATACCAGATCAGGGTGGCCACCGCGAAAACATTGACCAGCGGGATAGTAATGGCGATTAAAATTCCGAAGTAAGCAATCCCAGCTTCCCCAGGGAGTTGAGAATTACCGCCACACCAATGTAAGTGTTGAAACGATAACAGCTCTGGGAAAATGAGCCGGCCTCAAACGGTGAAACCGGGCCGAATCTAATTACCAGGGCACTGAGCACAAACATCGAGACGAGTGCAAGCAGCGTCACAGCCACAAACAGAACCTGATCGCCACCGCCTTGGGGAGCGCCGCCAACCTTCCAGAACAGCATGATCGGAAAAAAAATGAAGTAGACCAGTTTATCCGAAACTTTGAGGTAGGATTCGCTGGTCAGTCCGAAATTCTTGAGCAGGCCGCCAAGAATGAGCAGCCCGAAAATCGGAAAGAGGGCGTTGAGTACTATCACGGATCAGACTGCTGCTGAGACACAGACGGATGTCGAAGGCAGGTAATGATCATCGTTTTCAGGCCTTGGCAAAGCGATCATAATAGCTCAGTACCCGTTTTATATAACTTTTTGTTTCGCTGAATTGCGGAACCCCCCCGGATCTTTTGACCTGACCCGGCCCGGCATTGTAGGCCGCCAGGCTGAGCACCAGGTCTCCGTTGAACATCTTCAGAAGCTTGCGCAGGTAACGCACCCCTCCGGCAATGTTCTGCTCCGGGTTGAACGGATCCGAAACCCTCATCTCCCTGGCAGTGTCCGGCATGAGCTGCATCAAGCCCTGGGCGCCCTTTTTGGAGACGGCGTAGCGGTCGAACCCCGATTCAGCTTTGATGATTGCCTTGATCAGGTTGGGATCTATATTGTAACGCTTTCCCCAATAATCGATCTGCTTGTGGTAGCGCACATTTTTATACGAATCTCCGGAATACCCCGGCCATTTACCGGAGAACGAAATGGACCCGAGTTTCCTGGTGGAATAGGAGACGCAGCGCCCTGATTCGGGCATGTTGGAGAAATATTTTTTCCCTCGAGCATCCCTGCACAAGTAAAGGGATGAGGCAACCGCGGTCTGGCAGACGAACAGCACCATGACCCCTGTCAACATTGCAGCCGATGCAGATGCAAGAATAGTAACTCGCCCCCTCCTCTTATTAGCCACTCAGTACACCGGATTTCTGATTATTGATCGGATGACGGGTTTTGATCACTTTCTTCTCGATCGGCAGCGAACTTGTCGCCACATTCCTTGCTGCAAAAATAGTGAGGACCGTCGTCTGCTTCCAAGGTATAGGCCTGTTGCTTCGGTATCAGCTTTCGGCATACCGGATCTTCAATGAGCACGTCGGTTATTGCTCCTCCGGGACGAGGTGGTTCATCGTCCTTTTTTTCATTGCCGCCGGATTTACTGAAATTGGCCTTGATCAAGCGGTAGCCAAGATAGACAAGGGCAGCCAGAATCAGAATTCTCAGTGGACCCACGTTCGCGCCTCTTCGTATAGTTTTCGGCAACAACCATTAGCAACGGTTTTTACCTCTTCGGTCACCTGTATTATATTCGCTGCGCTGAAAATGTAAAATATTCTCGACGCTTGAGGCACCTTATTTAATCCCTAAAGAGGCCAGCCCCCTGTGGAGATTTCCTGGGGCTCGATACTACCCGATTCAATTCTTATCTTGAGCTGCCGATGCATTTCCGCTATGGACTTCCCGGTCTCGGGATCGACAAAATCGGGGGCGATCGTCACCAGGGGTTCAAGTACAAAAAGCCTATCGTTTCTGTGTGGATGGGGCACCGTCAGCCGCGGGGTGTCCATGACCTCAGCACCGTAGTAGATTAGATCGAGATCTATTTCACGATCCTGATAGCCCTGTTTTTTTCTGTCTCTGACCCGGCCCAGGCGCTTTTCGGTGTCCAACAGAAGATCGAGAATCTCGCCGGCTGGGCACGAAGTCTGCAGTTTGCCGACGGCGTTGGTAAACCAGAAGTTGCTTGCCATTCCCACTGGCGATGAGAGAAAGGGAAGAGATATGTTTTCCAGGGTGACGCCTTGATATCGGCCAATAAGTTCCCAGCCTTCTAGCAGCAGGTGCGAGCTGTCACCCAGATTCGAGCCCAGTCCGACAAAAACCGTTTCGGTCATCTCTATCAATTATGTCAACGGCGGAAAATATTAAAAATTCTGCAGGTCGAGGACATCGAACATCGAATACATACCGTTGGATTTACCCTCGAGCCAGGCCGCAGCAACGGTTGCCCCCCTGGCAAAGTGGTCTCTGGTCTGGGCCCGGTGGGTGAGCTCAATCCGTTCGCCGGGACCGGCAAAATAGACGGTGTGCTCACCGACGATATCCGCCGCCCTGATGGTCTGAATCCCGATTTCTCCAGACTTGCGCTCGCCGACCATACCCGATCGCTCAAAAACGCCGACTTCTTCGAGTTTGCTGCCAACACCTTCGGCGGCAAGTTCGCCGAGTTTCAGAGCGGTACCGCTGGGAGCATCTTTTTTCTTGTTATGGTGAGCCTCGATGATTTCGATATCATAATCGCCGCCCAGGAGTGCTGCCGTCTTCTGGACCAATTTGAACAACACATTGACGCAGACCGACATATTGGGCGCCTGAACGCAGGGGAAATTGGTGGACAACTCCGACAATTCCACCAGTTCATCTGAACTCAGCCCGGTAGTACCTATGACCATGGCTTTGTTTCTGCTCGCCGCCAGCCGGGCAAAATCCATGGTGGCCCGGTGGAAGGTGAAATCAATGATCACATCTCCCGATTCGATAACCGATTCGAGCCCCTCTCCAATAAT
>CAJQNS010000228.1 GCA_905479735.1 uncultured Desulfofustis sp.
TGTTCACTCTCGATGAAGTTAGATGTATCGGCTGTTGCGGACTTGCACCGGTATTGACGGTCAATGAAGATGTGCAGGGTCCGATGACCAAGAAAAAAGTCCCCGAATTGGTTAAAGATATAAAGAATAACGCGCAATAAAAAGTCTACCAGCAACCAGCTTATGGAACAGGAAATCACTACACGCGTGACACCGATCAGCGCGCCGTCGGAAATGACGGCAATGAGAGAACAATGCAAGGACGCTCTGGACAGACGGAAAACCACTTTCCGCGTCTGTGCCGGAACTGCCTGCATCGCCGGCGGCTCACTGGATGTTTATGAAGAGTTAAAAAATCAGATCAAGCAACGTGGTATCGACGTCGATGTCGAACTGCTTTTCGAAGGCGGAGAAACCGAAGCCGGGGCCAGTAAAAGCGGTTGCCATGGTTTCTGCCAGATGGGACCGCTGGTGCGCATCGAGCCCCAGGGAACTTTCTACAACAAAGTGAAGGTCGATGATGTTCCCAATATCATCTCGGCTACCCTGGAAGATCAGGGCGTGGTAGAGGAGCTGCTGTTCGAAAACCAGGATGGCAGCCGGGCCGCCACCGAAAAAGAAGTGCCCTTTTATGCCGGCCAGAAGCGCATCGTTCTGGGCGGCTGCGGAACGATCAACCCGGAGGACATCCGTAACTACTTTGCCGTAGACGGCTATCAGGCGCTGGCCAAATGCCTTCAGGATATGACTCCTGAAGATGTGGTCGAAGAAATGAAAAAATCGGGGCTCAGGGGACGCGGAGGCGGCGGCTTCCCGGCCGGTAGAAAATGGGAATCGGCCGCCAAGGCGACCGGACGGCCCAAATACATCATCTGCAACGCCGACGAAGGCGACCCCGGTGCCTTTATGGATCGCTCGCTGATCGAAGGCAACCCCCAGTCCGTTATTGAAGGCATGATCATATCTGCCTACGGTGTCGGAGCCAAATATGGCGTCGTCTATGTCAGAGCGGAATATCCGCTGGCCGTTACCAGGCTCTTCCTGGCCCTCGACCAGGCCCGTGAATACGGTTTGCTTGGCGAGAACATCATGGGATCCGGTTTCGATTTCGATATCGAGGTTTTCCAGGGTGCCGGTGCCTTTGTCTGCGGCGAGTCCAGTGCTCTGCGCGCCTCGATTGAAGGGCTGCCGGGTGAACCCACCGCCAAGTACGACCATGCCACGGACAAGGGGCTGTGGGAGAAGCCGACGGTGCTCAACAACGTCGAGACCTTTGCCAACGTGCCGATCATCATCAACCAGGGTGCCGACTGGTACGCCTCGATGGGAACCGAGAACAGCAAGGGAACCAAGGTCTTCTCGCTGGTCGGCAATATTGTCAATACCGGTCTGATTGAAGTGGAAATGGGTACCACCCTGCGCAAGATCATCTTCGATATCGGCGGCGGCATCCCCGATGGCAAACCGTTTAAAGCGGTGCAGACCGGCGGCCCCTCCGGAGGCTGCCTGCCAGCCGACAAACTGGATATGCCTGTAGACTTCGACCAGCTTAAAGAGGTCGGATCGATGATGGGATCGGGCGGCATGATCGTTATGGATGAAGGGGCCTGCGTGGTCAATGTGGCCAAGTATTTCATTGAGTTCTGCAACGATGAATCGTGCGGTAAATGCATATCCTGCCGCGACGGATCAGCAGCCCTGCTCAATATTCTTGAGCGAATCTGCGAGGGAGAAGGAAGAGAGGAAGACCTTGAAACCATGGAAGATCTCTGCCACTGCATAGATGACGCCTCCATGTGCGGTCTCGGCACCTCGCTGCCCAACCCGGTCCTGAGCACCCTGCATTATTTCAGGGATGAGTATCTGGCCCATATCAAGGATAAAAACTGCCCGGCAAAGGTTTGCAAACCGCTGTTCACCTACGAGGTGATCACCGACAATTGCAAGAAATGCGGTCTCTGTTTCAGAAACTGCCCATCCGACGCAGTCATCTGGAAGAAGAAAGAAGTTGCCGAAATCATCCAGGACAAATGTGTAAAATGCGGTATTTGCAAAGAAGTCTGTAAGTTCGATGCCGTAGAATAATCGAGGAAAACGATAAATGGTTACATTCACGCTCAACGGCAAAGAATTAGAGGTCAAAGAAGGCACAACCTTACTTGAGGTTGCCCGTGATGAGGGAATCAACATCCCAACCCTGTGCTATCATGAGGAGATGTCCTCCTATGGTGCCTGCCGACTCTGTCTGGTTGAAGTCATCAAGCGCGGCTGGCCGTCGATCCAGCCTGCCTGCCTCTACCCGGCCCAGAACGGCATCGAGGTAAATACCGATACCGAACGGGTGAGAAAGTCACGCAAGATCCTGCTTGAACTCTACCTGGCACGTTCACCCGATTCCCAGGCAATCATCGATCTGGCCAAGGAATACGGGGTCAGGGACACCAGATTCAAGCTCAAGGAAAGTGAACGCAGCGACTGCATTCTCTGCGGACTCTGCGTACGAGCCTGTGCCGAGATTTCAAAGCGGCACGCTATCAGCTTCGCCCATCGAGGCAGCAAGCGAGCAATACAGACGCCTTTTGAAGAGCTCGCCGATGTCTGCGTCGGCTGCCAGGCCTGCGCTTTTGTCTGCCCAACCGGAGTAATCAAGATAGAGGAAGCGGATTAGCGGCTACTGAACCACCGCACCGCTGAACAGCGCCGGACCCCTGATTCTGCTGATTATCCATCGGCTCAGCAGATCAGGGGTTTGCTGTTTGTAGCGGGTAGCCGGGTAGCCCATGCAGGCGGAGTCGGACCGGATGGAGGTGAGAGTTGGCTTGAGAGGATCGCTCTACTCTGCAGACAAGAGGTGATGATGCTGCGAACCTCTGATTGACGAACCAGGCAGCGGGACTTATAAGTATTATTATTATTCTATCCAAGCGATACTGATGTAAATACCAAACCTGCGCGAAACAGGGACGTAAAGCCGCGGGTCTTACCGAGACGGCCGGGTTGCTATCTACAATGGTAATCCGGTTATTCATTTCCCCGAGCCACATGAGCCAAGTGGCAGTTAAAAAAAAAGATATGGACAAAAAAAATCTCAAACCAGATCCCAATAGTCAAACCCCTGTCCTGGGGAGTCCTTCAGCAATTTTACCAAAGCAGGAGGCTAAGATCAGTATTGAGATTGAGCAAGGAGAACTCAAAGGCTCCTGCACCATGAAGGTCATGTTGGATGAGCTGTTGATCTGTCGGTTCGAGCATCACAATCCTGACGGTATCGCTGTCTGTGTGCGTAAAGCCGCCGATGCGATCGAATTGAGCGAATGGGCCGAAAAAGTGTTGCGTGATGATGCCAAGGGCGGATGACGCCCCGAGTCGAACCAACCGCATAGAAACAAGGAGTTCCAAATGATCATACATCAGCGTGAAATTGCCTACACCAGCGACTACCAGACATTCTTTGAAGCACTCGTCAAAGCCAAGCTGTACCTGGAAAAACGATTCCCCGAAGTAGCGGTGGAAGTCATGTACAACCTGGCAGGGGAGCGCGGATTCGCGACAATCCAGACGCGCTACCCCTCTCTGGCTGACTACGAAAGAATCGACGCCGAAATGGACCAGGATGAGGAATACATGAAGATTTCCGAAGACCTCATCGGAGCCACCGGGCACCTGCCAGTGGATCAGTTCTATCGGGTGATTTAAAACGACTTACAAATCTGCCATAGCAAATAAGTCACCCTTGGAACCTCAGTATCGGTGCTGCCATTCAGTCCCTATGCGAGCGATACCCGTGGATGGGCAACCAGCCCCGGCTGCCGCGGGATTCTGAAGAGTGCTATGAAGTGCAAAGCCAGACACACGCGTTTCAAACGGATAGAGACTCGGCACTGAACCCTCTACAGCCTCTGTGTTCAGACCTGCCAGGAGATTTCACTGGATATCTTCTTTTGGTCCCAGGTCTCCATTAGCAGGCCAGACACCTAATCCAATCTGCTTTTCATTTCACCCTGGATCATCTTTGATCCACCTGCTATTTTTCTATCGAAACCACCATCATTTGCATGACTACACGCCACCAAATCGTTAAGGCCATGCGAAAGTTCATTTGCTTTTTTAAGACGGTCGTTGTTTGATAGCTGCATTTTATACCCATATGGATAGTTACATTTGTCAAGACTATAGGCTACCTTGAAAAATTTAATTGTTTGTTCATAATCAAGGCGCGAATGTAAATTCCTCCGCAGGCATATAGTTGATATGTCGAGGATAAAATTTTCATGCGCAACGCGGAGTTTGGGCGAAAAAGCGATTTTTCAAGGTAGCCTGTAGTTAGGTTTAGACCTTGATCAATGCTAATAAGAAAAGGGAGTCCGATTGCAAGATGATTACCATTCGTCCGTTAACCTTGAGTCTTTTACTGGGAGTGATTGCCATCGCACTCACTCTGGCCAGCCTAGTGTCCATCTATTTAGGGACATTGACAGTTGAAAATCAACCATTCGTAGACCTACGAAATATCTATATACGCCTATTCGATTTGAACCGGGAAGCAAACATTCCTACCTGGTTTGCGTCACTTTTGTTGACATTAAATGCCTTTATTCTTGCGATCATCGCAATGCGTACAAAAGCGCAACAAGGCCCCTACTATACCCAATGGTTTGTCTTGGCTGCTATCTTCCTATATCTCTCAATTGACGAATCTGCTCTTCTACACGAGATGACGGAAAAGCCAGTGCGGAGAGTTCTTCATGTGTCAGGTTATCTCTATTTCGCCTGGATCATTCCAGCAGTGTGTTGTCTTATTGTACTGGGTGTCTATATCCGTCGATTTTTATTTGAATTGCCGAAAAATACCAGATGGCTATTTTTAATCGGAGGTGCCGTATTTGTGAGCGGAGCAGTCGGCATGGAGGCGATAGGATCGAATATCTTTAGCACAACCGGGGGACAGAAGACGATGGCGTATAATGTCCTGGCCACTGTGGAAGAAGCCTTCGAGATGCTGGGGTTGCTTATCTTCTTTTACGCTTTGCTCGCCTATATAGCCGATAATATGCCGGAAGTTGTTTTCTCTGTTAAGAAAAGTGGATCAAGCTCTGATCTTGGTGACTGACAAATTTGGGCCTTGTTGCTGTTCTAAAACCAAATTTATCGAAAATTGATGTCGCCAACCAGCACACAAAACTGATATTTGCCACCGGCAGAGAGGAAAAATTACTGGGGCTGCCAGAGCAGTCAGAGTGCCTTGAAGCATGGCACATTTTGATCAGAATATACATCTGTATTTTCACCTTGCATCTAACCACCCAATATGTTTTTATTTTTTCAATATATTTAAACACTTAGGCTCTTATTCCCCATATCCTGTATTTATCAATAACAAATACTGTGCATCTCAGATGATTCAGCTCAAGAATTCTTGGAGTACCCCCCAAACGCCTTCGACTAAATTCATCCTTCATTACCTGTTGCCAGGTTTGCTGGTATTCAGCATAGCTCTGCTTGTCAGGCTTTATCTGACCTATTCAATTGGAAATTCCGGTGATGAGTTCGAAAGATGGTACCAGAGCAAGCGTGTTTTAGAGAGTATCGGAATGGATCGCCTTGATCATCACACCTTGCGTTGGAGTATCAATATACCAACCTTGATATTTCAATGGCTGTTAGGCACCAAACCTGTAATTTACTATTTGATTCCAGCATCTTTTGGGGCACTCGCCACCTTATTCGTATTTACTATATCAAGATCGATAGCTGGAATGAGCGCTGGTTTCTTTGCAGCTCTTCTATTCACTGTTACGCCACAAATCTCAATAGCAGCTAACAACCTGATGCCAGCGATATTTAGCTGTACCTACCTCCTCGGTACGGTTTATTTTACTCTCCGATTTGTCGAAAACAGAAAAGACACCTATTTGATCTTTGCCACATTGTTTATGTTTTTCGCCTATGGCAGCAAGGTTCCCAACCTATTTTTCTTACCCGGTCTGATTATATTTATCTATTGGAGAACTAATAGGTTAAGGCCCCTGCTTCTATTTCTTTCCCTATTACTACTCTTATTTATTCTAGAAACGATAGGCATTGCTCTCTATACCGGCGAATTCGTTTGGCTGGGCAGGATCCACTATCTCACTCAACATATGGATGTAATGCAAGATGAGCAGTGGGCCTACCACATTTCAGATATATGGAAGCGCTGGCTATTGCTCCCAGGTTACTGGCAATGTCTGCTTATTGGTTCCCTAATATGCGGAACATTCATCCTTTTTTCAAAAAATAAAAAGTACAACAAATCGATATCATTAGTTTTTTTAATGCTTCTCTCTTTTTCCTTCATTTCGACATTGGCGATAACCAGTATAGATCCGCTGCGGTTTGTTCAACCACCAATAAATCGTTATCTCACGGTAACCATCCCTTTTGCTGTGATTATAATTTGTTGCACTCTCAGCCTGACAAATCTCGTGCTGACACCAGCAATGACGATTGTTCTATGCTGGTTTTGGGCAAGTTCTAACTACCAGAAGCAATTATCGCCAACGTGGACTCCCGCTGTATTGAGAGCTAATGAATATCAAGAAACAATATCTGAGCACTGGCGAAACGACTACGCCCTGCTATTTAAATTTTCCAAAGACGCCCGTCTCTACCGGGCAGTGTATCTGGAGGATGACATCCTGTTCAAAAGTGACGGGACTGTTGAACGGATCGGTCGGGTAGCGCCGTCGAGATTTGACTACCCCTCGAGACTCCCGATTTTATTCGTGATGAGTAAAACTAAGACCCCTGTTGGTTATCTAGAACTCACGCGTAAACAAGCAATTAAAAGTAAGAAAAACTTTTAATTAAGATAGGTGCTGGGGGCATCAGGATATGTACCCTGTTTTTTGGCGACTCACACTCCCTTGCACCAGAAATCAACAATGTATTTGATTGATCCCGATGGATTTACTTTACCCCCAAAGCGCTTAACTTGTATCTCTTATGAAATCAGCTTTAGAAGTTGGCTGAAGTTGGCCTAGTGTAGTATTTGAGAGAGCAACCTGGGTCATGTCTTTCCCTCCACAGTAGAGAAAGAGTAAAGGAGAGGAGCAATTTGAGTGGGATTCAAAAAATTACAAGAGAACTTAGGGAAGATACAACTCACGGTAATACATGGCGGAAGTGCATGGGAATCGAACCCACCTAGCAGGCTGTTAACCCGCTACACCGGATTTGAAGTCCGGGAGGGCCACCAGTGCCCTATCCACTTCCGTCCGATTGAACCGGTGCTGAGGCAGGTAAATTAATTAATATTGACCCCGAAAGCAACTTATTATTATAATGGGCCATTTTAGGTAGGCGTTACATTAACCTTTTAAGCGAGCACAAATAGGATTTTATGCAGTGTAACAGACTGTTGAACCTGTCCAAGCAGTGGTATTTACATGTCAGAGATGAGACCATGGCTCCGGCCCGAATGGTCCAGTTTATCAAGCAGCATGTCACTGGTTGTCCGATTTGCCAGGAAGATCCTGACATCCAGGACGAGATCCTTAGAATCACCGAGATCATCCTCCCAGAATCGAAGATACCAAAAGCAGTTCGGCTAAAGCAGGAGGAGGAGGAGGCGGAGCGGGAGAGAGAAAAGGCGGCGGCGGAGGCGGAGGAAAACAATTCGACTGAAACCGAGGAAAGCAGCGAAGAAGAGTTCAGAGAAGAGGACGAGGAAGACCCCTTGCCTTCTGAAGAATAGAAGTATCGATCCAGCACCTTACTCCAAGCACCTGTCTCATCCGTGATGCCAGGTTCCCGTGCTTCGTAATTTCCCAGTTATCGATTGAGACTCCATGGGCTCCATTCAATTCAATCCTTTTGAAGACCGGCTCAGCAGAGACATCCGCAACGACCTGTCGGAAACGATCATCGGAACAATCGAAAATAGATCGCTGACTGAGGCGGAAAAAATTGCTGCCAGCTATCGGGCTCGGAACCTTTCCTCCGCCTACACCAACTACATCGATCAACGCCTAAAACGTTACGGGGTGGCAGTTGAAACACTGAAGGCGGACAGCGGCCTGCTGGTCCAAGCTGCCGTCTTGTGGGATCTCGAACTATTTTTTGAGGTTCACGAAATCCTTGAACCTGCCTGGATGGAGGTAACTGGAGATCAGAAAAGACTGCTGCAGGCCCTGATTCGTGCCGCTGGCGTCTATATCAACCTGGAACTCGGCTATCGACAAAGGGCAGAAAAAATTGGTGCCAAAACTGTTCCGGTGCTCAAGGAATTGCAAGAGGGGCTTGCCGACTCGATCAACGCCGAGGCGCTCATAGCGGCTCTGGAAACCCTGTCGGAAGAACCGCCCCAGATAAGCGTTCACTGATGAGCAAACGGGCTGAGCCCTTAATCAGGGATCAGCCCGCTCTTTAGTTTTCCCTGTTAGCGAAGTCCGGCGACGGCCTTCTTGATCGAGGCCGGATCACAGCCCTGGTGATCGACCTGTTCACCGAGACCGCCCCGACCTTCTTTGGAGGTACCGAGATGGGCGTACTTGGGGGTGAAGCCGTTTTCCAGCAGCCAGGTACCGTAACGGCTGCCCAATCCGGTCTTTGTTGACTGACTCTCGACAACCAGCACGAAGGGGCTGGCTCCGGCAACCGAGAGCATGTCTTTGTCGACCACGTTGAGGGTCGGCTTGTTGATCAGTCCGACATCGATTCCCTCTTTTTTCAGGGATTCGACAGCGTCAAGACAACGATAGAGCATTTCTCCATATGAAACTATATAGCCCGCTGATCCTTTGCGAATCAGTTCGTCCTTGCCGGGCTCAAAACGATATCCATCACCATAGAGCTTAACTCCATCCTGGTTTTCGATAAATGGCGTTGCCGATCGGGTGGAGAAAATGAAACGAAGTCCCGGATCGTCAAAGATCACCGGCAGCATTGCCCTCAGTTGAAGGGCATCGGCGGGAAAATAAAGCCTGGTTGTGTCCCCTTCCTCGAGTCCGTTGTCGGCGAAAAAGTTGTTGATCCCGAAATGACAGGTGTTGTCTGCCATATCGTCAACTCCGGAGTGGGAGAAATGGGCCAGTACATTGGCTCGATTGAGACGGGCCATGGTGATCTCGGAGACCACCATTTCTAAAAACGCTGAGAAAGTGCCAAAGATTCCCTGGCGGTCCTCTTCCGAGCCGAAGCCTGCGGCCACCGAGTAATTGTTGCGCTCCATGATGCCGCCCGAGACATAGACTTCAGGGTGATTTTTACGGATATGATGCAGTCCGCAAGACCCTTCGAGATCGGAATCGACGACGATAACTTTCTTGGCCGGCTCATCCATGGTGTCGAGAATCTCGCAGACGATCTTGCCGAAATCATCTCTGCACTTGCCGGTTTCGGCAGAGGATCCCAAGTAGGTCGTTTTCTCCTTCCCCGCAGCCGGCTCTTTCAGCAGTCGAACCGCGTCCCCACACCCTTTGGCCTCGAGATACTCGATGGCAAGATCCACAGGAATCACATCATGCCCTTTGGGTAAACCCTCTATGCCCGGTACCTCAGGAGCCATCTTTCTCTTGTTGATCAGCGCCACAGGACCCGTACTCGAGAATGCTGAACCGATCCTGGCAAACAATTCGTCAAGGTTTTCGCCGTCACCGACACTCACCTCGAGGCCATGGCCAGCAAGAGTTTTTGCGGTGTCAAAACCTTTGAGATAATTGCTCGGGTGACCGGCGATGGTTACGTCGTTATCGTCTATCAGGAGTTTGACGTTAAGCCCCCTGGCCACCGCATAGCGGGCAGCCTCAGCGTCGTCACCCTCCTGCTGGGAACCGTCGCTGCCGAACATCACCAACGTTTTGTCCCGGTCTGCTTCAGCCACCCCGTTGACGTAACTCCACATATGTCCGAGCCGCCCCGAACTGAAAAAGACACCGGCCGCTTCATCCCGCTCTGGGTGGCCGTAGAGGCCATGGCCGAATTCACGGTAGTGGAGCAGATCAGCAAAGCTTTTCTGGCCGTTCAAGGCGGCCATCATATACTGGATGGCAACCCGGTGCCCGGCCTCGTCGAAATAGACCGGGTGTATCTGTGAACCTCCCTTCATAAAGCCGTCGACGATCAGCACCTCAGGAACGATATCGTAGGCTCCGCCGGTATGGCCGCCAAGTCCTTTGACATTGGCCAGGGCGGTGAAAAAGACAAGGCTGTCGCGGACGAGCGCGATGTTGGTTGTAAGCTGCTGCTTCTGGTCGTCAGAGAGCGTTTTCTGCGTAGGATCAAAGCTCAGGGCCTTGTAGCCGCTGAAATCAATTGGAAAAGACATGTCTACCTCCAAACTATGTTGTCCGATCTGGAAATCGGGCCACTAAGGCAAGACCGTAAATCTGCAGGCAGTTGTCCAAAACACATGATCTGACCATGCCTCGAGCCCGATATCCTGGTTGTAGCCGCCCAAAAAAGAAGTAGCCTACTTCTATTACAGATTGGTTTGAAAAACCATGCTTTTTTCAATCAAATCAAACCGAGGTCTGAGGTTAATTTATCAGACCAGTGGCAATTTTCTCTATACCACCACCACCGACTATTTCTCATACAAAAGGCAACCAAAAAAATCAGGGGGGTCAGGCACTTGTTTCCGTCTTAAACGATTGAGGCTCCACTACACTAAGGCAAGCCCCAGAAATTATAGAAACGCATGAGTTCCGAACGAAGCCTGACAGGATCTGCCAGAGAAAAATGAAGCGGGGTATCGGGAAAAGCCTGAACCAGTTTGAAAAGGTCCAAACGTGAGACAACGCCCATCATGGGATAGCCACCTGTAGACTGGCGCTCTTTCAAAAGAACCACAGGTGTTCCATCATTAGTAATCTGAACCACCCCCAGGGCCACCGGTTTGCTGAGAATATCGCCTTGCCCCCAGATTACCGGTGGGCCGGAGAGCCGGATACCGGTCCGATCCATTTTGTTGCTGGTGGCGTATTCGCTTGTGAAGAGCACTTTCTTTGATTCTTCAGGGAAGTTGTCATGATCATAGCCCGGCATGATACGCAGCTTTAATGGTTTGTCAAATTGCGGTATCTGATCTGCCGGAGTCGCCAGAGTCGGGCCCAGCGGCCTGGGCAAAATCGTGGTCAACACATCGCCTGCGGCCAGTGTTCGTCCATGGTAGCCGCCAAGATTTTCTCTCACCACAGTGGATGCACTTTTAAAACTGGGGGGAATATCAAAACCGCCTTTTACGGCCAGGTAGCTATAGATCCCCCTTCCTGTAGTGTTGTTCAACTCGAGGACCTTGCCGGGCATCAGGACAAAACTCTGCCAGGGCGATAAGGGGGCGTTATTAACCCTGGCAGACATGTCGGCCCCGGTAAGGGCCATTGTTACAGGACTATCAGTGGTTAAACTGAAAAAACCGGTGATGACCTCTATCACCGGGGTGGTGACCGCATTGCCGACCAGATAATTGGCCCGAAAAAAAGAATATTCATCGGCAACGCCGCTCTGGGCAAGGCCCAGGTGCTGAGTGCGCTGGCGCCCCATATCCTGAATGGAAGCAAAAAAGTCTGCTCGGGTAATTGTTAATTTCGCCATTTTGCCTTCAGCTTGTAAAATTCATCCCTATCGATTGGGCGAAAACGCACCTTATCTCCAGCTCTCAGCAGAGTAGGGTTATCCTGATCGTGGGGATTAAAGAGTGGAATCGGGCAGCGGCCGATGATGTGCCAGCCGCCGGGCATAGCAAGCGGATAGACCGCGGTCATAAAGTCGGCGATAGCAACACTGCCGACAGGAATTTTCGTTCTTGGCGATGAACGTCTCGGCTGCCTCAGGGGATCCGGCAGATCCCCCATATAGGCAAACCCGGCACAAAACCCCATGGCATAGACCCTATAGGTTTGTTCTGTGTGCAGTCTAACGGCTTCGCCAATTGAAATTCCTCCCTTTTCAGCTATCTCCTCTAAATCGTCGGAAAATTCTTCATCATAGCAGGCAGGAATCTCGATTACACGAGGTTCGACCAGCACCTCATCCTGGCGCTCCAGTTTCTCGAGGCATCCGGATATAATCGATTCCGGATCTTCCCCATCGATGAACGACCGGCCAGACAATGTTACCAGGAGGTCGGCAAAAACAGGAACGACTTCGACCCAGGTGTCGTCGAAGGCATCTCGGATTAATTGGGCGGCAATACCCAATGTGATCGGTTCCGGCAAACAGGTCTTGTCGCCTGGAAAGCGAATCAAATAGCTGAACTCGGAAAGAACCTCAATTTTCATAGGAATCTACCAGTTTCCTGAGCTGAGATATAACAGAGATACTTGATTCAGAGTCACCGTGGACACACAAGGCATCTACCGGAAACTCAAGTTTTGTGCCGTCAGTAGCCGCGATGAATTTGTCTTTACAGAGAATCTCGGCTTGTTCCAGTACGTGCTCACTGGTGTGTACGGCATTGGGAAGATGCCGTTTTCGAAGACTTCCATCCGCTTCGTAGGCCCGGTCGGCAAATGCTTCCCAGAGCAGTGTTACACCATTGTCTTTGGCAAGTTGTTCGTGGCGCTGCCAGCGAGGTGTTGCCTGAATCATTACGGGGATCTTGGCGTCGTAGCTGGCCAGCGCCTGAAACACTGCCAGGAGAATGGTGTCGTTTGCCATCATGGTATTGTATAGCGTGCCATGCGGTTTGACATACCCCAGCGGGGTCCCGGCAGCCGTGCAGAATGCCGCTAAAGCACCAGTCTGATAAAGGACCATGGTGCGAATTTCGTCCGCCGTATAATCGATGGTCCGGCGCCCGAATCCCTGCAAATCAGGATACCCTGGGTGGGCCCCGACAATTACCTTGTGCTTCACCGCCAATGCCACCGTTTTTTCCATGACCATGGGGTCGCCACCATGGGCTCCACAGGCAATATTGGCCATGTGCACATACTTCATTACCTCTTCATCACAGCCAATTTTATACGATCCAAAGCTTTCGCCCATATCACAATTAAGCTTCATAATCACTCACCCCGTAAGACCGCTAGGCTAAAATCCCGTTTCCCCCGTCAGCCGGTTCGGAAAAGATGGTTTGTGCTTTCATCAGGCTTCGGCCATATATGATGATTATTACAGAAAGAGAAGTTACGCTCAAACTAATTTTCATGCCATCTATAGTTTGAACCTCGTTAGAATTATGCTAGGATAAAATCCCGCTTGTATAAGCGGCAGTTCCATTACAACCACCCAACCTTCAACCCATATGAGGAGTCTATTATGAAAAGAGTACCCAGAATGATCTGCAGCCTCCTGGTTCCTTTCTTCGTTCTTTCTCTGGCAGCCTTAGCGTTTGCCGAAACCTGGGATATGCCGACACCCTACCCTGATGCAACGTTTCATACCGTCAACATTATTCAATTTGCCGAAGATGTAAAGCAGGCCACCGGCGGCAAATTGGAGATAAAAGTCCACTCGGCTGGTTCGTTGTTCAAACATCCCGAGATTAAAAATGCGGTTCGTGGCGGACAGGTGCCCATTGGGGAATTCTTCGTGTCGCTGCTCTCCAATGAAAACGCGGTTTTCGGTGCTGATTCCCAGCCCTTTCTGGCCACCAATTACGACGATGCCGCAAAACTCTGGGCCGCCCAGAAGCCAATTATCGCACCGCTGCTCGAGCGCCAGAAGCTGATGGCGCTGTTCTCCGTACCATGGCCGCCGCAGGGACTCTATACCAAAAAAGAAATCAACACCGTGGACGATCTCAAGGGCATCAAGTTCAGGACCTACAACGCCACCCTGGAGAAATTCGCCAATACCGCGGGCGCCGCCCCGACCCAGGTTGAAGTTCCCGATATTCCTCAGGCTTTCTCCACCGGCCGGGTCGAGGCGATGATCACCTCTCCGTCCACCGGGGCCAACTCCAAGGCCTGGGATTTCGTCGAGTACTTCACCGACATCCAGGCCTGGGTACCGAAAAATATCGTCGTGGTGAACAAGAGCGCCTTTGACAAACTTGATAAAGACGTTCAGACCGCGGTTCTGGAAGCGGCCAAGACAGCCGAGATGCGCGGCTGGGAAATGAGCAAGAAAGAGACCGCCGAGAAGATCGCCATCATGAAGGAAAACGGCATGAACATCGTCACTCCTAATGCAGAGTTGATGGATGGCTTGAAAAAAGTTGGCGATTCCATGCTGGCCGACTGGAAAGAGGCCGCCGGCAAGGACGGCGAGGCATTGCTGCAAGGCTATATGAAATAACTAATCCCGGGCAGGGGCAGAGACGACGAGTTTCTGCCCCTGCAACGCCGTTTTTGACCCCCGATCAGGTCTCACACCGATGAGAACTCTACTTGACCGGCTTTATTTGAGCAGCGGCTGGGCCGCTGCCTGCTGCATCGCGGCAATCGGGACACTGGTTGTCGTGCAGGTGGGGTGCAACCTGATCGACCGCGTTTCGGGTCTGCTCACCGGCACCGCCATCGGCCTGACCATCCCGTCCTATGCCGATTTCACCGGGTTTTTTCTGGCCGGTGCATCCTTTTTGGCATTGGCGCATACCCTGCGGCAGGGGGATCATATACGGGTTACCCTGTTTATCTCGCACCTGCCGGCCCGCTTCATCCGGCCTGTTGAAATCTGGTGCGTCATCGTCGCCGGGGCAATTTCGCTCTATTTCACCTGGTATACCGCGCTGCTCGTCTGGGAGTCCTACCAGTTCCATGACCTGTCGTCGGGGATGATCGCGGTACCGCTGTGGATTCCGCAGAGTGCAATGCTGCTGGGTCTTGTCATCTTGTCGATCGCGCTGATCGATGAGCTGGTCGGCCTGTTCAGAGGCAGTAAGCCGAGCTATGGTGCAAACGACCGGAAGGAAGAGCCATGAACGAACTGGGCATGACCTTTCTGCTCCTCATCTTTCTGCTGAGCCTGCTGGCGGGCGGGCTCTGGGTGGCTTTTTCGCTGCTCGCAGTGGGCATGGCCGGCATTTTCTTTTTCTCCAGCGCGCCGCTGGGCAGCGTGCTGGCTACGACAAGCTGGGGGGCGAGCAACAGCTGGGCCCTGGCCGCCCTGCCACTGTTTATCTGGATGGGGGAAATCCTCTTTCGCTCGAAGCTGGCCGAAGACATGTTCACCGGGCTGTCGCCCTGGTTGACCAGGCTGCCGGGCCGGCTGCTGCATGTTAATATCTTCGGCTGCGCAATCTTTGCCGCGGTTTCTGGCTCCTCAGCCGCAACCGCTGCCACCATCGGCAAAATGTCGATTCCGGAGTTGAGCCGACGCAACTATCCAAACAAAATGGTGATCGGTACCCTGGCCGGTTCTGCCACCCTGGGGCTGCTGATACCGCCCTCGATCATCCTGATCGTCTACGGGGTCGCCACCGAGCAGTCGATCGCCCGGCTCTTTATCGCCGGCATCCTGCCCGGTCTAATGCTGGTCAGCATGTTCGTCGGCTATGTAGTCATCTGGTCGCTGTTACACCGTGAAGACATCCCCAAGGATCGCCAGCGCCACTCGCTGGGCGAGAAAATCAAACGCTCTGGACGTCTCATCCCGATCATTCTGCTGATAGCCGGCGTGATCGGCTCGATCTATTCGGGCATCGCCTCGCCCACCGATGCCGCCGCCGTCGGCGTTCTGCTCTCGCTGGGCCTTTCCAGGCTAAGCGGCACCCTGAACCGTCAGACTTTCCTGGACGGCCTGATGGGCGCCACCAAAACCTCATGCATGATCGCCTTTATTCTTGCTGGCGCCGCCTTTCTGACTGTAGCCATGGGCTTCACCGGAATTCCCCGGATGCTCGCTGAGTGGATCGGCACCCTGGGCCTGTCGCCCTACGCCCTACTTGGCGCCCTGACCATCTTCTTTATCGTGCTCGGCTGCTTCCTGGACGGCATCTCGGTGGTGGTACTGACCACCTCGGTGATCATGCCGATGGTCGATCAGGCGGGAATCGACCCGCTCTGGTTCGGTATCTTCATCGTGCTGGTGGTGGAAATGGCTCAGATCACCCCGCCCGTCGGTTTCAATCTTTTCGTCATCCAGGGACAGACCGGGATGAACATCCTCAGGGTGGCTGCTGCAGCAGTGCCCTTTTTTCTTCTGATCATGGTGGCCCTGGTGCTGATAATAATTTTCCCGCAGATCGTCACCGTGTTGCCCAATATGATGGGCAGTTAATTACAGTTCCTCAGGCTCCTCGCACCACATTGATTACGGCCGCAGCCCTGGGATTTCTTCCCCGGTTCTCTGAAAAGCCGATGCGATGACGGCACAAGCTGCCGCCTGACTGCTGTCCGCATCTTCCCACTTAGCTTGGAAAAACCATCAATATTGCGTAACCGTTCCTTATCCTTATCTTATTAATATACTAATCCGGATCCGTCACACTGATCTCGGCTCTTAGCATGCTGTCAGACGATGAACTTCAGGCAGCTCTTTCATTGAAGGCAGCGGATCGATCCGGGTTAATCACTCACACCAGGTAAAACTGCAGCAGAGATGTTCAGTGTCGATCAAGTCATAGCCGAGCACTATCCGGCACTCAATGAGCGGAAGATTACCGCTTCGCTCGTTAAACGGGTTCTTAAACGCCTACTGCACGAACAGGCATTCATCGATTTTGCCGAAGAGTATCCTCATCTGCAGGGTATCGAGTTCGTCGAACAGGTGCTGGAATACCTCAACTTCAGTTATGCCGCCAGTGACCGCGAACGGGAAAACATTCCGCCCGCTGGCAAAGTGGTGATCATCGCCAACCACCCGATCGGCTCATTGGACGGCCTGGCCCTGCTCAAGTTGATCCATGAGGTTCGATCGGACGTCAGGGTGGTGGCCAACGACCTGCTGATGTCGCTGGAACCTTTGCAGTCGCTACTGTTACCGGTCAGGGTTTTGACCGGGGTCAGCACCAAGGAGCATATCAGGCGAATCAACCACAGCCTCGATGTTGAAGAAGCGGTGATCATGTTTCCCTCCGGCGAGGTCTCACGGCTGGGGCTGGGCGGCATAAAAGACGGCGTCTGGCACCAGGGATTTCTAAAAATGGCTGAACGGAGCAAAGCGCCGATCCTGCCGGTGCATATCGGCGGCCACAATTCACCTTCTTTCTACCTGGCTTCGCTTCTTGCCAAACCTCTGTCCACCCTGATGCTGGTCGGCCAGATGTTTAACCACCAGGAAAAACAGATCTCGATCAAAATCGGCTCGATCATTCCCTACGAATCCTATCGCCGACTGCAGATCCGAAACAAGGAGAAGATCGAGCTGTTCAAGAATCACCTTTATCGAATCGGAGCTGGCAAATCAGAGCTGATCGGCACTGAAAAATCCATCGCCCGACCGGAACGAAAAACGGATCTAAAAAAAGCAGTACAGGAAGGAACGATGCTGGGCCGCACCCCGGACGGCAAGGCAATTTTCCTGGTCGAAGCAGCCGAATCGTCCCCGGTACTCCGTGAAATCGGCAGGTTGCGAGAACTCAGTTTTCGGGCTGTCGGTGAGGGAACAGGCAAACGGCGCGACCTGGACCATTTCGATCACTACTATCAGCATCTCATCCTCTGGGACGAGGATGATCTTGAAATTGCCGGTGCTTACCGCTTCGTCGATGCCGGCAAGGTTGTGGCCGAGCGCGGTGTCAGAGGTCTTTACACCGGTTCGCTCTTTAAACTGGAGACCCATCGAAGCACCTTTCTGGAAAACGGCCTGGAACTCGGACGCAGTTTTGTCCAGCCCCGCTACTGGGGAAAACGCAGTCTGGACTATCTCTGGTATGGTATTGGTGCCTACCTGGTGAAGAACCCCCACTATCGTTTCCTGTTCGGCCCGGTGTCCATCTCCAACGCCCAGCCCGGGTTGGCCAAAGAGTTGCTGATCTATTTTTACAAACTCTATTTCTCTCCCGATGCCAGTCTCTCCTGCTCACGCAACCCATTTAGTTTTTCTCAGCCCATGGCCAGTCTGGAAAAGGAATTTTGCGGCACCGACTACAAGGCCGATTTTAGAAAGCTCAAATCACTGCTGGCCAATCTCGGCACCACCATTCCCCCGCTCTACAAACAATATACAGGGTTATGCGAGCCAGGAGGGGTGGTCTTTCTCGACTTCAATATCGATCCTGCTTTCAGCAACTGCATCGACGGACTGGTGATTGTCGACATTAAAAAATTGAAGCAAGCGAAACGAAAACGTTACATGGATGAGACAATTCTGGTATAAGTAGAAAAAGCTGCGGCAAGCAAAATTCCAGCTCTCCCGGAGAGCGGGCACTGTCAACTCACCGAAATCAGCCAACAAATAGTCGGGAGGTGATAACTAACGTATAGCCTGCGTCTGAACTTACTAACGTACTCTAAATCACTACACATCTTCATTTCACCATCACCATGCCGGACGATAAAAAGAGTTTCATTCTCGATACCAACGTAATTCTCCACGACTCAACCTGTATTCACAACTTCGACGAACACGACATCATCATCCCGATAACGGTGCTCGAGGAGCTTGACCAGTTTAAAAAGGGCGGCCAGACTGTGAATTTCCATGCCCGTGAATTTGTCCGTGAACTCGACAAGTTGAGTGCCAACAAACTGTTTAATGGCGGACTGAGTCTGGGTGAAGACAAAGGCAGAATCTCGGTACGACTGGAAAAATCCCAGCATTCGGATCTGAGAGGCGTCTTTCCCGACGTAGCCAATCCCGATCACCAGATCCTCAATATTGCCTACCACGTCTCCAAAGAGCAGGGGGACCATGCGGTCATCCTGGTCAGCAAGGACGTCAATCTGCGGATGAAAGCCCGTTCGATAGATCTGCTGGCCGAGGACTATACCACTGATCACGTGCGTAATCCCGACCAGCTCTATTCCGGTTGCCGCTATGAGGAGGACGTAGAGTCAAGTCTCATAGAGAGACTTTTCGAACACGACGGGCAAATCCCCGCCGCTGCCTATGTTCCCCAGACTCCGCTGCAGGCCAATGAATTCATGGTGCTTCGCAACGGCAAAAAATCGGCCCTGGCCGCATTTGCACCAGGGGATATGGAAAACGAATTTTTCATCCGGCGGGTAAACAAGGACAGCGTCTATGGCATTACCCCGCGCAATGCCGAACAGTCTTTTGCCGTGCATGCGCTGCTCAACCCCGAGATCAAGCTGGTCACTATCTCCGGCAAAGCCGGCACCGGCAAGACCCTGCTGGCTCTGGCTGCTGCCTTGGAGACCCGCTCCAATTACCGACAGATCCTGCTGACCAGACCGGTTATGCCGCTCTCCAACAAAGATATCGGCTACCTGCCCGGCGACATTGCCTCCAAGATAGGTCCTTACATGCAGCCGCTGTACGATAATCTGGGTGTGATTCGTGGGCAGTTTCCGGAAAAAAGTGAGATGTTCCAGCGGCTTCAGAAGATGCTCGACGAGGAAAAACTGACCATCGAACCGCTCGCCTATATCCGCGGCCGAAGTCTGGTGAAGATGTATATGATCGTCGACGAGGCCCAGAACCTTACCCCGCACGAGGTAAAAACTATCATCACCCGAGCCGGGGAAGGAACCAAGGTGGTCTTTACCGGCGACATCAATCAGATCGACCACCCCTACCTGGGTAGTCGTTCAAACGGCATGAGCAATCTCATCGACAAGATGCAGGGACAGCACATCTACGC
>CAJQNS010000229.1 GCA_905479735.1 uncultured Desulfofustis sp.
ATTGCCATTAGTTCTATGTTTATCGCTGTTCACTCACCGGCATTCAAAGCCTCTGTATCAGATATAGTGGAAGAGAAGGCGTATTCAAGAGCCAGCGGACTAATTCAACTTGCTGAAGCATCCCGTTACGTCGTTTCGCCATTCATCGCCGGTTTCCTGCTCACTCGGTTCAGTCTTCCGCTTGTGCT
Source organism: uncultured Desulfofustis sp. (assembly GCA_905479735.1). Lineage (GTDB taxonomy): Bacteria > Desulfobacterota > Desulfobulbia > Desulfobulbales > Desulfocapsaceae > JABDQA01. The sequence continues at coordinate 189 of CAJQNS010000229.1, forward strand.
TGTCCTTGACCTAGCTACCTTCTTGATTGGTGCAATGACGGTCATCTTAATCAAGAACGTGACCATACAACACTATCAAAAAGGCGAGAAAGAGAGCTTCTGGGCAGATTTCATAGACGCTTTCCGATATATTGTCAGGAACCGAATCCTTTTTCATCTGTTATATCTCACCACCATTGTGACCTTTATAACAGGCATCCTCCAGGTGCTGTTCGTGCCGCTTGTCCTCTCGCTTACTGATGCTGCGACGTTGGGGACCATACAATCAATCTCAGCCTCCGGGATGCTAATCGGCAGTATATTCATAGGAATGATGAGCAGATCAGACAGTCAGGGTAAGGTTCTCCCGTTATCACTTGGTGTTGCTGGTCTGTTTTTTATTCTCATTGGTACCGGCACCAATCATTTTCTGTTCGCGATGGCAGCATTTTGTTTTTTTTTGACACTGCCCTTTGTGAATACAAGTCTGGAGGTCCTATTTCGCCGCAATATTGTAAATAAAATGCAGGGTCGAATTTGGTCGCTAATTTCATTGATCTCTCAGATCGGCATGCTATTAGCCTTGAGCATTACGGGACTGCTGGCTGACCAATTGTTTAACCCTCTCTTGACTGACGATGGCCTTCTGGCAGAGACAGTCGGGAGCATCATCGGTACTGGGGTGGCGAGGGGCAGTGGGCTTATGGTAATTCTTTCCGGTTTTTTTCTCGTGCTGTGTTCGTTTTTTATAGCAAAGAGAGGCGAATATATGAATTTTAAAACTGATCTCCCATCTATTACGCCCAATGGCAGGCAATTGAAATCGATATAGATATAGACATAGGACATATCAGGAAACACCTTAAATTAAATAGGTGTTCTTTGAACAGAATATTGCCTCAAGACATCCCTAATAATTAAAATTCATTTGCTTATACTCCATTGTCAACAACACCACAGTGTCATAGTGTTTTGCTGAGGCAAATCCTATCATGCAGAGTAATCGAAAAACACCTACAATAGAGAAGTTTGATGATGATCTATTATTGCGTTCATTAGTAGAAGGAACCGCCTCCGAAACTGGTTCACGTTTCTTCCACGCAGTAGTGAAAAATTTTTGTCAAGCTTTGGGAACCCATGGCGCATGGGTAACAGAATATCTTCCCAAGGTGCAACGCCTTAGGTCGCTGGCATTCTGGTTAGGGAATGATTTTGTTGATCACTATGAGTACGACATAATCGGTACGCCCTGTGAAGCTGCCCTGAAAAATAAGACTTTCCTGCACGTCCCTGACAACGTCATTGAACTTTTCCCCGGTGATCCTGATCTCGTTGACTTAGGTGCCGTCAGTTATATGGGTTTTCCACTATTAGATCCAGATAACAATGTGCTGGGAAATATTGCGGTTGTGGATACGAAAACAATGCCGGAATCATATCGCAATTTAGCTCTGTTTCAAATCTTTGCTGCCAGGTCGACGGCAGAGATACTCAGATTGAAAGCTGAAACTCAAAATCAAATCCACAAGGAGAAACTGGAAGGTATTTTTGACGGAGCAATGGATGCCATTGTCGAGCTTGATCTAGATTTCAATATTCTGATGATGAATCAAGCCGCTGGGCGTATCTTTGGTTGCCAAAAAGACCAGTGCATTGGCAAGTCTTTTCACCAGTTTGTGATGTCCGAGGATTCTGATCGGCTTAATAAAATAGTGCGCAAATTCAATAGCAATCCTGAAAGTGAGCGTAGTATCTGGGTGCCCGACGGTTTGATAGTGTTGAATAATGAAAAGAAGAAATTTCAGGCCGAAGCCACAATTTCTCAGATTGAGAGCGCTGAGGGTCCTTGCTATGTGCTCATTTTAAGGGACGTTAATGAACGATATGAAGCCCAGAAGAAAATTCGATCACTTCGGAATGAGACTGAATACTTAAAAGATGAGATTCAATCACTCTACAACCTTGGAAAGCTAATCGGGGAAAGCACACCATTTCGAAAAACATTACAACTTATGGCTGAGGTGGCTCCTACAGATTCAACGGTTCTCATATACGGTGAGACTGGCACAGGAAAAGAGCTAGTGGCACGGGCCATACACTCGTCCAGCTCAAGGAAAGACCACCCTCTGATTACCGTAAACTGTGCGGCTATTCCAGAAGCACTTATGGAAAGTGAATTTTTTGGGCATGAGAAGGGGGCATTTACGGGTGCCACCAACAGCCGAGATGGGCGATTTGCTCTCGCTGATGGTGGCACTATCTTCCTTGATGAGATAGGCGAATTGAACGGGGAACTGCAAGCAAAATTGCTTCGGGTATTGCAAGAGGGGGAGTACACCCCGGTTGGAAGTTCAAGAGCTCGTCATACCGACGTCAGGGTAATCGCCGCAACAAATCGAGACTTGTCAATGGCTGTTCAGGAAGGGAATTTTCGAGCGGATTTGTATTATAGGCTAAATGTATTTCCAATCAACATACCACCACTGAATCAACGCGGTGATGATATACGACTGCTTGCTGAACACTTCGTTAATCAGTTTTCGACTCGCATGGGCAGAGAGGTTTTGCCTTTCGATGTTGAGTCTATTGAACATTTAAGGAGTTATGATTGGCCGGGTAATGTACGTGAACTTCAAAATGTTATTGAACGTGGTGTTATCACAGCACGTAAGGGGCGGATTAATTTTAATCAGGTTCTTCCCAGTCAGGTTAGCTCAGCTATGATTAAAAATGATACCCCTTCAGATAATAGTGTTAAGAGCATCCAGCAGCTTAACCGATTAGAACGTGACAATTTACTGCTTGCCCTCGAGAAATCTGGATGGCGTGTATCCGGCCCAAACGGCGCGGCCCAACTTATCGGATTACCGCCATCAACCTTCCAATCCAGAATGAAAGCTTTTGGAATAAAGCGTCCTCATTAGTTCTCCACCTAGATCGAGCCCATATAAAGGAATAGCTGATCTACCGAAATCTCGGTAAAATAGGTGGCGATATTTCGTTAATCACCATATTTCGCCACCTATACAACCAGCCTCTATTTAGTTCCATAGTTTTGTTATTGTTCAATTAATAGAAAAATATCCAAACTGGCACAATTAGTGGAATGTTTGTCTGTAATCGCAGCAAAAATGATTGCGATAAAAAACAAACCTTTCCACATGGAGAATTAAAATGGAACAGTCAGCCAAGAATATGGAAAATCAAAATGTTGTTAACGGTGTAAATGTAGATGAATTGTTTGGAACTATCGATGCCGTAAAAAATGCGCCGGTGATTGCCAAGTTTAAATTTAAGGCAGGAAACCAATGGCTGGATGGAGGGCACAATCGTACGACAATTAAAAACTTCTATGGCACTCAGCAAGAACACAACCGGAAGGAACCATTTGTGTTAGATGCAGATGAGCCACCGCTTCTGCTGGGTAACGACCATGGTCCCAATCCTGTAGAATATGCTCTCACCGCTTTGGCCGCGTGTGTTACTACATCTATAATTTATCATGCAGCAGCAAGAGGAGTTACCATCCGGTCGATGGAATCGAGACTAGAAGGCGATATTGACCTGCAAGGGTTTCTTGGGATTAAAGATGACGTTCACAGGGGATATGAAGAAGTCCGCATGTATGTGAATATTGATGCCGATGCCTCACCTGAAGAACTAGAAGAAATCATTCAGTTAGGGCCGACCTATTCCCCAGTTTTTGATACCTTTACTCGGGCGGTACCGGTTACCGTGCAGTTAGATAAATAGTTATCTGCCGGCCGTGCTTATTGGTACGGCCGGCTTGTTCCACCCACCAATTATACGATTGTAGTAACCTTGATATGCTGCACAAAAACTGAGGATAAACAGTAAACACCTTTCAGCGGTGTTGAAGACAAGGTTAATTATCTTCGTTGTGGCAATGGTAAATTCTATAATCAGTCACTGATGTCACCTTTTCAGGAAAAAGCGTTATTATATGAGGAGGGGAAGGCCGCTAGATTTGATGTGGCAATCTTTGCAATATACTTGAGTGGGGCGAGAAAGAATAATCATCCATAATCATTGGCCTTCCATCACGTTTTCGACTTTTTAATGTAAGGTCATTCAGACCAAACCGCCTCGAGCAACTCATCTTTTGATAGAAAAATAGATGTAATAATATCCTCAGAGACGTTAACTGCAAAAGCAATATCTCTTAATTCAATAACATCATAGCCCCTATTATTGAACAACAGTCGTGCTGTCTCTTTGATTTGCTGCCGTATCTGGTTCTGATCTTCTGATATACAATTAATTCCCATAATTTTGACACACCTCTTATCATAACAGAGCCGCTCACTGAGACATTCTTTTAGAAATTGACCAAAAGGAGCGGCTCTGTCGACTACTGTTACCATTGATGATGGTAATGTTCTCTTTTGTTAGCGGGCAGATACAGGGCTAACTTGACTTTCTGCTCAGGGGTTAAACTGCGATGCAGTGCGGAGAGTTTAGTGACAAAATCCAATGAATATTCTTCTACCTCATCTAGGTAGTTGGATATCGTATTTGCTACAGACTTCTCATCGAATTGTTCTGCCTTAAGCTGCTGGCCAATATCATCTATAATTGCATGTCCTCTTTTTATTGTAGTTCGTTTCTCCTCAAGATTGGATATGAGCACTTCCAATTGCTCCAGTTGACCCTGGTTTAGATCGAGTTCCTGTGAAATTCGTTCCACATGAGTAGTGAGGTTGTGGTTATCAGGCCGATAACGGTTTTCATGGCGAGAGCAACTAGATATTGCTACCAAGCCGACTAACAGAGTAGATATTAGAATTGCTTTAATTTTTTGTGATTTCATCTCGTCCTCCTTTTAGCTACTGATTGCTTATTATTATCCTGAGACAGTGCTATCATGATTTCTATGGAACCCCGCTGCATCTCCGTTCTTCCTCTTCTCTCGATTTCCAGAATGGAACGTTATAAACAATCCAGCGCTCATAAGACCTAATGGCCAGATAAGAGACGACCACTCAATGGAAGGAGAAATCCAGCCAGACATCTGAAGGGATCCAAACAACCCCACAACAATTAGGGACAAGCCTAGCACTTTGTGCCCCTTTCGATTTGCTGTGTGAAAAGTCTTTTTATGTTTCTTCTCAATCGGTTTGCTGTTCATTGCGACACCTTATGTTTAGTTGCTAAACTATATGATCAAAAAAAATCAATGCTCCCCTTTGGAATGGGACAGCATTTGTTTACGGGCTGAATCAAGGTATGAATCAATCCATTTGAACATCTCAATGAGGAAATAAACCTTGTCATCTGAATACTTGAGTAATTCATCATGCAGAGGGATTATGGATTCCTCATTGGTTTCCTTATGCTTTTTGTATATATCTTTTCCCAAATTGGTCAGTTCGATAAACACCTCCTTGTCGTTTTCCGCCTGCTTATATCTTCTGACCACCTGTTTCTCTTCAAGTTTCTTTACTACTTGGGAAACTGCTCCTTTGGTGACCCCGATATTGCGGGCAAACTCTGAGACATTCATGGCAGGATTCTCGCCAATTGCATCCAACATGTGTCTCTCAGAGTGATATAAGGTCTTTCCGGTCCCATAATCAACCGGGATCTTCTCAAGAGCCTGATATTTATTCGAGAGCTTAATAAACAGAGCTAGTATCTCTTCGCATGCTTTTTTCCTGTCCATAGCCATATAGTATAGCTACTAAACCAAATGTCAAGAGTATTTTCTGTTTTGAGAAGTGAAACTCTTTTTAAAACCTCAAGAGAAACAGGTCAGCTCCACCGATCAACTGCATCGTTATGGTTGCCAAATCACATCTCTCAAGTTGTGATGATAGGTCGCCTCCAAAATTATCAGGAACTAGTCTAAATTTGAAGCGTTGGTAGAATACTAAGACCTTCGAGATGGCAATATTACCGCCCCCCCCAGCGGTTGCCGCCGTGATCATGGCAACAGGAGACATTGCTCTCAGTCAAGAATTAAGAACCACTCACTCACGTGCGCGCTGTGGTAGTATCCAGTCCGGACGAGGGTAATGGCAAGTGTAGCCATTGGGATAGCGCTCAAGATAATCCTGATGTTCGGGCTCTGCCTCACAGAAATCGCCTACCGGTTCGAGTTCGGTTACCGCCTTGCCTGGCCATAATCCCGAGGCGTTCACATCGGCGATGGTGTCAAGTGCGATTTTCTTCTGCGTCTTGTTAACATAGTAAATTGCCGAGCGATAGGACGGGCCCCGGTCATTGCCCTGCCGGTTAGTGGTTGTGGGGTCGTGTATCTGGAAAAAGAATTCCAGAATACGGCGATACGAAATCCTGTCCGGATCGAACAAAACCTCTATGCCCTCGGCGTGTGTGCTGTGGTTGCGGTAGGTGGCGTTGGGGACATCGCCGCCAGTGTAACCCACCCTGGTGGCTTCAATCCCCGGTAACTTGCGAATCAGATCTTGCATGCCCCAAAAGCAACCGCCTGCCAGAACAGCACGTTCCTGTGCCATTAACAGTCCTCCACTTGATCAAGGTACTCGCCATAGCCTGCTGCTTCCATGTCATCGCGATGGATGAAGCGCAGCGAAGCAGAATTGATGCAATATCGCAAACCACCCCGATCCCTGGGGCCGTCCGGAAACACGTGCCCCAGGTGGCTGTCGCCATGAGCCGAGCGAACTTCGGTTCGCACCATGCCGTGGCTGACATCCCGCAGCTCATTAATATGGGCGTTCTCGATGGGTTTGGTAAAACTGGGCCAGCCGCAACCCGACTCAAACTTATCTGACGAAGCGAACAGTGGTTCGCCCGACACGACATCTACATAGATGCCCGGCTCGGTATTATCGAGATGCTCGCCCGTTCCTGGTTTCTCGGTACCGCTTTGCTGAGTCACACGGAACTGTTCCGGAGCTAGAGCGGCAATGGCGGCATCGGATTTTTTGTAAGGCTTCATTCGATTTTACTCGATAGATTTCTTTGGTTATTCACGTGTATACCTGGTTGCAAACAAGTTTCATAACGGCACCTCCTATTGATCATAATCAAATTAATTATGACCGACCTGGTATAGAGCAGGATGTCTTGTTTTTGTCTCACATGGTCTGATGGGCTCGATGCTTAAAGTTGCAACAGACGGTAGAACGGCCCGATGTTTAATCAGACCGTCCTATCATTAAAGCAATCGTCTGAAGTCAATTCAGTTAATTACTTGACGTGTTTGAGGTGAGCTTCTCCATCGCTTGACTGAGACTGAATGAGCCAGGTTTTTGACGAGGAGGAAACTCGGTGAAGCTCTGGAGCCAATTGCCCACGAATGCCTGGGCAGGGGCAAGAGCAAACATTCTTTCTGCCCGCCATCTTTGGTAGCCCATTCCCTCATGATCGGCTCTCTCAAAGGGATCTGTGCGCAGGTTAAATAACTTCGGGAACCGAAGTGTTACAAACGGTTCTTGCCATACGTCAAAACCGTGACCGCGCTGCTCCATGAATACTATCTTCCAGTTATTGTAGCGCAATGCAGCTATATCTCCATCATCAGTCCAGTAAATAAACTCACTGCGCGGGGATAATGGTTCCTCGCCTTTGAAAAACGGTAAGAGGTTGTACCCATCAAGATGAGCTTTATAGGTTCGTCCAATCGCCTCTACATTGCCAGCCTTCAGTTTCTCCTTGAGGTCGGGCTCTCCAACTGCAGCCATAATTGTGGGTAGCATGTCCTCGTGTGCGAACACATCATTATGAATGGTCCCTGGCTCGATTACACCTGGCCAACGAATCACGGAAGGAACGCGATAACCACCCTCCCAGTTGGTGTTTTTTTCACCTCGGAATGGAATGGTACCTCCATCAGGCCAGGTCATTGCCTCAGCGCCATTATCGGTTGAATACATCACAATAGTGTTATCGGCGATACCCAATTCATCAAGTTTAGCGAGCAGTTGTCCCACATGTCCGTCGTGTTCCACCATTCCGTCGGGGTAGATGCCCAGTCCTGTAACTCCTTCAGATTCAGCCTTTAAGCGAGTCCAGACATGCATACGGGTCGAGTTCCACCAGACAAAAAACGGTTTGTCTGCAGCATGGGCTCGATCAATAAAGTCAAGAGCAACTGCCGTGGCTTCCTCATCCACTGTCTCCATGCGCTTCATATTCAAGGGGCCGGTATCTTCTACCTTGCCGTCGGCAAAAGAGTGAATGACACCACGGGGACCAAATCGTTTTTTAAATTCAGGATCCTTTGGGTAGTCAACATTCTCAGGTTCATCCTCTGCATTTAGATGATAGAGATTGCCGAAAAACTCATCAAATCCATGATTGGTTGGCAGATGTTCATCAAGATCACCCAGATGATTTTTTCCAAACTGACCTGTCATATAGCCATGGTTTTTGAGCAACCCAGCTAACGTGGGATCTTCTATTGGCATTCCTTCTTTTGCTCCGGGAAGACCAACTTTGGTCAACCCTGTCCGTATAGGTGCTTGCCCGGTAATAAAAGCTGCCCGTCCAGCCGTACAGCTCTGCTGGCCATACCAGTCTGTAAACATTGCTCCTTCTTTTGCGATTCGATCAATGTTTGGCGTTTTATACTGCATTACCCCAAGGTTGTAGGCGCTGATGTTATACCAACCTATATCATCGCCCCAGATCACCAAGATGTTAGGTTTGTCGGCAGCAAATGCTGATGCACTAACCCCTATGGTCAAAACCGCACACAGCAAAATCGCATTTACCAATGGCTTTTTCATATATTCCTCCAGTTCAATGGGAATGAGTAGGCTCGATGGATGGTATTCCACTGAGTGAATAAAATATCTGATCGATACGGGACAAAATCAAGGGCAGGCATTTCTCTGTCAACGCTTCTTACCCTAGACTTGTTCAGGTGTCACATCCAGCAGGTTAAGAGTCTTCCTGTTCAGGTAATATCTGCAACTCATCAGTGAATTAAACTTTG
>CAJQNS010000230.1 GCA_905479735.1 uncultured Desulfofustis sp.
TTCAAACCGGAATTGCTCGATGAACACTCGAGGTCGATACTATTCAGCGAGGCCGGGCTACCGGAATCATATAAGAAAGTTGCTCCAGATACCATAATTTATCACTGGTCCAACCAGTTGAGCCCCGAAGCAATACTGGGAATGATAGGGCAGGATCAATCGCTTCCAGAAGCAACTGGGACACAATTCGTTGATGAGTTGTCGAAAATCACCGGATTGACAGTGCAGCAGCTGTTCGATCTTTTTGAGCACGACCTGACCCTGGCAGTCAGTGGAATAAACGAAAATCAGTTGGTTCCAATGCCCCGTTTTCTGCTATCCGTAAAAAGCGGGGAGGTTGAAAAATTAAAAACGGTGGTGGATAGGCTGATTGAACACTATTCTATACCGGTACGCCGCACATCTCACGACGAAACGGATATTATTTCATGGGGGGGGATCGTCGGCATCGGCTCCATCCTTCCAACCTTGTCTTTTTCTGATGATTCCGTCATCATCTCAAGCAACAGGGATCAACTCAAGAATTATGTGGCACCACAAAGAGAAAAAAGCCTGGCTGACCTGGAATCATTTCAAGACATCAGTTCAGGCCTATTGAAGCCTTCACACTCGTTTACCTATCTTGATTTCGCCCACACTGCGGAAATGCTCCAGGAGATGGTGAGTTGGGGGGGCACGATGCTGGCCATCAAGGACAAGGAACTGGCTAGAAAATCGAAAGTCTTGATTGACGACCTGATCAACCCACTACTTGAGGGTTTGTCCATGTATTCTATTATAGGTTCAAGAAAATATTTGGAAGGCAACACTATCATCCTTGAATCAATAACCAAACTCGATAATGGAAACCAATAATCTAGAAAAGCTTGTTGAAGAGCTTAAATCGATCACTCCGTTCAAAACGACGACAGAAGTGGGCGACGTGGCTCTCATCGCTTCAGAGCAACCTCGCCTGATTCTCTACGCCAAAGTCATCTCCATCGAGCGTGATCCATCCAAAAAAGAAGAATGGTGGAATATCGGTTTGACCTTTTTGACTGTTCCGCTGCAAAACGTCATCTGGACACTTCGCACGGCTCAGATGACGGGTCAGGAGATTTTCACCATGGGCGGAGAAAAACGATTCTTCCAAACTGTTGTTATTGGCAGTGAACACTCAGCAGCCGGTGAATCTGGAAAAGGGAGGAAAACATCTTCCCAGAAAGGATCACTGAAAAGAATTAAGTAAGCCGGCGGAACATCATGCAAGAAGAGTGGTCTGAACTTGATCTGATAAGGCTGTTTTCCGGCAGAACAGGAGCCCCTGATGCCAAAGGACTGATTAAGGGAATCGGAGACGACTGTGCGATATTCGACACTCCGGAAGATCGCAGTTGGCTTGCCACCACCGATATACTTGTTGAGAATATACATTTCGACCGTTCATGGCATCCTCCCCATCTTCTGGGCCGAAAATCAATTGCCGTCAATCTCAGCGACATCGCCGCCATGGGAGGAACTCCTCATTATGCTTTGGTTTCGATAGCTGTCTCCGAGCAACTCGACAAAGACTGGATAGAAAAATGGTCGGCTGGGGCCGCTGAAATTCTTGAAGAGTTTGGCTGCACTATCATTGGAGGGGACACGGTCAAAGGACCCGCCCTGACCATCAACATAGTAATTCTCGGTAGCGGCGCAAAAGACAGGATAATCAGGCGCAGCACTGCTGCTGAAGGTGAGAATATTTACGTCAGCGGTGAGTTGGGATCAGCCGCGGCTGGGCTTGAGATCTGCCGGGCGCCCGTTTTGTTTCAATCGACTGCAGAAGATGCGCTGCAGCCCTTGATCAATAAACATCTCAATCCCACTCCACGTGTACTGCTGGGGCAAGTATTGGCCGCCAGCAAGATGGTCGGCGCCATGCAGGATATTTCCGACGGAATCGCCACGGATCTTGCCCATATCTGTTCCCAGAGCGGGGTCGGAGCTGAGCTAGATGCGGATCTTCTTCCAGGGGCTGAAATTCTTGGACGTGTAAGTCAGATCATAAACAAAGAACCCGTTGATCTAAAGATATCCGGCGGGGAGGACTATGAGCTGGTCTTCACTGTGAAAAAAGGTAGAGACGAGGACTTATTAAGGCTGCTTCGCGAAAACTGCGGAGAACAGGTGTATCGGGTGGGCAGAACGGTTAAAGGCTGCGATGTACGTCTGATCTCAGGGGAAGATGCTGTCAACATAGGCTTCAAAGGATTTCAGCACCGGGGAAGCGGCAGCTGAAAGTGGATCAGGAAGCTACTTGAAAGCTCAAGAGAATCGAGGTTTTGGATGGAGAAAATTGACGATACGATATATTTGGTGCTAATTCGAGCATTCTTTTTGAGGCCCGAACCTGTTCTGAGTCCCGATACTTATCAGAAAGATAGACGATCTCGCTGATTCCCGACTGAATAATAACCTTGGTGCATTCATTACAGGGGAAAAGCCCGACATAGATTCTGCAGCCTCTCAAATCAGTTGAGATGGCGTTAAGCACAGCATTGAGTTCAGCATGGCAGACGTAGGGGTATTTGGTCGACAGAAAATCCCCCTGCCGATCCCATGGCAGTTCGTCGTCTGAGCAACCTATCGGGAAGCCGTTATAGCCGACTCCGACAATTTTGTTCTGATCATTAGCGATGCAGGCCCCTACCTGGGTGTTGGGGTCCTTGCTTCTTTCTGCAGAGAGCAGGGCAACGGCCATGAAATACTCATCCCAGCTCAGGTAATCCGAACGTTTGCTTGTCTTGCTCATAGTCAGGTCACCGGTAGAGGTAAGGAATCCAGTATTTGATTTCGTTCTGAAGCTGACCCTTATTTTGATAAGATTCGAGAAATGCGTTGACGCTGGCCAACAGCTCATTGTCGCTCTTTTTCACCGCCCAGCCGATATATTCTTCGGTGGCCATGGTGAGAATCGGTATCAGCTTGTCATTCTGATGCCTTGCCGCATAGTAACAGACAATCGGGGCATCATAGATAAAGGCATCTATGTCGTTTTTGATCAATGCCTCCACAGCTTTCTGCGATGTCTTGAAGACAACCTCGTTGGCCCCGTTGATAGCTGTGGTGACAAAGTAGTCACTTATGGTATCAGCTACGGTTCCTATACGGTAGCTGGTGTTCAACAGACTTTCCACACCGGTTGAAAATCTCAGACGGTCTTCCATTCGAACCAGAAGTATCTGCCCTGAGCGCATATAAGGCGTTGAGAAATCTACCACGGAGCTGCGTGTATTGGTAATGGTCATGCCTGACATGATAATGTCGGTTTTGCCCTGGTTGAGGAATTCAATCTGCTGGTCCCAGGGGACTTCGACAAATTGAATGGGCATGTCAAGATATTCGCCAAGTTTGAGTGCAAGAGCAGGTTCCAGACCGGTGATTTCACCTCCCTGGCGAAAGGCAAAAGGTGGCGCATTGGCTGAAATACCAATTCTCAGAGTGGGTTCCGACGGCTGTACAGGGGGTGCCGAGGTCGGTTGGCAGCCTCCTGCAAATAAGAGCAGAATTAAAAAGAGAGGTGTAAGAAGCAGTGAAGAGAGGCGGATCATTTCTTGTTCTCCTGACTCTTGAATTTTCTTCTTCTTTGTCGCCACGTATTTCTTCCAGTCACCGTGTTGGTGAAATTTTTAATAGTCTCAAAATAGGTTGTACCCCCGCGAACGAGCAGTGAGTTATGGTCCGCGCCCGGGATCACGAAGAGTTGCTTGGTCTTTGCCCCGCTCTCAGCCTGAAGCTTGACCGCCTCGTGCAGCGGAATGAGCTGATCGTCTGCACCGTGGAGAATAAGGGTGGGTATCTCTATTTCTCTGATTTTGGCAAGGTTGTTAAAACAGTCCTCTTCTCGGAGCCCTGAATCGACAACATTGTAGCCCAATCGGGCAGCAAGCGGAAGAGTTTCGGCAAAACCGCTATCAATGATGATACCTTTAATCTTTTCTGGAAAACGGTAAGCCAGGTCAATACAGCTGGCGGATCCGAGCGATCGACCCATAATGAAGACTTCTTCTGAAAATCCATTGGCCTGACAATGATCCAGGAAACTGTCGAGCACCACCGCCCCATCGTTATAAAGAGCAGATACGGTAGGCTCACCTGAACTCCAGCCATAACCGCGATAGCCGGTAATCAAAATGTTCAGGCCTGCTTCCAAATAGAAAGGAGCGATCTGATCATAATCGCTGACGGTTTCACCGTTGCCGTGAAAATAGATAATAGTGGGTGCCTCGGGTCGAGCAGTGAACAGCCTGCAACCAAGAGTAACGCCACTTTCCACCCAAATCTCGAATTCCTCACAGGATAAAGGGGTTTGATTTCTGAGCCCGGGTTGAGGATGAAAGATGGCGGCAAGTATTTCCGGTTGATCAAGTTTAGAAGAGGTTTGATTGTTCATTTTTTAATAGAATTCAGTTGTCTGATGGATTATAGGGTCCAAGAATTAAAAAAGCTCCCAGGCCTGAAAAGCGAGGGAGCTAGTAGTATCTGGGGTGAGTGAGGGGACTTGAACCCCCGACCTTCTGGGCCACAACCAGACGCTCTAACCAGCTGAGCTACACCCACCATGTTTCTGAACCGATAGATTAGTTGCGGAAGCGCATTTTATAATAGCACAACGCCTCTTTTTCAAGCATAAAAAACCTGATCACAGCTCTTTCTTGCAGTGCATGCAGACTTTTGCCTGCGATTTGATCAACTCATAGCAATACGGGCACTCTTTTTTATAATTTGCCTTGAGTAGAAGACTAATGGCCATCATGCTTTCTGTTTGAAGCGAAGTGTCTCTGAACTTATGATTCCTGATCGGATCAATGCAGGCGAGATCGTTGATTGGAACCAGCATGGTAATAGCTTTCCGGCGCCCGTCGATTGCCGCTGCTTCGTCGAGGATAAGATGCAGGGCCGGTTCGAGGTTTTTTCTCTCTATGGCGGTTTCCAAATCGGCGAGTGCTTCTTTCTCCTTCTGATAGCGAACATTTTGTGCATCAACCGCCTGCAGATCAATGACGCTGCCTTTAAAAGCATCCTCAGATCCTACCATCATCAGATTGGCCTCATTGCTGCCAGGAAGCTGCATATAGCGATAAGATGAATTATGACCATATTTTTCTTCTATCTGCGCCCAGCCATTGACAAACAGTGAGCATTCATCGTTTAGGCAGATATAGAGCACCTCGGACCCCCAGCCGAGGCCGTCACCTACGTGAATCTGCGGCGATTCACAGCAAGAGAGTTCTACGCTGCAGTGGGGGCAGACCGGAATATTTTCAAAATAACGTCGGTAATCGCTTCTCATAATTCTCCTTTAACAATAAATTCAGTGGTTACGGTTAGTCCTGTCGGATGTAGTTAATATCTATTTGGGTAACATTAGTCGGAAAGGCAGCCTGATGGCAGCACAAATTAGTCAAATTTATTCACCTCTGAATCCAATATCACTGAGCACGGCATCGACCGCCTGGGCCTGACTCATTTTTGTTTTAATGAAATCGGCTGGCATCTGGGCCCGGTTCTTTTCAATTATATCTTCCAGTTGCTGGATGCAACGATGCGAGGCAAGATCTGAAACCCTGGTGAGGTTTTCTATGAAGCTGTCTACGATTTTTTTACTGTCACCTGCCGTTGCCATTATTTCTGCATAGGTACGAGGATTCTGGTTGTGTACCCTGGCCATCGCCAGAATGCCATACAGCGAGGTGAGGGTAGAGTGAGAGTCGATATCGTTGAAACCAATATCATGTTGAGACAATGTCAGCGCCAGAGCAACCGAGATGGTGGTGGGCAGTTTCTGGCTGATGCCCATCATAAGATCATGTTTCTCTGCTGAATCCTGATAAATTTCAGCCCCATACTTATAGAGAAAAGATTCGAATTCATTGCATAAGCTGCCGCTTCTCCTGGTCTTCACCACCGCAACATTTTTATCTTTCATGGTGAGTATCTGTGGGCCCCAGAGATTATGGACAAGCATCACCTCGACACCTTCAGATGTGGTTTCAAGGGCGACATCGAGTGGTTTTTCAGATTCTCCGGCAAGGATTATTAGTGCCTGCCCGTCCTTGAGCAGGCCACCATACTTTTCTATGGTAGTGGAGGTTGCCGAGATTGGTACACAGACTATCACCACCTCGACCTGATCGATCATCTGCTCGGGCTTGATCTCCGTAGTGCGTCCCGTGACCACGGTCTGATATCCCTCACTCTGCAGCTGCTCCGAAAACCAGCGGGTCATCTCACCTGAGCCTATGAAACCGAAAGTCCCAATCTTTTTTATTCTCATATCGACCCGGGGAAAGGAGCCGAGAATCTTCAGGCAGCGTGGCTCCTGAATTACTTTTCCTTCGATGTTAATCAGTGCCTCGGCCAGTTGAGGGTCACTTCTATGACCTTCAATTTCCAAATAGATCTGCAGCTTCTGAGTCTCAATATCGTTTTTTGAACGGAGATCGACGATATTGACGCCCCGTTTGGTGAATTCGTTGAGCGTGTCAACCAGCAGTCCGACGCGATCGGCCAGCGGCTTGGTGATGATCGAAGTGGCATCGTAACCTGTTTGCGGATGAGGGGTTGGCCCGATAATAGCAAATCTTGTTCGGTTGTGGGCCGCAAGTTCCCGGTTGATCAGTATTAAACCGTGCTGGGCAAGCACTTCTTCAGTATCAATCAGCACTCTTGTAGAGTTTCTGGCAGTCAATATTTCTGCTGCCGCTGTGCTGACATCGTGTATCGAAACCCGAGTAGCCTTCGCCATATTTCGTGAGATATAATCTTCACACTGGTTCAAAACACTGCTGCGGCCGTAGATGAATTTGACGTCATCGGGTTTGAATTCGAGGCTATACCCTCCCAGAGAAAGATGAATAGGCAAAACGATATTATCTACCCAAAAATTCTGATCAAGTTCGGCCATGACCCTGAAATACTCTTTTATTTCACCCTCACGGGTATTATAAACAGGGATCAGTGCATAATCAGATTGACCGCTTTCAACGCAATTCAAAACATCGTCGATGTGATTGAATAACAACACTTCAGCGCTGCCATCGTAACGAAGCGCTGCCAGGCAGGAGTCTGATCCGTGCGGACCTAGAGTTGATATTCTGGTCATGGACTATTACCGCTAAATTAAAAAGGACATATTGGTATCATGGGTTTATCTCATCGGGAGATTTCTCGACACATAGCAGAAGATAATAAGCCTTCGCCGTTATTTAGGCAACACCAAGGTTGCAGCACCTGGGCCGGGATAAGCAGAGCGTGAGAAATACAGATATAGGCGACTATCTCTCAGCGCTCAAAGCGTCTAGAAAATATGGCGTCCAGATTGTCAGTCACAGGACCCTCGATCCGTGTCCTGCCATTCACGAAAACAGTCCGCCAGGGCTGCACGAACAAATTATACAGGCCCTGCACCGGCTTGGAATTTCAGGTCTCTACTCGCACCAGGCCGAGGCCGTTGAGTTAATACGAAAAGGAAACGACGTGGTGGTTGCGACTCCGACCGCCTCCGGGAAAAGTCTTATTTACAACATTCCGACCCTGCAACAATTTTTTGAAGATTCTGAATCCAGGGCACTCTATCTGTTTCCTCTCAAGGCTCTGGCCCAGGACCAGCAGAGAGCGTTGTCACAGTTATACTCTTATGCCAGTGGCGGGACAGAGAATAGCACTGACTTCTGTGCCGTCTATGATGGGGATACAAAACCATATCAGCGCAGCAGGCTGAGAAAAAATCCGCCACCTGTGGTCATCACCAACCCGGATATGGTTCACCTATCCATGCTTCCCTACCATGACAGTTGGAGTGGCTTCTTTCGTAAACTTAAGTATGTGGTCATAGATGAGATTCATACTTATCGGGGCTTGTTTGGCGCCCACATGTCCTGGGTGCTCAGAAGGTTGATCAGGATAGCAGAATATTATGGTGCTAGACCAACCTTTATTATGCTTTCGGCAACGGTGGGAAACCCTGGGCAGCTTGGCTCCAAACTCAGTGGCAGGGACGTCAGCGTAGTTACTGAAAGCGGTGCTCCTTCCAGTAAAAAACACATGCTTTTCCTCAATCCGTGGGACAGTGCCGCTCATACAGCTGCCCAACTTTTGGAAGCTGCCCTGAAGCGAGAATTGAGAACCATCGTCTATACCAAATCACGCAAGATGACCGAACTCATCACCATGTGGACACGGTCTCGAGTCGGAGACCTGGCTGAACGGCTGAGTTCATATCGGGCCGGATTTCTCCCTGAAGACCGGCGGACGATAGAGAAAGGTCTGGCCTCAGGAAAATTGCTCGGCGTTATTTCCACATCTGCATTGGAACTCGGGATCGATATCGGTGATCTTGACCTCTGCATACTGGTTGGTTATCCAGGGTCGATTATGGCTACCTGGCAGCGCGGCGGCAGGGTTGGAAGAAGGTCTGCAGAGTCGGCGGTCATTTTGGTTGGAGGCGAGGATGCCCTGGATCAATACTTTATGAGAAATCCAGATGATTTCTTTGCCAGAGAACCTGAACATGCTCCCTTGAATCCCTATAACTACAGGATTTCCGGTCAACATCTTCACTGTGCTGCTGCTGAATTGTTCATCTCCAGAGAAGAAGAACTGGTAAATTCCTCGCCTGAAATCCTAAAGGAGATCGAGGCACTCACGGACCAGTCACTACTTTACCAGGATGCCGATGGAGATCGCTGGTACGCAAGCAGGAAAAGGCCTCAAAACCGGATCAGTCTGAGAGGAGGCGGAGTACAGCTGTCGATAATCGATAGAGAAAGCGGCGAAATCATCGGTGAAATAGACGCCGGACGAGCCATGAAAGAGGCTCATCCTGGTGCTGTCTATCTCCATCAATCACGGATGCTGCTGGTTGATAATCTGGACATCGACGGCAGGGAAGTGGTGGTAACCGAATTCAGGTCAAATTTCCACACCAGGGCACATGTACACAAGGAAACTGAGATCCTGGAACAGCTTAAAAGCAAACAGGTTTTCGGCTGCCGTATTTCATGGGGGCGGCTTAAAGTCGTGGAACAGGTGACGGGCTATTCAAAGATTAACAACTTTACCCAGAAGGTGGCCTCGACCAGTAGTCTGGAGTTACCGGAGCAGATTATAGAAACGGAGGGTCTGTGGCTTGATTTACCCGATGATTTGAGGATCTACCTGGAAAATCTCAAAATGCACTTCATGGGAGGTATTCACGCGATCGAGCATGCCATGATCGCCATGTTTCCTCTTTTGATCCTCTGCGATCGTAACGATATCGGTGGTATATCCTGCCCTCACCATCAGCAGACCGACAAGGCTTCCATTTTCATTTACGATGGCTACGGTGGCGGCGCGGGCCTGAGTGAAGAAGCCTATTATTTGATCGAAAAACTGCTCGTCCAGACAGTCCAGACAGTTCAGACCTGCGGCTGCGAGAATGGCTGCCCGTCCTGTGTTCACTCACCAAAATGCGGATCTGGAAACCGGCCTATCGACAAAGCGGCGAGTCTGGCGCTGTTAGAGAAAATTTTAGATACCAGTGGCAGTGAAGGTGAACAGAGCGATATTCTTTCACTCCCCAGTGACCATCTGTCGGCGCCTGAACATAGGGGTCAACAGGATGCTTCAACCTTTGCCCAGGGGCTTGATGCACTTCCCGAACACTTTTGCGTTTTTGATTTGGAAACCCAGCGATCTGCCCAGGAATCTGGAGGCTGGAGTAAAGCGCATAGAATGGGCTTGTCCGTTGGCGTGGTCTATGATTCCAAACTTGACGGGTTTGTTACCTATTTCGAGGATGAAACCGACGGGTTGATAGAGCACCTGTTCAGTTGTGAGCTGGTGGTAGGATTCAACAACAGAAGGTTCGATTACCAGGTATTGACAGGATATACCCGGAGAGACCTGCATCAGCTTCCGACTCTTGATCTTCTTGAAGAGATACACAACCGACTGGGCTATCGGCTGAGCTTGAACCGACTGGTTGAAGAGACCCTGGGCTGCAAAAAAACGGCTGACGGACTGCAGGCACTGGCCTGGTACCAAGAGGGAAAACTTTTGGAAATCGCAGATTATTGCCGTGAAGATGTAAAACTTACGCGCGATCTTTTTCTCTACGCGGTGGAGAACTCACATCTGCTCTTCCGGAACAAGGCCGGAAAGAGTGTGCGGCTGCCTTTACCCCTGGATCAGAGGATAAGTCAGATTGCTGGACTGCCGGGATGAGGTCGGTTAGGGCCAGAGCAACGGCTTATATATCCAGCCGATCAGGCCGGTTGAATGCTTGAGCTTGAGCCACTTGCCCTGGGTTTCCAATTTAGTAAGTACAACGCCACGGTCGACAGTGGCAATGACGGTGCTGTTGGTCGAGGGCTCTGCCCTCATATTGACGCTTTTGTTGCCGTTGACAATGACAGTATTACCATCATTGACGAGTGATTTATGAATCCAGCCGGAATCATTTTCAAAATCGACAATTTTCAACCATTCGCCCTGAGTTGACATCACTTTCAGGGGGTAACCCGCGAACAATTCCATCGATACCTCATAATTGGTACCTGCACCGGTTCTTACGTTAACATTGTCTCCTTTCACACTGACATAATCAGCACTGAATGCCTCAGTGAACAAAAAAATCCCGAGAGCGGTAAGTACGGCAGTAAGAATAGTTGATCGTCTAGTTGTCGTAAACATACAATGATAACCTATAGTTGAAGATTGAAAGATGATTTTGAATAATCATCATTTATACAATTATCGCAAGCTTAAGTCAATCCTGATATTATTCTTCATAGAAGTGCAGGATGGTGGTATCGCTGTCCATTGTTGCGGGAACTCCCAGAGGAACAGTCAAATTCCTCCGGCAGTGGCCAATCGGAAAATTTCCCCATATGGGAACTGCTCTGTCAGAGGTCAATTCGACAACTCTTGCCCAGACAAACTCGTTTCGTCTGAGCCTTTCAACCGGCTCGGTGGAATCATCACTGAATTGTCCGAGTATGACCCCCTTTATGTCGTTCATCACTCCGCTCAGCCACAACTGAGTCAAGAGCCTGTCGAGGCGATAAAGCGGCTCATTGATGTCTTCAAGCAGCACAATTGCCCCTTGCAACCTTGGGAACCAGCGGGTACCCAGCATGGTGACGAGGCTGGACAGGTTGCCACCGAGCAGGATCCCCTTTGCCGGGGCGGCAGGCCTGACAATTTCCACTCTCTCATGGAGCCGGTGGCTCCAGTCGCCTTTGAGGCAGTGATAGAGACGTTCCTGGCTGGCCTGATCAGAGTCGGTCAGGGTGGCCAGACCTGGACCATGGAGACACATCAGTCCTGTTTCATTAACAATATGATTGTGAAGTACCGTTATATCGGAAAAGCCGATGAACATTTTGGGGTGTGCACGGATCACTTCAAGGTTCAGTTTGTCGAGCAGACGCAGGCAGCCGAAGCCGCCCCGCAATGAAAAGATTGCCTTTATTTCCGGGTTTAACCAGAGGCGATGGAGTTCTTCAATCCTGGCTTCATCGGTGTCGGCAAGATAACCGTACCCCGGCCACCTCTTTTCCGGTTCGAAAATCTCAAACCCCATATCCCTGATCAACGAGCATCCCAGATGAAATCGGTCATGTTCTACCAGGTAACCTGCCGGCGCCGCCACACCAATAAGATCCCCGGATGTCAAGGGAGCAGGGGAGACGGTCATGGGTTGGACTCCAGCAGCTGATGAATGATGCCCAGACCGTTGAGGGTAAGATTTGGCTCCAGACGCTGGATTGAAGGGGCGTAGTCGAGCAGCACAGAGGCCATCCCGCCGGTCGCAATGACAGCTTGCTCAGGGTAGCCGGTCTGGTTCATCTCTTCCGAGACCTTGTGAATCAGCCCTTCGATCATTGCCCCATAGCCGAAAAGAACGCCGCTTTTCATGGCGCTGACAGTGCTTGTACCGATCACCTTTTCAGGCGGCACATGGAGGTCTATCTGGGGCAGTTTGGCTGCTTTCTGGCTAAGTGCTCCTAAAGAAACATGGAGGCCTGGCAGAATGAGACCGCCAAGATATTCACAACGTTCGGAGATACAGTCAAAGGTGATAGCGGTGCCGAAATCGATGACGATGGCATTTGAACGGCAGAGATAGTGAGCGCCAATTCCGTTGACCAGCCGATCGGCTCCGACTTCTGCAGGATTTTTTAATTTTACTGTAATGATGTCGGCCACTGTCTCACTGCAGATATTGACCAGTTCAAATCCTTCGGTCTCTCTAAACAGCTTGGAGCAGCATTGGAAATAAGCTGATTCGAGCTGGGGCACCACACTGGAAAGGACAACTCCCGAGACCAATGAGCAGTCTATACGGGCCATACTGAACAGGTTGTAATACATAACCCCAAGTTCATCGGCAGTCATGGCCGCATCTGTCTTGATCCGCCACTGACGAGTTATGTTCAGCCCTTCGATAATCCCCGCGACGGTGTGGGTGTTACCGATATCAATAACAAACAGCATGGTTTCTCCAAAAGTTGAAACTGCGATGGTTGCGTCGGAACGAAATAGTACCATATTTCATCTTGTCCGTGATGAGTAAAAATGTAAAATCTATCAATAACCCCAACGATGGTATTTACCATTGATATAAAAGTTCTCTGGAGATGAGGTGATCTATGGTACATGATACGCAACCCGTAGTAGTTACTACTAGTATAGACCAAGAAGATGTTGCCATGAAACTGGCTGAACGGGTCCTCGAGAAGAGATTGGCCGCCTGCGTTCAGATCCTTCCGCCAGTAACCAGTCGTTATTGGTGGAAAGGGCAGATTGTTAGTGATAAAGAATACCTGCTCAACATGAAAAGTGACCGCAAGCTTTTCGAGCGTCTTGCCGATGTCATTCGCTCGGTTCACAGCTATGAGGTGCCGGAAATTATTGCCACTTCAGTTGTCGAGATAGACGAGGAATATGCGATCTGGATGAAGGAAGAGTTGGAGTATGACTGAACCAACAAAGAAGGGCTATCGCCGCAGAAGACTGGGCGACTATATCTGCAGCTGCTGCCGAGATAAAAAACCATTTTGTTGGAATTGTCCGTGCGGATTCCAAATCTGCCCGGAGTGCTTCGAAGAAAATAAATGGGGGATCAGCAATGGTCCGACCTGGATCTGCCCTGACTGTGAGCGAGTTATGAGAATCTGATAAGGCGGCAGACTAAAGTTTTGCCAAGCAGTTCTATTGCGCAAAGAGAGCAAATAAAATAATATGCCGCCAATCCATTCAGACTATAACCACTGACACTTACTACTGACAATCAACGCTATGCTCAAATCAGCAGAAATATATGATGAAAGCAAGATAAAAACCCTGAGTTCCTTGGAGCACATCAGGAAAAGGCCGGGTATGTACATCGGCCGTCTTGGTGACGGTTCACACCCGGATGACGGTATCTATATCCTGCTCAAAGAAGTGGTCGATAACTCGGTGGATGAATTCATCATGGGGGCCGGTAAACGCATCAATATTGAGGTCGAGGAAAACGGTCTTACCAGGGTGCGGGATTTTGGACGGGGCATTCCGCTGGGCAAGCTCATCGAGTGCGTTTCAATCATCAACACTGGCGCCAAATACAATACCGACGTGTTCCAGTTTTCAGTAGGTCTTAACGGGGTCGGCACCAAAGCGGTAAACGCACTCTCCGATTACTTCAAGGTCACCGCTTTCAGGGAAGGAAAGTTTGCCTCAGCCGAGTTCAAACAGGGTGTCCTGGAAGGGAAAAAAACAGGCGAGGCTGATGAGAAAGACGGCACCTTGATCGAATTTTTACCTGACCACGAGCTGTTCGGGGAATATCACTTCGAAGAGTCTTTTCTGGAAAACAGACTCTGGCGCTATGTCTATCTCAACGCCGGCTTGAAACTTTATTACAACAAGACGCTGTTTCATTCCACCAATGGACTTTTAGACCTGTTGAGCAACGAACTTGACGGCGATAACATCTACGAGCCTATTTACTATAAAGATCAAACCCTCGAGTTCGCCTTTTCCCATACAGATTCTTACGGCGATTCATACTATAGCTTCGTCAACGGCACCTACACCAGTGAAGGAGGAACGCACCTCTCCGCCTTCCGCGAAGGCATTCTGAAGGGGATCAATGAATTTTCATCAAAGAAATTCATTAACAAAGATGTAAGAGACGGCATTGTCGGTACACTGGCTGTCAAGATAAAGGAGCCGGTATTCGAATCACAGACCAAGAACAAACTGGGCAACACCGAGGTTCGTTCTTGGATTGTCAACCAGGTGAAGGATGCAGTTTCCAGCGAGCTCTACAAAAACAGTGAACGGGCCGAGGTGCTCATTTCCAAGATTCTCAGAAACGAGAAAGTCCGAAAGGAGTTGCAGTCGGTTCGTAAAGAGGCAAGGGCCAAGGCCAAAAAAGTAGCAATCAGGATTCCTCAGCTGAAGGACTGCAAATATCATCCGTCCCGCGAAAAACCGTCAAAGGACGGTCGCGAAAATATGATATTTATTACCGAGGGGCAGTCTGCTGCCGGTTCCATAGTATCTTCCCGCGACCCCATGACCCAGGCTGTTTTTTCCTTGAAGGGAAAGCCAATGAACGTGCTAGGGCAGAAACTCAACCTGCTCTATAAGAACGACGAGATGTATGCCCTCATGCAGGCTTTAAATATCGAAGAGTCAATCTCCGATCTCCGCTACGATAAGGTAATCATTGCCACCGATGCCGACGTGGACGGATTGCATATAAGAAATCTGTTGTTGACTTTCTTCCTTCACTATTTTGAGCCGCTGGTCAAACTCGGTCATATTTATATACTCGAAACGCCTATTTTCAGGGTTCGCAATAAAAAAGAGACCATCTATTGTTACTCGGACCGGCAGAAAGAAACGGCAACCAAGAAGCTGCAGGGCAAGGGCAAACAGAAGATACGTGTCGAGACCACCAGGTTTAAAGGGCTCGGTGAGATCAGCCCCAAGGAATTCAAACAGTTTATTACCGGTGATATTCGTTTAAGAAATGTGACCATCGACAGCGTCAGCCAGGTATCTAAAGTGCTGTCCTTCTACATGGGCAAAAACACACCGGAACGTAAACAATACATTATGGAACATTTAATCTAGCAGTTTCGGCAAGGAAGTAAGACTTTTCATGAGTGAGCATACCGGCAGACTACACAAGCTTTTCGACAGCAATTTCCTTGAGTATACCTCTTACGTCATAAAAGAACGGGCCATCCCCGCCATTGAAGACGGTTTGAAGCCGGTACAGCGCCGTCTCCTGCAGACGCTTCACAATATGGATGACGGACGCTACCATAAGGTTGCCAACGTCGTCGGGGAAACCATGAAACTGCACCCCCACGGGGATGCTTCCATTTTCGCCGCTCTGGTTAATCTGGCCAATAAGGGCTTTTTGATCGATCGCCAGGGGAACTTCGGAAATATCTATACCGGTGACCAGGCTTCGGCGGCCCGCTATATTGAGTGCCGCCTCTCCCCCCTGGCCTTGGAGGTCATGTTCAACAAGGATCTGACTGAATATGTCGAATCCTATGACGGCAGAACGACTGAACCCGTTTCACTGCCGGCCAAGATACCGCTACTGCTGCTGCAGGGAGCCGAAGGCATCGCCGTGGGTATGGCCACAAGAATTCTGCCTCATAACTTCAGGGAGCTGCTGCAGGCACAAATTGCCGTGTTAAAAGAACAGGATTTTGAAATCTTTCCAGATTTTCCTCAGAAGGGTCTCATCGACATTAACGACTATGATCAGGGCAACGGAAAGGTTCGTTGTCGTGCCCGGATCAAGGAAAAAAACGAAAAGACGATCACCATAACAGAGATCCCTTACGGTACGACCACGACCTCGCTTATCGATTCCATCGAAAAAGCCGCCAAGAGCGGTAAAATAAAAATTATGTCGATCAGTGATTATACGGCGGAAGAGGTGGAGATCGAAATCAAGTTGCCGCGCAATATCTACGCCAAGGATACGATCAAGGCGCTCTATGCGTTTACCGATTGTGAGGTGCCACTCAATACCAACCTGACCCTTATCCGAGGAGACTTTCCTGAAACGAGCACGGTTGACGAGGTACTTAGGTTTAACACAGAGAAACTGGTTGACGATCTCACCAGAGAACTTGAAATAGAACTTTCCAGACTATCCCAAAAACTTCATGCCCGGCTGTTGGATCAGATCTTCATCGAAGAACGCCTCTACAAAGAGATCGAAGAGGTAACCACCTACGAGAGGGTGGTCAGCACCGTTGACGAGTCGTTAAAACCTTATATCAAGAGATTGGAACAACCGGTCACCAGAGAGGATATTGAACGGCTGCTTGAGATCAGGATAAAGCGAATCTCGCGCTATGATATTGACCGGCAGGCCAAAGAAATCAAGGCAATACGAAAAGACATCAAGGAAATTAAGATCAGTCTCCAGGATGTGGTAGGCTACACCATCAACTATCTGGAAAAAATCCTCGAATCTTATGGCGACGATTTCCCACGGCTCTCTGAAATCACCGAGTTTTCTGAGGTGAAAGCACGAAAAGTGGCATTGTCCAATTTGACGGTGGGATACAACCGGGAAACAGGATTTCTTGGTCACTCGATCAAAGCTGAAAACGAACAGAATGATATCGTCTTCTCATGTTCCGAGTACGACCGTCTATTGCTGATTTTCAGTTCTGGGATGTATAAAGTGGTTCCGGTCCCTGAAAAATTATTCGTTGGCGAGGAACTTGAATATGCTGCAGTCTTCGAGAAAAATGTGGTGTTCAATATAGTTTACCGGGACGGCGTGGAGAACCTGGCTTATGTAAAACGGTTTCGATCGCCAAAGTTCATTCTCGACAAGGAGTACTATCTGTTTGCACCCCATAAGCGTTCACGAATTCTGCTCCTGTTGCTGGGTGAAGGCAAGCACGCCAGGGTCAGTCTGGTGCCGTCGAGAAGAGCCAGATCCAATATCGTTGAAATCGACTTCGATCAATTCCTGCTCAAAAATGCTTCAGCAAAAGGTAAGCGGGTCTCCCCCCGGGTGGCTCGAAGGGTTGTGGAATCAACCGATCGCGTGATCAAGGAACGGGCTGCCTCGAATCTGCCTGGTATCGAACCCCAGGAAGACAGCGTTGCCGAAGCAGAGGTGCCTCTGGACAACGGATCGATTACAGATACCGTTGAAGAAGAAAACAAAAGTTAAATACGACTTGGCGGTATCGCGCCTTTGAGCGAATGCCGGCCGGCATGGATGATCTCTGCAGTGACCAAAGACCCCGGCACTATATGGTCCGGTGCCTGCTCCACGTGAACAATGTGATTGGTAACTGTTCTGCCCATCATTTTTCCTTCAGAGTTATTCTCCACCAGAATTGATTTCTGGTACCCGACATATTCCCGGTTACGCTCGAGACTGATTTCATCCTGGCGCTTCTGGAACTCCTGAAGCCGGCGTCCTTTTTCTGCTTCTGAGAGCTTGCCATCGAGATCAGCCGCCCTGGTTTCCGGCCGGTCAGAATACTTGAAGGAGAACGAACCATGATACCTTACTCTTTCAAGCAGTTCCAATGTCTGTTGAAAATCTTCCTCGGTCTCGCCGGGGAACCCCACAATAATATCGGTGGTGATGGCGATATCCGGTCGAATCGCTTTGAGCAGATCTACCTTCTCGAGATAATCTGAGATACAATATTTTCTGTTCATGCGCTTGAGTATGCGATCCGATCCCGATTGTACCGGCAGATGGATCTGGGGACACAGATTATCAATTTGATCGAAGCATTCTATGAGACGCTCCGACAGGTCTTTTGGGTGAGACGTCGTGAAGCGCAGGCGCTGTAATCCGCTTATCGACGAAACTTCAGCTAAGAGATCGGGAAAAGAGTAGGGGAGAGCACCATGGGTAACCGGATTGGTGCAGCCGTAGGAGTTGACATTTTGACCGAGCAGAGTGATTTCCACCACTCCGGCTTCAATCAAGGTCTGAATCTCATTTACTATATCGGTCGCCTTCCTCGATACCTCCCTGCCTCTGGTGTAAGGAACCACGCAATAGGTGCAAAAATTATTACAGCCCTGCATAATGGTCACAAAGCGAGAGAATTGAAACTGCTGAGAATCGGAGATCTGCGGGGCAGGAGCAGGGTGTCCGGAGACTTGTGGGATGTATTTTGGAATTTCGTATGAGTCGGAAAGATTAATAGCTGTTTTATTATTCGTTGATCTCTCTAACAATTCGGGAATGTTATAGATATGTTGCGTACCGATGACCAGATTGACATGCTCCATACGGTCGATGATTTTCTGACCTTCCTGCTGCGCTACACAGCCAGCTACGCAAATCTTGAGATCGGGATTCTCAGCCTTGAGTTTCCTGAGTGATCCAAGCATACTGAATACTTTCTGTTCAGCCTTACCACGGACCGAACAGGTATTGAGCAGGATGAGAGAGGCGTCCTCGAGGACAGATGTTTCGAGATACCCGGCTTCAGCCAACTTCTGGGCCATGATTTCGCTGTCACGGATGTTCATTTGACAACCGAATGTCTTGATATAAAAAGATTTATTGTTCATACCCAGAAATGAAAGTGAGAAGGAAGAAAATTATAAGCTGGGACGTTTGATCGCTGGGGCGATAGCAGCAAGAAGCTCCAGAAGTTCCGGAAGGGACTCGCTCACGCACTTCAAACGAATGATGCCGCTCTGGCTAGAAACAGAAGAGAGCACAGCCAGGTTGTCGTACCCTTCGAGAATGAATTTTAGATAGTGAAAGCGTTGTGGTGCAATGCGATAGTAAGTATCGATGAGGTTCTGATTATTTGAATCCACTATATTCACACCCTGAGCGATGTGTCAACCGTTTGAATTTTATCTTTATTTTCTTCAAGAAGCGGGATAACGATCTCGTTGAGAAATTCCTCGGTTTGTTGCTCAGCCCGACCAGTGAACTGCAGAAAATCAGCCGTCATCGACCGTAATTCTTCGTGGGAAAAGGGGATTTTATCATCATCGCCGAGTCTTTGCAGCAGATCGTTTTCTCCGGCCTGATCTTTGACTATTTTACCGGCGGCAACAGAATGCACTTTAACAATTTCATGCATCTCCTGTCTTGATCTTCCTTTTTCAACAGCCTCCATGAGAATCTTTTCGGTCGCCATAAATGGTAGCTCCGCCTTGAGCATCTTATTGATTTGTTCAGGATATACAACCATATCAGATGTTATATTAATTAATAACTTCAAGATTGCATCAGTCAAGAGAAAAGCCTGCGGTATATCCATCCTGCGTATGGCAGAGTCATCCAGAGTGCGTTCGAACCACTGATTGGCATAGGTGGAGGAAAAGTCAGGAACCAGGCCCATTAATTTTCGGGCCAGGCCGGTCATGCGTTCCGAGCGCATTGGATTTCTTTTATAGGCCATGGCTGAAGATCCGGTCTGGTTCTTAGCAAATGGCTCCTCCTGTACTTTCAGATTGGACAGCAACCGCAGGTCAACTGCAAATTTATGTGCGGTTGCACCAATACCGGCCAAGACTTCAGCAAGTTTAACGTCAAGTTTACGGCTGTAGGTTTGGCCTGTTACCGGAATAGATTTTTCAAATCCTAATTTTTCAGCCACTAACTGGTCTAGTTGGCGTACTTTCTGATGATCCCCCTTGAACAATTCGAGAAAAGTTGCCTGGGTGCCGACCGTACCTTTGGCACCTCTAGCTGCCATGTTGTCCACAAAAAAGTCTAAGGCCTGTAAATCTAGTATTAAGTCATTGATATATAGTGTATTTCTTTTTCCAACGGTGGTCGGCTGGGCGGGTTGATAATGGGTAAAACCTAGGGTCGGGAGCGCTTTGTAGGCGAAACAAAAGTCAGCGAGCTGGTTAATGGTATTGATTAAGCCATTCCTGATCAGTTCAAAAGCTTCTTTCTGGATAATAAGATCTGTATTGCAGACAACGAATTGAGAGGTGGCGCCTAAATGGATTATGGGTTCAGCGGTAGGGCATTTTGATCCAAACTCAAACACATGGGCCATGACGTCATGTCTGATTTCTTTTTCCTTAACTCTGGCTAACTCATAATCAATTGTATTTCTGTTGTTTTTCATCTCATCGATCATCTCTTGGCTAATAAGATCGGTGAGTCCAAGCTCGTATTGAGCTTCAGCCAAGGCGATCCAGCATTTTCTCCAAGTTGTAAATTTTTTTTCCTCAGAAAAGAGATACTGCATCTCTCTGCTGGTGTATCGACTGACCAACGGCTCGTTGTAAACGTCGTGGGGAACCATTTTCTTCTCCAATATTGTCTAGAACAAATTCCTAAATATCTGTATCAAGGTGCTTATTAAGTTTTCCAACAGGGTAGCTGAATGGAGCCACAAGAAGGCCAAATATAAGCACCATGTCCATTTTTGCCATCATGTATCTGAAATATCGCAATGTCGCATAATGTATATTATGTAAAATACAACTGTAAACAATAATAGTGCAAAAAAAAGTTGGTAAGCAATTTATTCAATTTCGAGTGTCACCTATCTTCATGATATCATTATTTATATAATCGATTAGTGAGAGATAATATCTTTGATATGGAGCCTCCAGCTTGATCTTCCATTATACGACTCAAAGCTGTGCGTGTACAAAAGGCTGCATGGCTCATTCAAATTAGTCTTGGAAATTCTGTCTCCCAGGTTAAAGCCTATTACGGGGACATTCTTGTATTTTCCCCGTATGACGCCTTTTAGATGGGCTTTATTTTTTCCAAATGCTGAGAATGATACAAACCGAACCTGACGATCCAGAAATATTGGCTTTGGATTTGCTTCACCAGTGGGCTCTAATTGCATCAGATTATCAAGTAGTGTGCGATCAAGCGACTCTGAAACGTCTAATTCTATAAATTTCCTTTTTAAAGAGCTGGAAACATGAGCGTTATTTTCATCATGTAAAGACATCAGAGTGTAAAGTTTCTCTTTGAATTGTATGAAATTAGCCACCGGTAAAGAAAAACCCGCCGCCAATGCGTGCCCCCCGAAGTTTTGTAAATAGCGCTCCGCACCAGCAATCAGGCGGTACAGGTCGTGCCCTTCGGGTGCCCTGCCGGAACCCTTGACCACGCTTCTATCCGCTGGATGATAACAGCACACCAAGGCGGGAACCCTGAATTTTTCCACTAGCCTAGAAGCCACGATGCCAAGCACACCTTCGTGAAATTCACCTAAAATAACTAGACAATTAGCACATAACAACAGCTCCTTACGGGCAATAGACAATGCTGATTCGAAATTATTCTCAGTTATTTGTTTACGCTTGTTGTTAAGCTGGATCAGCTGAGAGGCGTATTCTTTAGCACTGGCGTCACTGTCAGCCAGGAAAAGATTAAGCGGTTTGTCTGGCTCCCCAAGCCTGCCGGCTGCATTGATTGCCGGGGCAACTTTAAACGAGACAGCGTCACTGGTAAGCGAATCGATATTGATATCAAGGGTGGATAATAAATTTTTAACACCCCTCTGTCTGGTCACTGAAATACTCTCGAATCCGCCTTTCACCAGTATTCTGTTTACCCCCTTAAGAGGCATGATGTCGGCAATGGTACCGATCGCCACGTAGTCTAGAAAAGACTTCATGTTTGGAACGCATATTCCTTTATATTCATTATTATTCGATATTTTGAATCGGACTGCAGCAGCCAAGTAAAAGGCCACACCAACACCCGCAAGCTCACTAAATGGAAAGCCACAGTCCTGCTGTTTCGGATTGATCGTCGCATCGGCGTAAAGTGTCGTATCCGGCACCTGATGGTGGTCGGTCACTATGGTCTTGAAACCGTACTTTTTGGCAAGGATGAGTTCTTCACTGTTGGAAATTCCACAGTCAACTGTGATCAGCAGCTTATTGGGGCGAAGGGTTGTCGCATAGTCACGCAAAACTTTGTCGTTGAGGCCATACCCATCGGTAAGCCTATTGGGAATATGGCATATTGTGGTTACCCCTATTTCCCTAAAAAAAGTGTGCAGCAATGAGGTTCCGGTAATTCCGTCGACGTCATAGTCACCCCAGATAAGAATATCGTCCTTGTTTTGTATGGCTGAACTAATGAGATCGACTGCGGTATCGATAGATTTGAGCAGGAACGGTGAAGGCAGATCCTTCAACTTGGGGAAAAGATAGTTCTCTATATCTTCTTCGCCGCACAGCCCATGTTCTGCGAGATGACGCTTAATGGCCGGATGAACTGCAATTTTTGACACTTAGCTATGCTCCTATGAGACTATGTGTGATGACAGGTTTTGTTCAACATAAGAAAATACTTCCCTGGCTTCACTTCTGTCGAACCAGCGAATTGACTCATCTCTGCCGAACCAGGTATATTGGCGTTTGGCGTAGCGTCTGGTATCACGGGCGAGTAATTCCTTGCATTCAGCCATGCTCCACCGACCTTCCAGATAATTTATCATGTGCCGGTAGCCAATCGACTGCATACTTTTTAATTCTGGTCCATACCCCTTTTTTATAAGTCCCCTCACCTCTTCTTCCAGTCCCATTTCAAACAGCTGCTCTGTTCTTCTGTTAATCCTTTGATACAGAGCATCACGTTCACAGGTCAAGCCCATTGATATGATGTTCAGAAGCCTGCTGGTTGGTGCCTCAGACTTCTGGCGTCGCAAATGGTCAGAGAGGGGTAGACCAGTGTTATAATAGACCTCAAGGGCCCTTATGATCCGAGAGCTGTCGTTAGGATGAATACGACCCGCCGAGCTGGAATCAGCCATCTTCAATTCGTCGTGGAGGGCAGAACTTCCCTCCTCTGCAAGTCTCCTCACCAGATTATTGCGTATGGTTTTGTCGGTTGGCGGTGCTGGAAACAAACCATCTCTCAGGGCTCGGAAATATAACCCTGTACCACCCGTGAGTAGAGGGATAGCATCACGCTCGTGGATGACTACTATGGCTTTGCAACAGTCATCGACAAAACGGGCGGCATTGTAGTCTTCATCAGGGTTGACAATGTCGACCAGGTGATGGGGAACCAGTCGGCGCTCTTCAAGGGAGGCTTTAGCCGTGCCGATGTCCATATAACGGTGGACCTGCATGGAATCAACACTGATGATTTCACAATTGAATTCTTTGCAAAGATTAAGCGACAGCTCGGTCTTGCCTATTGCCGTGGGGCCGACCAGGGACAGAACGGGTTTGTCTATGAGGGACGCAGCGAAATCAGTCAAAACTCAGGAAACTATGAAATTGTTCTACACGCTTGGTCCCGATCCCGCGAACCCTGGCAAGATCTTCGGGGTGGTGGTAAAAACCAGAGCTATTACGATCGTCGACTATTCGTTTTGCCAATACAGGCCCTATACCCGGGACGGTTTCCAAGAGCTCGGCATCCGCACGATTGACGGGGATTTTTTCAAGCTGGAAGACGGAGAGCAACACCTCTTTCTGGGATTGATAGGCCGGTAAAACCTTTGCCTTGCTTATATCCCAGTGAGCACCGGTCTCTATTCCCCTGTTTAAAATGTCTCCATTTGATACGGGAAACAGCTGAATCAGCATCCAGATTCCAGGAATAAGCAGAAGTAGTTCGATTCTGTAATCGTTGAGTGAGCTCATAGCAGATGTTGCCTGAAGATATCCTTACACTCCACCATATTGCTAAGATGTTACAAACATACAACAAGATATGTTGGCTGCCAATCACGTTATCAATTACTATTGTAGACTTTCGGCTCAAGAGGTATAAAGCCATGCCAAAGTATGGTTATTGTCGGTATCCCAGCACCCATGAAAAGATTTAATATTGTACTTGTTGAACCGCAGATCCCGCCAAACACCGGATCTATCGCACGACTTTGCGGGGCTACCAATAGCACCCTGCACCTCGTGCATCCACTTGGTTTCTCTACAGAGGACAAGCATTTAAAAAGAGCGGGACTTGATTATTGGCGGCATGTCGAGGTGATTCATTGGCAAAATCTCGAACAATTATTGACGCGAGTTAACGAGAATGCACTAAAATTTTTCACCACTAAAACGACAAGAAACTACACCGAAGCTGTCTACCACCCCGGCGACTTCCTCATTTTCGGGAAGGAAACCCGTGGACTTTCAGAGGAGGTGCGGAATTTATATCATGAGTTGTGTTTCACCCTGCCGATGGAAAACAACAATGTCAGAAGCCTCAACCTTGCAATGACTGCAGGGATTGTTTTATATGAAGCGATCAGACAACAGAACGACCAGTAACTATTTGAATCTATAACAATATATTTGCGACAGGCTAGCGAATCTGGACCAGGGAGTAGACAGATGAAGCAGAGGGTATGTAACTTCAGCGCAGGGCCAGCGACTCTGCCCTTTGAGGTGTTAACCAGAACAGCAGAAGATATAGTTGATTTCAATGGATCCGGTATAGGTTTGATGGAAATGAGCCATCGTTCCCCGGAGTTTCAGAAGGTAATCGATGAGACCGAAAATTTGTTGCGTGAACTCATGCAGATACCCGATAACTATAAAGTCCTGTTCCTGCAAGGGGGAGCATCTTCACAATTTTTCATGGTGCCGATGAATCTGCTTGGCGAAGGAAGAAAGGCCAGCTATCTGAATACCGGTACCTGGGCCAAGAAGGCAATCGCCGAGGCCCGCTTGTTTGGTGATATCGAGGTACCCTTTTCCAGTGAAGAACAAAACTATTACCGGGTGCCAGATCAGCAGGAATACCAGGTTGCCGAAAACAGCGAGTACCTCTATCTGGTTTCGAACAACACCATTTTCGGCACCCAGTTTAAAACTTTTCCAGATACAGACAAGATGCTGGTCAGCGACATGTCATCCGATATACTTTCGCGGCCGGTGGACGTTTCCAGGTTTGGTTTGATTTTCGCGGGAGCCCAGAAAAACCTCGGACCGGCCGGAGTCACCGTGGTCGTCATCAGAGAAGATCTTCTCTCCCGCAGCGCTGACAACATCCCGACTATGCTCAAGTACCGCACCCATGCTGAAAAGGGATCCATGTTCAACACACCTCCCTGTATTGCCATTTATGTCGTCTATCGTGTACTGAAGTGGCTCAAGGGGCTCGGTGGAGTCGAAGAAATCCAGAAGATTAATCTGAAAAAGGCTGACACTCTCTATCAGATCATCGACCAGGGAGATTATTATCGTGGGCATGCCGATCGGAATTCACGTTCACAGATGAATGTCGCCTTCAATCTGCCCACTCCCGATTTGGAGACCAAATTCATCTCGGAGGCCGCAACTCAAGGATTAAAAGGACTCAAAGGGCATCGCTCGATCGGCGGCTGTCGGGCTTCAATCTATAACGCCTTCTCTTTGGAGGGGGTTGACAAACTGGCTGCCTTTATGGAGCGTTTCGCCACCGACAATCCTGCCTGAAACCGTGCCCGGGGATATCGTTATAAGGCCTCCGAGCGAGGCCTACTCTATAATCATCCAAGCTACCCGCGGCTGCTCACACAATCGCTGTAGTTTCTGCGGAGTATACAAAGGAGTCCGTTTCGGACTGCACGATGACCATGAGATTGACCGACAGCTGGCTTTTGCCCGTCAGTTCTGTGAGCACCAGAGACGGGTTTTCATTGGGGCTGGAGATGCTCTGATACTGCCGCAGAAGAAGCTCCTGGAACTGTTTGCAAAAATCAGATCAACACTGCCCTGGATTAATCGAATATCACTCTATGCCAACGGCAGGGCTATACGCTCTAAAAGCGACGGTGATCTCGAGGCGCTGAAATCACATGGTCTGGATCGGGTTTATATGGGAATAGAGAGCGGCGATGATTACCTTCTTGGCTGGATGAAAAAAGGAGAAACAGCCGACACGCTCGCTGAGGCCGGAAATCGAATAGTTAAGGCTGGCATTTTTCTGTCAACAACTGTGTTGCTTGGCATTGGCGGGCCCGAGCACAGCCTGCATCATGCTCGGGAAACGGCAAGGCTTTTGAACAGGATGCGACCCAATCAGATTGCCGCTTTGAGTTTGATGATTCTAGAAAACACCGAGTTGGGTAGAGCCCACAGCAGGAACGAATTTATTGAAATGTCTGCCGAGGATACGGTACGGGAACTGAAGGAGATGATCAGTGGACTGACCCTGGATCGAGTGCAGTTCATGGCAAATCATGCTTCCAACTTCCTGCGCCTAAGCGGGCGGCTGCAGAAGGATAAAGAAAAATTTATTCTGAGTATAGATCAAGCTCTTTCCGACCCTTCAACCTTTGTCCCTTCACACCTCCGAGCTCTGTAGATGACTCAGAACATAATCGACTGTAAAAACCTTGACCGTGAGGGCTTGGAATCGTTTGCCGAAACACTTGGACAACCACCTTTCAGGGGCCGACAGATAATGGCCTGGCTGTATCGGCCCGGTATCGAAAATTTTTCACAGATGACCGATCTGGCCAAAACATTTCGCGCCCTTCTGCCAGATCATGCGAGGATCTCCTGCTTCAAAGAGCCTGTCACCGAGATTTCCGAAGATGGTTCAATAAAATTTGGTTTCCAACTCGAGGACGGCCAGGTAATTGAATCGGTAAATATTCCCGAGCCTGACCGCAATACCCTCTGTATTTCATCGCAAGTAGGTTGTGCCATGGAATGCCGCTTCTGTCAGACCGGAACGGTCGGCTTCAAACGCAATTTGAGTCCGGCAGAAATGGTCAACCAGGTGTGCGGTGTGCGGGATTACCTAACCAGCACTGGTCAAAACCCCGAGAACAGCAAACAGACGATCTCGAATCTGGTTTTTATGGGCATGGGAGAGCCGCTCAACAATATGGACAATCTGCTCACCACCATAGCCATCCTAACCGACCAGAAAGGCTTGGATATGGCCAGCAGGAGGATCACGGTGTCCACCTGCGGTATAGTCCCCAAGATGCATGTGCTCGGTGAACGCACCAGCGTGAATCTTGCCGTTTCTCTTCATGCCGTTGACAACGAAACCAGAGATGCGCTGATGCCGGTAAACAGGCGTTATCCGATTGAGCAGCTCCTGCAGGCCTGCAGAGACTATCCGATCCAGAAGAGAAAGCGGATTATGATCGAGTACATCATGCTCGACGGGATCAACGATTCGGACGAAGAAGCACGACGACTGGCTTCGATACTCCGGCCGATCCCCTGCAAGATCAATCTTCTTGCCTACAACGAATGCCAAGGCATTGCTTACCGGCCCTCACCTAGCGACCGTATTCTGGCCTTTCAGGATATTCTGAGAAAAGCTCATTATTCGGTGTTTATCAGAAGCAGTAGAGGCAGCGATATCGGTGCTGCCTGCGGCCAGTTGGCCGGCACACTTACAAATTCGATCTGATTCGCCCGTTACAGGTTCCCGCCAACGATGAAAAGCAGGTTGGCACATCCTATCAGAAATCCGAGTAGTGCTCCAAACAGGTTTATGTATTTGAATTGCTCTGCCATGATCGACAGTAGAAGCTGCTCCAGACGCAGTAAATCAAAACTATCGATTCGATCAGTTACTATTTTGTTGAAATTGATCGATTTAACCACACCTGGAACTTCTGAGATCAGCAATCGCGTCGTCATTTCCTTGAGAGAGCGGCATAGTCCTTCGGTGACCCCATGGGGTATGAGGTGATCGAGGCGACCTATCGGTTTCTCCACCAGACGCCCAACCAGGTCATCGATCATCTGGTCAATGATTCGCTGAGTTTCTGCTGAATGGATTGCAGCGGTAACGCCGCATTTAATTTTTTCTTTGTACAGACTAACAAGTTCCCCTCCGATTGCTTGTTCGAGAACCTTACCGGCTTCGATATTGCCTTCAGCGGTAAGGTTGTTGAAGGACTCCTCTAGAAATTGAACAACCAGTTGTCTGGATTCATTGGTGTTGAACATAAATAGAATTTTTTCCGAGACCGATCTGGAAACGGCGTCTATCTGTTGTTCATCATCAAACTGCAAAAGCTCAGCCAGTGGAGTTGCCAGAACATGTCCAATGCGCTCTCCCAAAGCTGCTCGCACACGTATTTCTATCGTCTCATCGTGAAAAAAATCTTCTATGTCATCATGTTTCTCATCCAGATAATGACGGATTTTATCGTCGAGAAGTTCCCTGTCCAAAAATCCTTTTACCATGGTTGACATGGGGCCAAGCGTATCTACAAACTCGTTGATTGCCTCTAACACAAATTCAATGATTTTATCCTTTACTTCTGGCTCTTTCAAAAGAGCCGCTGCCTGGCCGAGAAGACGTGGAGTCTGAGCACGAACTGCCTCCATTATATCGTCCTGGGCCTGGCTGGGGAGAACATCAGAACATGCTTTCCCTGTATCAGCAAAGTTGCGGATCTCAGCAGCAACCATTGTTGCCAGGTGCTCCTGGGTAGCTTCTGCAGTATTTAGAATCTCAGCAACGGCTTCAGCCAGATTCACAAATAGCAGCCCTCTCCTGTCGTCCGGCAGGAGATCGCCGATTTTTTTTGCCAGTGAAGAGTCGATCCAGCGATCCACCGCTGTTTCAATCGCCAGCCCGGTGTTTTCTGAACGCAGGTTATTATGAATCGATTCTTTGAGGCGATACCTGGCGGTTTTTTCTGCGATGTCAAAATAACTTTTGTAAGAAGGCGGGATTATGGTTTTTAATGATCCCAAATCCTTT
This sequence comes from uncultured Desulfofustis sp., assembly GCA_905479735.1. Taxonomy (GTDB): domain Bacteria; phylum Desulfobacterota; class Desulfobulbia; order Desulfobulbales; family Desulfocapsaceae; genus JABDQA01. The sequence continues at coordinate 28,655 of CAJQNS010000230.1, forward strand.
TTCATGGTCGACGATATTTTACTCTCGATCAGCATCTGCAGATGCTCCTGAAAGCCTTCCTTCTGGAGGGCCCTGGAAATTTCATCCCCTGTCAATAAATGCTCCCCCACCATTTCACCGATATTGGCAGCAAGTTCATGTCGTTTCGAGGGTATAACACCGGGTGTCATGGGTATTTTCAGCCGGCCGATATACCACACCTGAGAGGACGAAAAAGCATTCTGATGGCCACCCTGTTGGTCAGGTAACCGATAAATGCACCCACCAGTGGTGGAGCGGCATAAACAAGATAAGGATAAATTTCAGCGATCGATGAGTACATAAGAAAGAATTTCTGAGGGCTGGTCTATGATAATGTGGGCGCCACTTTCTTCAAGTTCCCGGCGTTCTCTGAATCCCCAGGTCACCCCCATACTGGTCATACCTGCCGATTTGCCGGTCATGATGTCAACGCTTGAGTCACCGACCAGAAGACAGGAAGCAGATTCTACGTGAAAATAATCTGCAATAGTTAAAGCGCCAGTCGGATCCGGCTTTTTCGGCAGGTTTTCCCGGTTGCCGATCACCTGTCCGAACATTGAGTCGGGAAAAAATCTGGCCACAAAGAGCTGGGTAAAATCATCCGGTTTATT
>CAJQNS010000231.1 GCA_905479735.1 uncultured Desulfofustis sp.
AGATATACGATGTTAGGACAAGCGAACTGGGTGGTTCCGAGTATCCTGGAGCCACCCTCTATCTTATGTCGTTCAAATAGAGATGTGCGGGCCAAGCTTAAGCTCTTCAACATCTCATCCGTACTAGATAAACATGAAGTACCTTCCGTTGGAAAGCAGAATGGCATCAATTGCCTTAGTCGCGGCAATGTTAAGTTCGACAACCAATCGCTGTGATCAACTTATCAGGAATAACCTTAAGATACCTTAGGCTTCCAAATATTAGAGATTTCCTCTGCAAATCTATGATGTTTTGCTGATCGGTAAATCAGCTTTTGTCAGTCTGAGAAGGCAATCAGGAAAATTCTTTATATTTCGTAACTGGCTCTTCGATTTAGATTACTAAAAACACGGAGGAAGGTGCATGTCATAGCTTCTTTGGCTTGGTTAACTCCCTAAATTGGCATTTTGAGAGACCTAGACGCTTTCTCCAACCACCTGATCAACACCCATCATTAAGCTTACTATTTGATTGTGATTAGCTTCAGCCATATCAAGAACGCCAGCAACCCGACCACTGCAGAGAACTACTGCCCGTTGCGCCACTTCAGAAGCGTATTCCAAATTATGAGTGATAAAGATAACCGCAAACTTTTGTCCCAATTCTTTTAAGAGTCGAAGTACTTCTCGGCTTTGTTTGACGCCTAGTCCTGCTGTCGGTTCATCCATTATAATTAATTTAGGTTCATGCCCGATAAAAACACCTCTGCCTATTGCCACGGAATGCTGCTGCCCTCCTGAGAGTGAGCGAACTTCCTGATGCAAAGATTTTATGGTTGTTTTCAGATGTGACAGTACCGTCTGGGCCTCTTTGCCCATTTTCTTCTTTTGCAGAAAACCCCATCGAGTGTACTCAGAGCCGGCGAAGAGATTGGTGGTAACATCGAGAATCCCAAATAAAGCCAGATCTTGGTAGACCGTTTTGATACCAAGATTATGGGCATCTTCAGGTTTCGAAATATTTACCTTCTTGCCCTCAAAAAGAATCTCACCTTCATCCAGGGTGTGAGCACCAGATAATGCCTTTATCAAAGTCGATTTTCCCGCACCATTGTCGCCGAGAAGGGCTAGAATCTCGTTTCCGTAAATATCCAGATTTATATCGTCCAAAGCCTGAATACCACCAAATCGCTTCGACCCGCCTCTAATTGATAATATCGGTTTTCTTTTTTGATCATGGTTTTCAGACGAATTCATCGATTATTTCCTCTCCAATTTATATGTCACTTACTACCTACGCACAGACTACACACACTTGACTATATGCTCTAAAATCAATCTTATTTTATTCTAGAGTGGCGAACCGCAGTAGCTATGGCAATTATCAGAATGGTTCCATTTACAACTTTTTGCCAATAGATCGAAGCATCCATAAGGACGAATCCGTTATTGATGATTGCGAGAAGAAGAACGCCAAGAAAGGTACCCCAGATGCTGCCACGTCCTCCGGAAAAGGTTGCACCACCAATAACGGCGGCTCCAAGAGCTCTCAGTTCAATCTCTAATCCAAACTGCGCATAGCCCATGGCCAGTCTGGAACACATAAAAATAGCTGCAATACCGGCGAAAAGACCGCATAAAGCAAACCCTAACACTACTGTTTTATTGACATTAATTCCCAATAGCGCCGCATTATCGGGGTCCGCCCCAACCGGAAATGCCCGATTCAGATGTACCCAGTTTTTTAAAAGGAAGTCAAAAACTATGACAATGAGTAGTGCTGCGATAACCGGAAAAGGAATTCCCATTATTTCGCCTCGCCCAATCATCAAAAAGCTTTCCGGTAGTCCGGTGACAAAATACCCGGAAGTCAGGACCATTGCGCCACCTCTTGCCAGAGACATCATTCCCAGAGTAACAATAAAGGGATTAATTCGGAATTTCGCTATGACCACTCCATTTATGGCGCCGATGATGAAACTAACGCTCAAACCGATACCTATCGCAACTGGGACACTGACAACTCCTTTTTGCATTAAAAGTGTGGTGATGATTCCAGTGAGTGCGATATTAGAACCAACTGATAGATCTAGACCTCCAAGTATCAGAACATAGGTCATACCCAAGGCGACAATCAAATCGTAGGTCATGCCCATCGCTACAGATTTCAAATTGCTTTCTGTCAGGAAGTTCGGAGTCAAATTGGAAATGATCAGAACTACAACTAGGGTCAACAGCAATAGTTGGACTTCCCGGGCCTGAAGGGCTGCGGAGACAAGTTGAGATGATCTTTTAGTATCGGTCATTCTTGTATCTGCTCCTGATTTGATGCCATATTTTATCGCCGATTTACACAAAGAATCATCCTGTTAGAACAGGATAGATGAATCTTAATTTCCCCCAAGCATGAAATCTCTCCAGTTGTCCTTAATACCGGTTCGTCTAAACCGAAAGTACTGTTCCAAAACAACTGAAATCACGAGCATAGAACCGTAAGCCACTTTTTCCCAATAAGTTGGTACGCCTGCTTGGACCATGGCATTTGCAACAATAGCGAGAAAAATGACCCCCAGAACAGTGCGGCCAATTGAACCGATACCGCCGCTTAAGCTTGCACCACCTATTATTACTGCGGTTATTACTCGCAGCTCGGCATCAATACCGAAGCTGGCGTTTGCACTTATATATTGTGAAGCGGTGATGATACCTGCAGTCCCAGCAAGGGTCGCACTAATGATGTACGTCATCCATCTGAAACGCTCTACATTCATGCCACATAATCGGGCAGCGCCAGGATTACTGCCGATGAAATATACCTGAGAGAAATACTTAGTGTGACGAAGCAGGATGTGGAAAACGATTGCCAGGATGATAAACAAGACGACGGGGAATGGGATATTTAAAAGGTATCCTTGGCCAAAATAGGAAAAACTTTTGGGGAATCCGGTAACCGGGTGCCCCTCGGTGATAACCAGCGCAAACCCTCTCACGGCGGTCATTGTCCCCAAGGTGACAATAAAAGGATGTGCCCGTAATCGGTTTATCATCACTGCATTAGCAAAGCCGATTGAACCTGAAATACACAATGTTAAGAATATCGAGAGTGCAACTCCCAAATCGGCCTTAAGAAACAGCCCGACCAGAATGGAGGAAAGTACGAGCACTGAACCGATGGAAAGATCGATGCCGCCTGAAATAATTACAATTGTCATCCCCAGAGCCATTATAGCTTCCTGGATGAAACCCATTGCTATTACTTCCATATTATAGAGCGTAAAAAAGTGTGAGTAGCCGATACTCATCACTGTAAACAGCCCTACAGTCACGGCGAGTAATCCTAGATTGGTGTGTTCTGATAATTTTCGAACCATTTTGGTTACCATTCAAGGCCGAACGAATAAGAAAAATCAGCCAGGCCACAAGATGACCTGGCTGATTGACTCGTTAATAATCGCGTCAGTACAGGAATTATTTGCCTGACACAAAAGCTGGGGGACTCTTGTAAACCCCAATATCGTCTTTGGTGAGGATGCGAACCCCCGTATTCACGCTAGGTGGCGCATGAGGACCATCAACCCTCGTCTCTTGATTTGCCCCCCAAGCCATCATCATGCTAATGTAGCCCATTAAGTAAGGATTCTGACCGACTGTTCCCCGAATCTGCCCTTTATCGATAGCCTCCACGACTGGCATGCCGAAGTCAAATCCCATGATCTCAATTTCACCTTCTTTGCCCACGTTCTTAACCGCCGCCACGGCTCCAGGCCCCGGATTGCCATGAGCAGCAAACACAGCGTCGATTTCGGGATGTGCTTGAAGCATAGCCGTAATGGCCGCTTCGGCTGCTGCAACCTTACCTTCGTCATTGCATTCAGCCACGACCTTTACGTTCGAGCCTTCCAGACCGTCTTTAAATCCCCTGATCCTCTCGACAAGGTGATTGGGTCCAGGAAAGGTAGAAACGCCGACCTCACCCTCTCCATTCAGCCATTCAACCATGGCCTTTCCTGCAACTTTTCCGGCCTCATAGTTGTTGGTGCCGGCGAAAGATAGCCGCTTGCTGTCAGGAGCATCGGAATCAAAGGTTATGACCGGGATACCCTTGGCCACTGCCTTATCTATGGCAGGATTCAATGTGGTAGCGTCTCCGGCGGTTACGATGATACCGTCGACTCCTTTAGCAATAAGTTGTTCGATAGCACGAGCCTCCTGAGACGCATCCCAGGTTGCAGGCCCTCGAAGCTCAGTCTTGATGTCTGCTCCTAACAGTTTTGCCGCATCCTGCATCCCGCCATAAGACCAGTTAAAGAACTCAGATCCCTTAAGAAAAACAACCATTCCATACGTTTGCTCAGCATATACACTTGCAGCGGAAAACAAGGTCATAAAAGTAAAAACCAAGGACACAACTAGTGAAAATAACTTTGATTTTGCTCTTCCCTTCATAGTTCAACCTCCTTATTCAAAAATGCTAAAAATTTGAGAGGTTCTTTAGAACTCAAGCCCATTAGTATCAAAACAGTCGATGCCTCGAATTAAACGGACAAGCCTTTGACCTCCCCCGATTGCAACAGGTTGATTTTTATCCTTGCCTGCGTTGTTTTCTGACTTGACACCTCCTTTGCTCTGACCGAACTGCTTCGGCATACTGGTTATTGATTGTAATAGGATATTGACCTCTAAGTGCGATTCAGAAGCACTGAAAGTGCCATATCACTATTGCTCTTTAGCCAAGTCGGCTTTGTAGAGGAATTGATTCAAAGCCAAAGCTATGGCACCGTAGGCGCCAGCATCCATACCCAAAGGTGAAACCTCAATCACGGTACTGGATTTGATTTCACTCATAGTGTGTTTCTCAAATTCCTTTTTGATCGCGTCCTCTAGAAGGTCGATCGCCAAAGTAACTCCACCGCCTAAAATAATTTTGTCCGGATTTAGCATGTTCGCTGCAATTGCCAGGGCTCTGCCAAGATACTGACCCGCTTCGAGGAAAATCTCATTGGCCTGAGATTCCCCATCTCGTGCTTTTATCGCCAGATCCTTCACAGTAATCCAATCAGCATTTGGTTCTTTCCTGCCAAGTCGATTGTTGGCCGAGAGTTCTATTGCATTTCCAGAGGCAACAGCCTCTAGACACCCTAATTTTCTGCAGTGGCAGCGTATCGGCTCATCTGAAACGTGAATGTGACCAAATTCACTGTGATTTAGATAAATTTGATTGTTGACCATTAGCGCCGAACCAATGCCGTAACCGATATTTACGTAAAACACGTTTCTCGCATCCTTGGCTTTGCCATGCCATTTGGCTCCTAAAAGCATGGCTCGAGTGCAATTATCCGAAACCACCGGAAGACCAATCGAGTCAGCGAGGATATGGTTTATTTCAACATCTTCCCAGTTCAAATCTGGTGAAACACGAATGAAACCCTCATGGGCCTTAACCAGTCCGGGTACTGATATTCCGACACCGAGAATGCTCTCACCATCAATCTTAGAGGACTCAATTATGTTCCTGGTTAATTTGCTGACTTGCTTGAAAATATTTTTCGATGAACGATTCTTTCCGGTTGGCTGCTGGATTTTCACCACGACTTCGCCCCTCAAATTGCCAATAGCAGCAACGGTATTTGTTGTTCCTATGTCCACTCCGACCGCGTATTTATGAGAGGCATTTAGCGCCAAAAGAATTGGTTTGCGTCCTCCTCTTTCACAGCCTGTGCCTTCGCCGACTTCAATAATCAGGCCTTCATCAATCAGTTCATTGACAATTGTTGAAACAGTTACTTTACTCAGACCAAACTCTTCAGCTAATTGCACTCTGCTGATCGGATTCCTTCTCCTGACCATATCCAGCAGCAGCACATAATTACTGTCTTGCCCAATCTCCATTTGACTCTTAGCTCTGAATTTTTCTGTCTAACCGATCCAAGTTTTAGGTGGCGTCAGATTAGCCGCAATGCTTCCTGTAAAATCAATCGATATCGATTACGACTTTTAGTGTCGTTTCACCCTGTTCCTCAATGTATCGATATGCTTCTGCAAACTTTTCAAAGGGAAAATGACTGGTTATCAGCGGCTCGGTAACCATTAGACCTTTAGCAATCCATTCCACTGCCTGCTCATAGTCGTCCAGCTGATACATCAGCGTACCAATCAAGCTCAGCTCGCGGTCCCCAACTACAGACATATCGACCCGCGGGCGATCGCCGAAAACACCCAGCACCACAATGTCGCCTCCCTTTTGAATGTGTTGAACGGCATCATCGAGCGAGGCTTCAACCCCCGCGGCTTCAAAAGCAACGCTGAAACCTTCAACGCCAAAGGTCTCTTGGACCTTGTCAGTGAGATTTTCCTTCTGGACATTACAAATTGTATCGATTCCTGCTTCAAGCGCCTTTTGCAGGCGGAAATCACTCAAATCAGTGATCATCACCTTTCTGGCCCCGCGACATCGAGCGGCCTGAGCCACCAAGTTGCCGATAGTTCCGGCACCGAATACAACCACGTTTTTGTCTTCCAGTGAGCTTATGCGATTGGTTGAATGGGCTGCTACCGCCGCTGGCTCAATTAGCGCCCCCTGCTCAAACGTCAGGCTATCGGGAAACACCACGACACGTTCTTCTGGTACGACAAACAAGTCCTGGGCACATCCTGGTGCCTGAAAACCACATACTTTTAGCTCATCGCAGATATGATAATCGCCTCGTTTGCAAGGATTGCATACGCCACAAACCTTCTGCGGCGCCGCGGTTGCCTTCATCCCTGGTGTAGCCTTGGTGACGCCATCACCCACAGCTTCAACAACAGCGGAAAATTCATGTCCCTGCACAACTGGATATGGGGTAAAGGGATGCAAACCATGCCACACATGAATATCCGATCCGCACACCCCGATTTTTTTAACACGTAAAAGGATTTCACCTGGACCCACAATCGGCTCTGCAACTTCGTGCAATACGATCTTGCCTGGTTCGGTCATCACAGCCTGTCTCATAGCATTTACTCCACTTTCTTTTCCATCTGCCAGCGTGTGCCAGCACCAGAAACCAGCATCACGTTACCCCAAGCGGTAAAATCACCTGTCCGAATAATCGTTTTTGCCTGATGGCTTCGCTCCTTCAACTTGTCATGTGGAATTACCTCCATTGACACCCCATCCCCAAACGATTGTGAAATCTCTCTGCAATAGTTGGGGTTGTGGTCCTGCGTCTCCTGAGCGACAAGAATTTTTTCGACTGAGTGCACTTTGCGCAGTTCAACTAACACGTCGAGTACCGACGGCACTCCTTCAGAGAGTGCAATGTCGATGAGTTCGACGTGGTCCGGGCAAGGAAAACCCGCATCAACTACCATCAACAGGTCCATGTGTCCTTGACGATTCAGCGCCGAATCGATTTTACCATTGATCATGCCAACTTCTTTCATGCCTCTACCCCCTGAAGGTAGTATCGATTTGCACTTTATTGTGAGCAGTCCAGGAAGCTTTAAATTGTTGATACCCTTCGTGAGTAATGAACACCTGAGAGTCATTCCAAAGAACTCTCCAATCACCATTGGTTTCCGGCCATAGGAAAACCTGACCCCAGATTAATCGATTGTTTGCATCTATTCCCGGATGTTGCTCGGAGCCATCCCCCGAAATGGCCAGTAGATGCTGCTCGGTTAGAATGTCCTCGGTTGCTGCTTTGAGATTTTCAGCTATACGGGATGATTTCGTCGTCATGGCCACGAAGCCGCCGCTTTTGTTTTCGCGTTGCACGGCCCAATTCAAGCTTACTCGCCCTGCTGACACATCCAACTCCTCGGCAATGGCTTGGATAACAGGATCGGCCAAATCCGTATGGTGTTCCCTGAATTTGTCGCGGAGGGGCCTGTGGGGAGAGCCTACGGCCATATAGCCCGTGCAGATAATCTGTTCCGATTCAAAATACCGGACCAGTTCCGTCTGCTGGAAAAGTGGATGCATCTCCATTTGATTCAATACGGGACGCTCATTTTCAGAAACATCATTAAGTAATAGCTTCATGGTGGCTTCAGTGTGATTCGAGGTACCGATATCTACCACCTTGCCTGTTTTTTTGAGCTTGCAGATTTCCCCCCAAGTATCCATGAACGCCTCATGAATGTATGGGACTGCATCCGGATTACGGTGTTCGCCCGCACAACCTGGCGTATGTACATTCGGCCACGGCCAATGATTCAGATACATATCGATCTGCTCTATGCCAAGTGCATTAAGAGTAACATCACAAGCGGAAGCCACATCTTTCGGGCTCATATGCCCGTTCCACAGCTTACCGGTTATAAACAGATCATTGGCTGAGGAAATATACCCCTCACGGATCGACCGTCGAATAGCCTCTCCTACTACCTCTTCATTTTCATAGGCACGTGCAGTGTCAATGTGGCGCCAGCCTAAGCGAATTGCCTCTACAGTGGCGTCCTCCATATGTTCTTGTGCCCAATCCGAGTGAAACGTCCCGAATGCCGCTGCCGGCATCATCCTGCCAGACGCCAGTTGCACCTGATGAACCTCAGTCGGGTCTAATGGCTTAATATTTTGATCAAGATGGAAAGGTTCTTTTCTCAGTGCCATATCAGCCCCTCTAAGAAAATTTAGATTTTGATATGTTCCAGAATGGAAAATTGAATGTCGAAAAGAGAAACACCAGCACACGTTGGTTAATTAACTAAACTAACCAACCGCTGGTGTCAAGATTTATCTTCAGACCAGAAGTTAGAATCGATGAATTGGATGAGTAAAATAGAATTATCCTGCCAATCTTACCCAAATCGACAAATAGGCTGGGTTACGGTTCTTCCTGATCACCCTCGCGGTCCAATTATTCTGAAAATCTAACCTTGCCGGCGGAACCCTCTCGTTAGGAGTATTTGTGCCGCTTCCAACCTTATCAGGAACAAGGTCAAGCTGAGAAGAATTTTTCAGGCGTGACCTTCCGCTCGGCAATCTTAAATATGTTTTTTGGTCAGTCGGAGCTTGAAACTCTGCGGCCAAATACAATTCACTCAGATACCCATGAGCGTATTTCTTGAAGCTCTAAACTATATCTGGCTCTGTTGCTTGAGCTTTTGGCGTGTCGTGGTCTGGTTTC
>CAJQNS010000232.1 GCA_905479735.1 uncultured Desulfofustis sp.
ATGGCCAAAGACCCCTTAACAGCTTGAGAAACAGTACTATCTGCAGGTCTCCTACTCTGTGATCGCGCGAAGACCGTCGTTTACTATATCGATTCCTTTTTGAAGTTGTTCGTCGGTAATGACCAGTGGCATGAGAAAACGAAGAACGTTGCCATAAGATCCACAAGCCAGAACGATTAACCCTTTCTCATAGCAATAATTAACCAGAGCTTTTGTCTCTTCTGCCGCAGGGGCTTTGGTCTGGCGATCCTGGACTAACTCCATGGCTATCATCGGCCCGAGGCCACGCACGTCTCCGATGATATTGTACTTTTCTTGGAATGAAAGGAAGGTTTTATTGAGAACCTTGCCAAGTTCTTTTGCTCTCTCCAGCAGGTTCTCGGATTCTAGAATATCAAACACGGCCAGGGCCGCTTCGCAGGCGACGGGGTTCCCGCCATAAGTCCCGCCGATTCCTGATGGGTGCACTGAATCCATAATTTCTTTTTTACCAACCACGGCGCTGAGCGGCATGCCGGCCGCCAGGCTCTTTGCCGTTGTAGTCAGGTCAGCTTCCACGCCAAAATATTCCATGGCAAACATGTACCCGGTTCGGCCAATGCCCGTCTGGATCTCATCGGCAATCATCAGCACGTTGTTTTTTTCACAGATCGCTTTGAGTTTCTGGAAATATTCCTTGGGGGGCGTGATGAAACCGCCCTCACCCTGGATCGGTTCGATGATGATAGCGGCAGTCTGTTCGGCGCCTACATGGTTGATGAAAAAATATTCCAGGTGATCTGCACAGGCCACGTCGCAGTCCGGATATTCCTTGTTGAACGGGCAGCGGTAACAGTTTGCAAAAGGCATCCGGTAAATTTCTGGAGCGAACGGGCCGAGGCCGTATTTGTAAGGTTTAATCTTCGAGGTCAGAGTCATACCCATCAGTGTTCGGCCATGAAAACCGTTGTCAAAGGCGATGATTGCAGACTTCTGGGTATGGTAGCGGGCAATCTTCACGGCGTTCTCAACGGCTTCAGCCCCACTGTTGGCAAACATGGCAGCCTTCGGAGAGTCGCCCGGCACTTGCCGGCACAATTTTTCTGCAAGGGTGACGGAGGATTCATAGGGAGAGACCATGAAACAGGTATGGGTGAGTTTTTCTGCCTGGTCTTTGATCGCCTTGACGACCTTCGGGTGAGAATGCCCTACATTCATCACTGCAATGCCGCCGGCGAAATCGATAAATTCGTTACCCTCGACGTCGACGAGTATCGCGCCTTTACCCTGCACTATATAGTTGCTCGTGGCACTGGAGATTCCTTTGGCGATAAATGTGCTTCTGAGTTCCTGGAGGGAAGCGTTTGTCTGGGAAGTGGTCATGTATGCCTCTCTGGTTGATGATTTGTAATTGAGTTATCAATAAACGATGTTGCTAAGTTGCCTAACGCCAAATGGTATGTTGGCCCTTAAATTTCCTGTCTTTCGCCCGGTTAACCCGTCTACTTGTAGTACTGATAAAGAGCGTGGGTACCCAAATACTCACCGCCGTCTGCAGCAATCTGATCATATAACTCTTTGGCAAGTTGCAGCCCCCTGGCCCGCAACTCGATATCGGCGCAGGATTCGAGAGCGATATTCATGTCCTTGATAAAGTGTTTCACATAAAATCCCGGGCCGAAATCGCCTTTAATCATCCGCGGGGCGAGATTGCTCAAGGTCCAGCTGCCTGCTGCTCCGGCCTCGATACTCTGGAGCACTGTGGTGGGATCAAGCCCTGCTTTCTCGGCATAGCGCAAGGATTCACACACACCCACCATGGTAGAGGCAACGGCAATCTGATTAGCCATCTTGCAATGCTGTCCGCTGCCTGCAGGGCCCTGGTAGACGATATTTTTGCCCATGATCTCAAAAAGCGGCCGGGCCTGCTCGAATGCTTCCTGGTCCCCGCCAACCATAATCGACAGGGTGCCCTGCTGCGCTCCTATGTCGCCGCCTGAGACCGGAGCGTCAAGAGCTGATATTCCGAGATTCTTGGCTTGCCTATATATCTGTTCAGCCAACTGCGGACTTGAGGTGGTCATGTCGATTACAATTGCCCCTTTCCGGGCCTTTGCCAGCACTCCAGCGTCAGCCAGGTAGACCTCTTCCACATCCCTCGGAGAACCAATCATGGTGATAATTATATCGGCAGCGGCGGCAACACCGGCCGGGGATGTCTGCCAGCTGCAGCCCTTGTCGATCAGCTCTGCCGCTTTTGTTTTCGTCCTGGTAAAGACATGGATGTCATAGCCGCCGCGCATGAGATTCAGGACCATGCTTTTGCCCATTACCCCAATCCCTATAAAGCCAACGATTGGTCCACTAGTGTTTTTTTTCATCATATGCTGCTCCAATTCTTTTGTGGTAAGGAGTTATCGCCATAGACGGTTATGAAAAAAATGCCGGCCGCACTATCCCGGCTGAGCTTTCACCTGATAATTGCCTCACTGCCCAATCCAGTCAATACAAATCGTCGCGATGACCCCAAAAAAACTTGGTTTGTCTACCCGGCACAACCGATCCAGATTCGATCAGAAATTTAAGAGGCAGCCTATTCCGTCATTATCCCGATGTTGTCAGCTCTGTTGTTCCTCACCTGTTGAGTGGTGCACATTCTGTTACCATGGTGTGGTTTTCTTAGAGCGCAGGATTGTCTCCACCCTTTAAAACGATTAGCCATTGAATTCAGATTGTTATCGAATCACAAAGACAGGCTGAACAGCGGCCTGGAAAAGTCGCTTGACACCATTCTGATGTCTGATATATTAGAGATCAGCGTTACGTCTATTCTAAAACTGGCCCTTTTCTGGGCTTTGGCTGCACGAGGAAAACAATACATGACTTCTCAAGCCATATCGTCCTCACAACAAAAACAGCGTAAAGGGGTGTGATCTATGTCTGCACAAGAACAAGGTTTCAGGATTCGAAATTTTATTCATGGGGAATGGGTGGAAGAGAGTGGTGTCGAGATGGTGCCACTGTACAACCCATCCACTGGTGAACAAATCGGTGAAGTACCGCTATCCTCGGAAAAGACGGCTCTGGAATGCATTGATTCAGCTTACTCGGCATATGACTCATGGCGGAAACTGGCCCTGTCCAAACGGATGACGTATATATTTGATCTCAGGCAGGCTATCATCGACCAGGAAGAAGAGCTGGCCGTATCTATCGCCATAGATCAGGCGAAGCATATCAGCGAGGCCCGGGGAGAGATCCGGCGGATAATCGAGATCATCGAGACCGCCTGCTCGGTACCCACCCTGCTCCAGGGTGAGAATCTCCAGGGTATCTCTGCCAATATCACCGGCCGTGTAGTGAAAGAGCCCCTCGGCGTGTTCGGCGGTGTGGCCCCCTTCAATTTTCCAGCCCTGGTTTTTGCCTGGTTTATTCCCTATGCCATTGCAGTCGGCAACACCTTTATCTATAAGCCCTCAACACAGTCTCCGCTGTTCATGCAGAAGATGGGCGACATCTTCAAGGCCATCGGGCTGCCCAATGGTGTCGTTAATATTATCCACGGAAACCGCTCCATTCCAGGCACTTGGTACGAAAACCCGAAGATGAGCGGTGTCTGCCTTGTCGGTTCGACACCTACCGCGAAGAAAATGGCAGAGGCCTGCGGTCGGGGCGGCAAACGGAGCATGCTCCTGGGCGGAGCGAAAAATATTCTGGTGGCAATGGAAGACGTGCAGCCGGACATCTTCATAGACAATTTCATCCACTCCTGTTTCGGATCCGCGGGTCAACGCTGCCTGGCCGGATCGATCGTCGCCGTGGTACCGGAAGTCTATGATTCCCTGCTGGAGAAAATGATCGAGGCGGGTAAAGGTATCGTAACCGGAGATGCCATGGACCCGGATATCTATATGGGTCCGGTCATCTCGGCTGCAGCCAAGAAGAAGATTGAAGAGTACATCGAAATCGGCATCAAGGAAGGATCGAACCTGGTCCTTGACGGCCGGAATCCTGAACTGCCCGACAAGAATAAGAACGGCTATTTCGTGGCACCGACCATTTTTGAGGGTGTTACCCCATGCCGCACTATCGCCAAGGAAGAAATTTTCGGCCCGGTCGTGTCCGTGATGAAAATTCGGGACCTCGACGATGCCCTCGAAATCATCCGGGCCCAGCCTTTTGGCAACGGTGCCTGCATTTTCACCCAGAACCAGTACTACACCGAACAATTCATCTCAGAAGCCAATGCCGGCATGGTCGGGGTCAATGTCGGAGTCTGTGCTCCGCATCCCTACCTGCCTTTTGGTGGGATCAAGGATTCTCACCTCGGGACAAACAAAGTCCAGGGAAAAGACGGAATCGATTTCTTTGTCCAGAACAAGATCGCCACTGTCCGGGTCGCACCTCCGACTGGGCAATTTAGCGGTGGTGAGGCAGCAGGAAGTGCGGACAAGAAGGAGAAATCGAATGTCCGGAGTTGTGTGGCCCAATAAGTCGGTATCAGTTTTGCAGATTGGAAATTAATTCATTCATTTTCATATATTTGGAATGAATTGATTTTTAGCTTGCCTATTGTTCCTTTTTTATTAAAGGATAAAAGCTGCTGCTTTGATTTTTACAATTGCATACCAGGTTTTGCCGGACCGTTTCCTACGGTTGATCAATATGACCAGTGGTTGACCATATTGATGGCTGAACTGAAGGAGGCAGAAGGTTATAAGTCTCACCTAAGTTTTAGCAGGAATAGATCGTACAAGATTTACTGCACTGTAGTCCTGCAGAACTGATTCAAAAATGTGTCTTGGCTTATGGGCTCGCGTCTTATGCGTGAGCCCATAAGCTGAAGGAACAAGAAAGGAGAAGACGTGAGCATTGAGCTGATCACTTTATTGTATTTCCTCTGTCTGTTTTTGGGATTGTTCCTCGGCTTGCCAGTTGCCCTCGGATTAGGCGGCACGGCGGTGCTTTTCGCGGCAATCTTCGAACCCCGTTCTTTGCTCGCCATTCCCAGTGCCTTTTATTATACCCCGTGGAACGGGGTATTGGTAACCGTCCCGCTGTTTCTCTTTATGGGGAGTCTCATCCGTTTTTCGGGTATTGCCGAGGCGGCCTATGAAGCCGCCTATAAGTTGATCGGTCATATCCCCGGCGGGCTGGCCATGGGTACGGTCCAGGTGTGTACCATCTTCGCGGCGATTACCGGAATCACCCCTCCAGCGACCATCACCATGGGGCAGATCGCCTACCCCTCAATGATCAAGTACAAATACAGCAAGAAAATAGCGATCGGTTCGATCGGAGCTGGTGGCGCCCTCGGAGCCCTGATCCCTCCGAGTGTTCCGTTCATCTTCTACGGCCTGCTCGCCAAGGTTTCAATCGGCGGGCTGTTCCTGGGAGGCTTGCTTCCGGGCCTGATGCTGGCAATGTTCTATACCATCTACATTGGAGTGCGCTGCAAGATACAGCCGCACATAGGCCCAGCCCTGCCTGCCGATGAAAAATTTACCGTAAGTGAGAAAATCCAGGCTCTGTTCAATATCTGGCCGTTCATGGTCCTCATTCTCATGGTCCTCGGAGCTATCTGGGGGGGGATTGCTACTCCGTCGGAAGCGGCTGCATTTGGCGCAACTGGTGCGTTTCTCATCAACATCATTTATCGCAAGCTGACCTGGCAGGTTCTCCGGTCCTCCCTGGAAACCACGGTCAAGCTTACCGGAATGGGCTTGTGGATCCTGATCGGCGCTAATATCTACCTGAACATATTTAACTCGATGGGCTGCCAGGAACTGGTGACCTCGCTGGTTCTGGGCATGCCCGGGGGTGAGAACGGCATCCTGCTGATGATGATGTTTATTATCCTGATGCTTGGCATGGTCATGGATGACTGGGCCATAATCATGTTATGTACGCCCCTTTATATCCCGATCATCAACGAGTTGGGTATCGACAAACTGTGGTTCGGGGTCCTGTTCATCGTCAATATACAGATCGCCTACCTGACTCCGCCTTTTGGTTTTGTACTGTTCTGGTTAAAAAGCGTTTTACCGCCAGACGTGAGTATGGGAGATGTCTACAAGTCGGTCGGGCCTTTCATTCTCCTGCAGCTTCTAGGGTTGGCGCTGGTCTTCATCTTTCCGGAGATAGCGACATGGCTGCCAAATAAACTGAAATAATACCAGATACTTTGTTTTGTTAACAAAATCTGAGAAAATTCGCCCTATTCGCCCTGTGGGAGAAAATCTTTGCAGACATCACCAATTTGTCTCCAGGGATAAAAGAGATAATTTGTAGGAGGTAGAAATGAAATTCTGGAATATGACTGAAAAGGTCATAGATTTTATCGCTGAAGTGATGGGCCGAATCGGCTGGGTTCTGCTGCTCTACTGTATGATCTTTGGCGTATCGGATGTATTTCTGCGCTACGTTTTAAATAAACCCTCTCTGTGGATTTCTACTACCGTCCAGATTGCCATGGTCCTGATGGCCTGTGTAGGTGGAATATATGCACTCAATGACGAGAATTTTGTGAAGCTCGATCTCTTTTATGCGAATTTCTCTGCCCGCAAAAAGGCGATTTGCGATATTATTACCGTTGTTTTCACGGTTATGTTCCTGACTGTACTGATCTGGAAGGGCAGCTCAGCTGCAATGCTATCGCTTAAAATGAAGCAGGTGACCCCGACGAGTATTCCTTTCCCCATCTATCCAATCAAGATTTTCATACCGATATCAGCCGTAATTATGCTGGCTGTTGTTTTTAAAAAATTTGTTAACGATGTAATAACCGTGGTTACAGGTGAAAAAAGAAAGGCGAGTGCTTAAGGTTAAAGGCATGTTCCTGTCATTTTCGTCTATGTAGCAGTAAGCAGGATTTGGGTTTTGA
This sequence comes from uncultured Desulfofustis sp., assembly GCA_905479735.1. Taxonomy (GTDB): domain Bacteria; phylum Desulfobacterota; class Desulfobulbia; order Desulfobulbales; family Desulfocapsaceae; genus JABDQA01. The sequence continues at coordinate 6,863 of CAJQNS010000232.1, forward strand.
GGTGATGGTATTCACTTCAAATAAACAGAAGACAAACTGAACAGAACCAGGAGGAGACCGCAATGAAAAAAAGATTGGTAGAACTGCTAGCCGTGCTCTGCATTCTCGGCATTTTTGCCGTGCCTGCAGCCTTGGCGGCTGGAGACAATGAAAAACCAGACAAGGTAACAAAATGGGTATTCCAGCCGTGCTTTGATTCATCGGATGCCGGTTGGGCAAATGGTATCGTGCCCTGGATCAAGGCCGTGGAAGAGGCCACCGAGGGTACCATAAAAATCGAGTTGCAGCCAGCAGGCGCAATTACCAGCGGCTCGGAGGCTTTTGGCGCTACTGCGGCAGGAATGCTTGATGTCTATGCCGGTTGGGCCACGGTCTATGGCGGCGACATGCCAGAGGGCATGCTGGCCTTTGGAATGGCAATGGGCGCAAACAACTGGCGTGATTCCTGGGCGGCCATGTTCGGTGACCCAAAATACCGCATCGGCGACATTGTGCAGAAAGCAGCCAATGATCGCAATCTCCAATGGGTAGGCTGGACCAGCCAGGGCCCCAATGCCATGTTCACCAAATTCCCGGTAAACAAGTGGGAAGACCTCTCCGGTAAGAAAATGAGAGCTGGTGGCCCCCACGCCCTGTTCCATGCTGCCATGGGCGGAGCTCCGGTCTCCATGGGCGGAGGTGATATCTATACGGCGATCAAGCTTGGCACCATCGACGGTACCTACTGGGATACCGGCGGCATTGATGACATGGCTTTCCATGAGGTCATCAAATACGCAATCATGCCTGGCTGGTGTCCTTCACAGCACCAGGAGATTTATGTCAACCTGGACAAGTGGAATGCGCTGAACCAGTGGCAGAGAGACCGTATCAACGGCGTTTTCATGTCCACCTATTTCGAGACCAGCCGTATGCATGACGAAGGTGTCGAAGAGGCGAAACAGATCCTCATCGACGCAGGTGGCGAAGTCATCTACATGTCCGAGGAAGAAGTAAAGAGAATGCGTGAAAAGGCCATCGCAGATGTCTGGCCGAAAGTCGCTGAGAAGTCTGAAGCTGCTGCCAAGGGCGTTGCTCTGTGGAAGCAGTTCCTGATGGACATCGGCGAGCTGTAAACCAGTGTGAAACCTTACTAGTGAATTATACTAGTATGTAGCTGAAAAAAGGCACGCCTCCTCATCCTCCAGGGAAGTGGCAGGCGTGCCTTCGTTTTTCTTTTTCAAAACATTCGAGTTTTCCCACCCTCTCTTATTGCAGCATAGCCGTCTATCCACCTGATCAAAGCATCGATGGTAAGGGGATCAACTCATCGTCCTCTTTTTAAGGCCATCCCGAGCCGGGTAAGATGAGCTTAAAAACCTTGATTCTGCGCAGGAAGGTGCGTCTTTGCATCCAAACAGAGCACGTATTAATGTACCTGTTTCTGGGAAGAAACTGCCTGGGAGGTACTAATGTTGTAACTGTTTCGGAAAAGAATGCAGCGAAAAGGACTATCTAAAGGCTGTAAATAGGATAGGTGTTGCCGTTATTTAGCAAACCCATAGAAAGAATAAATAAAAGCTTGCTGATATTCATACGACCAATGCTCGTCTTTTAAAATCCTCGCCGCACCCTCCCCATCACCCGTTTTCAGGCAGCCGATAACCCGTCTGTGTTCTTCACAATTGTTCAACTCCCACTCACTGATATAGTTCTGCCTCGGAAAATCGTAGAGGCGGTGTTTTATCGGCAGGATGAATTTTTTCAGAGGTTCGTTGTCCGAGATCTCCAGATAAACGTTGTGAAACTGCAGGTTGGTTGAGAAGAGTCTCGAGAAATCTTTCTTCTTGATGTCCGAGATGATCGTTTCGTTCAGCTCTTCAAGCTCTTTGATGTGACGCGGCGTGATCTTGTCGATGCAACTTGTCACGATAAACGCCTCAACCAGTCCAATGGCGGCGTAGGCGTTCTTAACATCTTGAATCCGGAGTTTGTTTACCCGCACGCCTTTTCTTGGGAGGATTTCCACATACCCCTCGCACTCAAGCTGAATCAAGGCGTCCCTGAGGGGGGTCTTGCTGATGCCCAACTGAGTGGCAATATCTCCGATATGGATGGTTGAACCAGGGAGCATGGTTCCCTGGTTCATCTGTCTTCTCAAGTAGGAGTATACCTGATCGCTCAGAGATGAAAACTCCAGTTTTTCAGCCATCTAATTTGTCCTTTTCATACTGATCAAAGCCTGATGCTTCCCTGCTGGCAAAGTCCGACACTCTCACTGATCCCCGTCGGATATGTCAACTCAGGGAAGCAGAGAGCTCCCTGTTTCCGCCTTACAGAAACTTGTCGATCGGAGTGTAGGGGAGATCAAAAGCATCGGCCACGGCCTTATAGGTAATCTCGCCTTGGACCACATTGGCTCCCAGCTTAATCTCCTTGTTTTCCTGCATTGCTTTTTTCCACCCCTTATTGGCGATCTCTATGGCATAGGGCAAGGTTGCATTGGTCAGCGCTCGGGCAGATGTTTTGGCAACTGCTCCTGGCATATTGGCTACACAATAATGAATAACCCCATCAACCTCGTAGGTCGGATCGTCGTGTGTTGTCGGTCTGGAGGTTTCAAAGCAGCCCCCCTGGTCGATGGCAACATCAACGATAACAGAGCCCTTCTTCATTTCTTTGAGCATGTCACGGGTGAGTAGTTTAGGCGCCTTGGCCCCTGCAACCAGGACTGCACCGATAACCACATCGGCCTCTTTAACCAGGTCCCGCAGAACGGTCGGATTGGACATGACCGGGAAGCAGTTTGCCGGCATCACATCGTCAAGGTAGGCGAGTCGCTCGAGATTCGTATCGAGGACATACACTTTTGCTCCGAGGCCACAGGCCATTTTAGCCGCATTGATACCAACTACTCCGCCGCCGATGACAACGACAGTTCCCGGGGCAACACCGGTCACCCCGCCGAGCAGAATACCCATTCCTCCCTGGGGCATTTCAATATATTTGGCGGCTTCCTGGGTTGCCATGCGACCGGCAACTTCACTCATCGGTACCAGCAGCGGCAGGGAGCCGTTAGCCTTTTCAATGGTCTCGTAGGCAATTGATACGGACTTGCTCTTGATCAGAGCGTGGGTCTGCTGTTCGTCTGCGGCCAAGTGCAGGTAAGTGAAAACGATCTGGCCTTCCCTGATCATGTCATACTCGGACGGCTGCGGTTCCTTGACGTGCATGACCATATCGGATTTCTGATAGATCTCTGCGGGAGTATCAAGGATGGTGGCCCCTGCAGCAACGTATTCTGCATCGGGATAGCCGGCGCCTTCACCGGCTGCTTTTTCTACGAAGACGTCATGGCCGTTACTAATCATGGAGATGACCCCTGCCGGTGTCATGCTTACACGCTTCTCTGCGATTTTAATTTCCTTTAATATGCCGACGATCATTGTCTGGCCTCCTGTTTATTTGAAGGTTTTCTCGATGGCTTTATTCACCGCTGAAATTACCGTATCAACCTGTTCTTTGGTAATGATGAGACACGGGGCAAAATTCATAACGTTATTGAGTCCGTGAAAGCTCGAGTTTGTTCTCCCGGCTATCACCCCCTGGGCCAGGAGATTGCCCATAAGTGTTGCCATCTGGGCTTCTGTGACAGGCTCTTTGGTGGCCTTGTCCGTAACAAATTCGATGCCGGCAAACAACCCCTGCCCCCTGACATCGCCAACCCATTCAAAGTGCTCCAGACCCTTGAGCTTCTCCAGCAGATACTCTCCGACCACTCTGCTGTTCTCAACAAGGTCTTCATCTTCAATGATTCTGGTGCTTTCCAGGGCAGCAGTCATCGGTGCGGTGCAGCCGCCGTAGGTACTGATATCCCTGAAATAATTGAGCCGTTTTTCGGGATCCGACGGATCGCAGAGAAACAGGTCGTAAATCTCTTGCTTTACCACCGTTGCAGAGAGGGCCTCGTATGAACTTGCCAACCCTTTGGCCATAGTTATCATGTCCGGGTCAACGTCGAAATGCTCATGTCCCCAGAATTTGCCGGTCCTGCCGAATCCACAGACAACCTCGTCAAGGATGAGCCAGATATCGTATTTTCTGCATATTTCCTGAAGCAGCGGGAAGTATTCGGGGACCGGTTTTAATATTCCGCCGCCGGCCGTAATCGGCTCGACGATTAGCCCGCCAATCGTTTCCGGACCTTCCTCGAGGATAATATCCTCAACTTTGCGGGCACACTCGATATTACACTCGCCATAGGTCTTGTCATACGGGCAGCGGTAGCAGCAGCAGTGAGGGAACTGCACAAACCCCTCTGGAAACGGCCCGAAATCCTCTCTTCTCTGGGGCTGGCCAGAGGAACTCATCGCCCCTATGGTTGTTCCATGATAGTCACGGTCCCGATACATTATTTTGAATTTGCCCTCGCGTTCCGGGCTGATCCTGGAGGCCTGCCGAACGAGCTTGTAAGCTTTTTCGTTGGCTTCAGACCCGGAGTTTGAAAAATAGACCTTGCCGTGCCGCGGTAGCTTTTCCAGCAGTTTCTGGGCAAATTTGATGGCTGGTACTGTTCCGTAAGCGCCAGCAAAATAAGGCATTTTTTTCATCTGGGCGCAGACGGCGTCGGCAATCGAGTCCCGGCCATAGCCAACCATGACACTCCACACACCGCCCGAGGTTACGTCAAGAAATTCGTTTCCCCGGATATCCGTGACCATCAACCCCTTGCCCTCTACGATGACCATCTGTTCCTGCATCTCAAATAGCTTGTGTGGCTTCAGATGATGCCAGAGGCAGTCCTTATCCGCTGCAACCATTTCCTCTGTGTCATATTCCAGCCAGTTTGTTTTTGTCATGGTAGAACCTCCCGAGTGTGCCCTTTTGCAGTTCCAGTTCCCCAGCATCTGGCACCGCCATCTGCTGGGGAAGAAATCGCGTTATATCGTTAACATAAAACTTCGCTTATCTTGTTATCAGCCACCGTCACCGAAATCAGGCTTCCTTCTGTGAGCGCATGTCAGCCGGATCGATACCGGCGACGGGAACCGGAGCCTTCATGGCGTCACGGCGGAACGGTTCGCCCAGTTCCTGGTTGAGCAGAACCTCGATAAAGGTGGTTGTGCCTTCTTCCATCTGTGCTTTGATGGCCGCATTCAGCTTGTCGGTCAGATCTTCCATCGAGGTTGCCTGAACACCATTGACTCCGCAGGCCTTGGCGATATCTGCATAGGAAACCTGCAGGTCGAGCTCGGTGCCGACAAAATTGTCATCAAACCAGAGCGTGGTATTCCGCTTCTCTGCACCCCACTGGTAGTTACGAAAGATCACCATGGTGATCGCCGGCCAGCTGTCACGTCCACAGGCGGTCATCTCGTTCATCGAGATGCCGAAAGCGCCATCACCTGCAAAACCGACAACCGGCACATCAGGTTTGCCGATCTTGGCTCCGCAGATTGCCGGGAAACCATAGCCGCAGGGCCCAAACAGACCAGGCGACAGGTATTTTCGGCTCTCTTCGAAGGTCGGGTAGGCGTTGCCGATCGCACAGGCATTACCGATATCAGACGAGATAATTGCCTCTTTCGGCAGCACTTTCATGATCGCACGCCAGGCCATGCGAGAAGAAATCTTCTCTGGTTCACGGTTGCGAGCACGCTCGTTCCAGGTTGTTCCAGGATCGTCCTCTTCATGATCCATCGAGGCCAGCTCCGCACTCCAATCCGACTTGGTTTTGGCAATCAGCGCTCTGCGTTCATCGCGGCCTGAATCACCGGCGGTATCTGGGAGCTGTTCGAGGATTGCGGCAGCGACTCTTTTGGCATCTCCAACGATACCGACAGTGACCGGCTTGGTCAGACCGATTCGGTCCGGGTTGATTTCGACCTGGATGATAGTCGCATCTTTGGGCCAGTAATCAATTCCGTACCCAGGCAGAGTCGAAAATGGGTTCAGGCGGGTACCAAGGGCCAACACGACGTCCGCTTTGGCGATTAGCTCCATTCCTGCTTTAGAGCCGTTGTAGCCCAGCGGGCCGGCAAACAGCGGGTGACTTCCCGGAAAGGCGTCATTGTGCTGGTAACCGCAGCACACCGGCGCATCAAGACGCTCGGCCAGAGCCATGGACTCTTTGACTGCATCACCGAGGACAACACCGGCACCGTTCAGAATTATCGGGAACTCGGCCTTTGCAAGCACTTCGGCTGCCCGGGCAACCGCACCCTCGCCGCCAGAAGGCAGTTCGAAATCAACGATGGGCGGCAGTTCAATCTCGATTACCTGAGTCCAGAAGTCACGCGGCACATTGATTTGAGCAGGAGCGGAGGCTCGTTTGGCCTTCATGATTACCCGGTTCAGGACTTCCGCTATACGTGAAGGATCACGCACTTCTTCCTGATATGCAACCATGTCCTTGAACACGGCCATCTGCTCGACTTCCTGGAAACCACCCTGACCCATCGTTTTGTTTGCTGCCTGCGGGGTTACCAGCAGCAGGGGAGTGTGGTTCCAATAGGCAGTTTTTACCGGTGTAACGAAGTTGGTGATGCCGGGTCCGTTCTGGGCGACCATCATCGACATCTTGCCGGAGGCCCGGCTGAAGCCGTCAGCCATCATGCCGGCGTTGCATTCATGGGCACAGTCCCAAAAGGTAATTCCAGCTTGCGGAAACAGATCGGATATCGGCATCATTGCCGAGCCGATAATACCAAATGCGTTGTCTATGCCATGCATCTGAAGAACTTTTACAAAAGCCTCTTCGGTGGTCATTTTCATTGCAGCCATTTTGAACCTCCAGGTTTTTATTGTTGTGCCAATCAATTCTATGGGAAATACACCAGCAGTAACCAGCTGGAACAAAATCCACTGTATAGATATCTGATATATCACACACCAGGAGCCTGTCAAGCAAATTCTGCACAATTTTGGAATTAATTTTCAGGCCCATCAGCCTCCTTTTGAAGACCCATGGCTACCGCTTATTTGTGATGCAACATCAACTATCTAATCACCATTTACAGGGCGCCGGAAAAGCCGCTTCTCCAGGTGCACTCAATGTCTGGGGTGAATGCTAAGCGGACGATAATAAAGAAACTTTAGAAGAGGTGGAACATCGAGACTCTGGCTATGGTGAACTCAAAACAATGCTTATACAATAGCAATGGATATAAACTATTAGATGCGGAATTCCCAGACGGTTTTCAAATAGCTGAGAGAGGACGGGCTCAATCAATTTTTCGGTTAGGCTGATGCAGATTGCGACAAAATATGATGACTAAAAGACATGAGCAGAACGTGCGCCCCCGAATGCGTATGCTACCGCCGCTCTCTGCCGTCAAGGTGTTTGTTTCCAGCATGAACGGCCGTAACGCGCCCGTTACAATTTCTGCCAGTAAAGAGCAGATTGCTGGTATCAAACGGCAGTCAAAGAGGTCGGATTCGCCGGGCGCGGCTCTCGTCAGTTTTCTGCAGGCGGGAATACCGCCAGGGCGACGGGTTATCTTCGTACATGGTACGCCCGGGAATGCCAGAGGCTGGGCTGATTATCTGCTCGCCGTCCCGGAAGGACATGAGTATATAGCGCTTGATCGCCCCGGCTACGGGCTCAGTGAACCCCAGCATGCCGTTGTCTCGCTCGAGCATCAGGCCCAAGCTATTTCCCCCTTCCTGAAGACGAACCGCGGCAGAAAAACGATCCTGGTGGGCCATTCATCAGGTGGTTCGGTTGCTATGCAAACCGCTCTCGATTATCCCGACAGGGTCGGCGGTATGCTTCTTTTGGCCGGAGCGTTCGACCCTGAACTGGAAGAAGCAGTCTGGCTGCAGTTTATCGGCAGACTCAAACCAGTTTCGAAGCTGTTACCCAGAGCGATCAATAATGCCAACCAGGAACTCCTCTCTCTCAAGTGCGGGCTGCTGGCCCAGGCAGATAGACTGCACGAGATCAGCATGCCCGTCGAGGTGGTGCATGGAGATAGGGATCCTCTGGTACCCATCGCTAATGTGAGCTACCTGCAGCGCACCTTGATCAATGCACCTCTCGAAACCCTTGTGTTAAAAAATGTGGATCACTTCCTTCCCTGGCATTCAAAACCCTCTGTTGCATCATCCCTGCAGCGTTTAATCGATCGAGTCCGCTTGGTAGAGTGATAGCATTGGCTGCTAATGTCTCCGGGCATTCTGCAGATGTGTACACCTCTTCTGTGTCACCAAACTCGAAAGAGCCCAGCCGGCTGCTTTGGTCTAAGGCACAGTCCCCGACATAAATAATGAAACCCCATTTTAAGGGGGTTTGGCTCGATCTGTCAGCCTCATCCGGTGCCCAGCAGAGGATGTATTTTGAGCGATAGTCAAAAGACTTCTTGCGTTGAATCAAATGATCTTGTATTCGGGGGTGGTTCCACGTTCGTTGCAGTGGGCCGATTTAGCAATTTGCTCTTGTCAACCAAATCCAAGGTTCCAGAATGACCCTGACCGCTGCGATCCTGCTCATCACTTCTGCCCTGGCTCATGCCGGGTGGAATCTCTTCAGCAAGAAGGACCATCCTTCGACAGCGTCGTTCCTTCTCGCTAACCTGTTTGGCGCCCTTCTTGTCATGCCTCTGCTGATTTTTGGAAGAGTTCAGGTGATCGATATCATTAGACAGCTCTGGCCTCTGCTGCTGCTTACCGGATTTTTTCAGGGACTCTACTTTTGGGGCCTCGCCTATGCCTATAAAAGAGGGGAACTGTCGGTTGCCTACCCCCTGGCCCGTTCCATGCCGGCACTCATGGTGACGCTGTTGGTGTTTTGGTTCGGTCAGGGCGAAGCGATCGGAACGGCGGTTCTCTTCGGAATTGTTCTGATCATAGCCGGGGGATTCCTGATTCCTTTGACATCGTTCAGGGATTTTTCACTGCAGAGATATAAAAATGTTGCCGTTGCTGCGGCTCTTTTGGCTGCGGCCGGCACCGCCGGGTATTCCCTGACCGACGATTTCGCCCTGGACCTTATCAGGGGAAGCCGGCCAGTGACTCTGCGCCAGAATTTCCTGATTGCCTTCTACTATATCGGCCTCCAGCAGGTGACCACCATCTTCTGGCAGGGACTGGTTGTCTTACCCCGGTGGAATGAACGGCGCATATTTATGCAGCAGCTCGCCAATCCACTATCTTCAATAATCAAAGGAGCCGGAATCCTCGTCACCTATGCTTTGGTCCTTATCAGTATGGGGTATGTGACCAATGTCAGTTATGTGGTCGCCTTTCGTCAACTCAGCATTCCCATAGGCCTGATCTTTGGGATTCTCTTTTTAAAAGAACACAGCTGCGGTCCAAAAATTACCGCAGTGGTTCTGCTCTTTGCAGGCGTTGTCCTGGTCGGGTTAGGATAGGATAATCCGACTTCTCTCCAGTGGAGCACTGGGCTGAGTTGCAGGATACTGACTCTTGCCCAGCCCCCTACCCGCAAGAATAGTCTTGACAGGTGTGTGATATGTGATGTATCAGTTGGAGATCTAATTACCGCGCTATTTCAACTCCTTAATTCTTCCAGAGAGGCCCATATGTCATCGAAAAGACTCGCTATGAAATTCCTGTCACAGAAGGATATGATCGCCGCTGGCGTTACCGACATGGAACGCTGTATCGACGTAATGGATGAAGCCTTCACCCTAGCCGGAAAGGGGGATTATGTTATGGGGGGGTCGACTCGTAATTCACATGGCCAGCGCGTCTGGTTCCCCAAGGATCCGCAGTTTGAGGGCATGCCCAAAGGCGGTCCGGACCAGAGGTTCATGTCCCTGCCGGGATACCTTGGCGGCCGATTCAAGGTATGCGGCAACAAGTGGTACGGCTCAAATGTAAACAATCCAAAAAACCATGGCCTGCCGCGCTCCATCCTGATGATGACCATAAATGATGCCGAAACAGCCCGCCCTCTGGCAATCATGGAGTGCAACGTTCTCAGCGGCATGCGTACTGGGGCTGTTGTCGGCTTAAGTGCGCGATATCTTGCCCGAGATGACAGCGAGACGCTTGGCGTGATAGCCGCAGGGCCCATTTCAAAATACAGCACCACCGCAATAGTGAAGGCTTTGCCGTCATTGAAAAAAGTGGTTGTGTTCGACATCAATGAGGAGGCGGCAAAGCGATTCTGCGAGCAGATGAGCGGTAATCTCAATATTGATGTATCCATGGTTACAAAATTCGAAGACGCAGTGAAAAACCAGGACGTGGTGACCTCTGCTATCTCTGGCGACATCACTCCGCTGTTTGAGGACAAGTGGCTTAAAGAGGGGTCTTTGCTGACTCTGCCGGGCCGGGCCAACGTAGAAAACGACTACCTGCGTGATGCCCATGTCGTGCCGGATTGCTGGGAAATGCAGAAGACATACAAGATAGAGGGGTTGATGCTTCCGGAAGATGAACGCACGATCCCCCATATCCAGCTGCACAATATGGTCGACAGCGGTGAGATCAAGGAAAGTGATATCCATGACCTGGGAAAGGTCGCGGCTGGTGTCGCGACAATCGACAAGAACAGCAGCAAAAAGAAATACTTCATTTCCAACGGCATGATTCTCCAGGACATCGCCTGGGGAACGACCATGTACGAGAGTGCGGTGGAAAAAGGACTGGGCCAGGAACTGGTGATGTGGGAGGAGCCTTACATGGTCTAGGCGGCTCGATCCTGGCTTTATTACACAGACTGCCTGTACGCCATCCGATAAGCTGTTAACAAAGGGTATAGATGAGCAAAGAAAATAGTAGATTCAGCTGGGAAAATCCGCTGGCCACCCTTGATACTGTAACCGTCACTTTTGAAGGGGAACCCTTTGAGGTACCGGCTGGTATCAGTGTTGCAGCAGCACTGCTCGGTCACACCGATGAACATTTCTGTCATTCGGCGGCGGAAGACGACGAGCGGGCACCATATTGTCTGATGGGTGTCTGCTTCGAATGTCTGGTGGAGATAGATGGAGTGCAAAACCGCCAGGCCTGCCTCGAACCGGTGTTTGACGGTATGCAGGTGAAACGGCAGCGGAAAGTGGGTGACGAGGAACAATGAAAACGAGATACGATGCCATAGTCATCGGTGCTGGCCCGGCGGGTCTTGCCTGTAGTGCCGAGATGGCCGCCAGGGGACTCGAGGTTGCACTCCTGGATGAGCAGGCCAATCCGGGCGGGCAAATCTACCGCAACATCAGCAAAGCTTCACCGAAGCAGCATGCAATCCTGGGAGAAGACTATTCAGCCGGGATGGAGCTTATCAGTGTGTTCAAGGAGGCGCCTGTTGAGTATTTTCCGCAGACGCGGGTCTGGCAGGCTGAGCCCAATGGAGATGTGTTTTTCTCCAGAAATGGTGGGTCAACAAAGGTGAGTGGTGATTACCTTGTCCTGAGCACTGGAGCGATGGAACGGCCGGTCCCGTTTCCCGGTTGGACACTGCCCGGCGTAATGACCTGCGGAGGCATGTCGAACCTGTTCAAAGATTCCAGCCTCTCCCCCATCGAGCCTGTTGTTTTGGCTGGCAGCGGCCCGCTACTCTGGCTGGTCGCCGAACACCTCTTTGCACTTGAAGCGCCGGTCGCGGCTATCCTGGATACGACACCACAGACGCAGATCTTTCCCGCCTTTAAACATATGCCGCGTGCTTTAAGACGATTTGGCTTCCTGCTCAAGGGCGTCAAGATGATCGCGGAGGTGCAGATCACCGCGCTGAAAAGGAAAGTACCGATTTACCGCGGTGTTAAGGATCTTTGCGCGGAAGGCCGCGACAGGCTTGAGCGGGTGCAGGCAACCCGCGGCAAGAAAGAACTGAGCTTCGAGGCCACAACGCTGCTGGTCAGTGAAGGTATCATCCCCAATACCTCCCTGCTGCGCCAGGTCGGCTGTGCCCATACGTGGGATCCGGTACAGCGATTCTGGCATCCGGATGTCACCGTCGACGGTCGCACTAATCTACCGGCCGTGTTTGTTGCCGGCGACGGCAATTTTGTGCATGGCGCAAAAGCGGCTGAGTTCAAGGGCAGACTGACCGCTTTGACAATAGCCCTGGAGATGCACCGGATAAGCCGAACTGAATATCTTGAATTATCTGCTCCGGTCCGCAGGCAGCTGGACCGTGAGTTGTTCCCGCGTCCCTTCATCGATGCCATGTATGCCCCACGCAAAGACCTCTACAGTCTGGCTGACGAGACCATTGTCTGCCGCTGCGAGGGGGTAACGGCTGGTCGAATACGGGCCCTGGTTGAGGAGGGCTATGCCGATCACAATGAAATCAAAGCCATGATTCGCTGCGGTATGGGGCCCTGCCAGGGGCGCATGTGCAGTTCGGCCGTATTCGAGTTAATTGCCGGTCACTCAAACATCCCCCCAAGGGAGATACGACAACACCGCTTGAGGCCACCTATCAAACCGGTCAGCCTGGGAGAACTCGCCAATGCGAACATAGGAGGACCCGATGAAAGCTGATGTATTGATTGCAGGGGGCGGAATCATGGGGTGTGCGACCGCAATTGAGCTGGCCCGAAAGGGAAAGTCTGTCATTATTTTTGAGAAAGATGTACCCGGCAGGCACGCTTCCGGCAATAACTCCGGTGGGGTCCGTTGCCAGGGGCGCGATGTCCGCGAGATCCCCTTGGCCGTCGAAGCCCGCAAGATGTGGGACCACCATGCGAGCAGCGTCAACTCCGACTGCGGGTTCTATGTCTCGCCGCGGCTGCGGCTGGCGGAAAGTGATGCGGAGATGGAGGTACTTGAAAAACGCTGCGCGAAACTCAAAAGTATGGGTTACGATCACGAGGTCATGGTCGACAAGGAGGAAGTGTCTCGCCTGTCTCCCAATGTCACTGAGCATGTTGTCGGCGGACTCGCCTGCTACACAGACGGGCTCGCCAATCCGATGCTCACCTCAAAGGCCTACGCTGCAGCTGCTGAACGACAAGGTGTCACCATACTCCCCCACACCAGGGTGATAGAGGCACAGACCACTTCAGGCGGCTTCAGGGTTAAAACGAGTTCGGGAAAAGAATATGAGGGCGAGGTGCTGGTTAACGGCACCGGAGCCTGGGCGGGACGGTTCTCCGAGATGCTCGGGGACCCATTGCCCGTGTTTGCCGCCGCGCCCACCATGATGGTTACCGACCGGTTGCCGGGATTGATGAACGGCACCTCCCTCGGGCTTACCGGTCGTCTGCTCGGTCTGATGGCGGCAAACAACGGTACCGTAATCGTAGGCGGCGGCTATCGATCACCCTTTGATCTCGAGAAAGAGAAGATCTGGGTCGATCCGCTGCAGATGTGCACGGCCTCGAAGATCATGATCGAAATCCTGCCCAAACTCAAAGACGCCCAGATGATCCGCTGCTGGACCGCCTTTGAAGGCCACCTTAAGGATAAGGTGCCCGTTGTGGGTGAGTCGGTGAAAGTGCCCGGGCTTTTCCATGTATGCGGATTTTCCGCCCACGGTTTCCAGCTGGCGCCGATGATGGGCCGTGTCATGTCACAGGTCATCATGGGCCGGGAGCCGGAATTGTCGCTACATGACTTCCGCCCGGATCGGTTCGTCGAAGCAAAGTGACACGCCTGCAGGGAATGCGGAAATAACATCTCTATGGGTAGCGACTATTTAAAGATCGTTATATTTCTAAGATTGGCTCTACATAGCATGAACTGAGGATGAATATGTCTAAAGGGAAAATCGTAACCATTGGCAAATCAGAGATCGTCTCGGAGACTTCCGGCGAAAAGGTGAACCCCAAGTCCGGAAAACCATACGCCAACAACTGGACTTATTTTGAGCATGGCTCCGGCAATTTCAAGAGCGGGATCTGGGATTGCACTGCCGGCAGCTGGGAGCACAACCACCCGAAACTGGAGTTCTGTTATATTGTGGAAGGCAGCGTTAGGATTGTCGAAAAAGACGGACCCGTGCACGAGTACAAAAAGGGTGATGCGTTTGTCGTCCCGAAGGGCGCACCGGTGACCTGGATCGTGGAAGACTACGCCAAGAAGATCTTTGTCTCTGCGGCGCACCTGGAAGACGAGGGGGAGTAAAACAGCCGAAAGGGTTTCTGCACTTGAAAGTGCTTATTCGCGGAACTCTTCAGATGGCGAATGAGCATGTTGTGTGCAGCCCAGTTGCTAGTTCCGGGTCGGCAGTACATTCTGAGTAACCAGTGGCTGCAGCCAGACTGCTGATATTACCAGTCTCTGGTTTCCTTTCTCCAATCCATCCCACCAGGCGTCGTTATGGATAATTACTCAGTAATAAGCGCTGTTGAGTGAGGGAAGAATAGGACAATCAGCCAAATTAAGGATCGGAGGAGTGATCCTCATATAAGACGATAATAGGGAGAACATGAAACGTATAGCAATAATTGCGTCATTGAGTTTTCTAATGACGACGGCACCGGCAATGGCTGTGGAACGATCAGGGAATGACCTTCTTGTTGATTGTACGAATCTAATCAAAACTAAATCAATAGATTCCGTCTCCAAAGATCATGCGCTGGGGATGGGGTATTGCATTGGGATTATCGATGGTCTTGTTACGTTCAACTATGTTTACGAATCTGTGCTCCAGGCAGAAGGAAATAGCGACCTCCTGCAAATGTGTTTACCACAGCGTATATCAACGAGAAAGCTTGCAACAGTCATTGTCAATTATATTTCAGATAATCCAGATCAGTCGCACAACTCAGGTCAGGCTCTCGCAGCCCAGGCACTTATTGAGAGCTACCCCTGCGGGGGAGAGGATTGATGGCTTAATTTATCCTCAATGCGGGAGCAGGAAAATGAAGCGTAGGCGATACTAATGGCTACCTAACAGCGTCATCCAATCAATCGTCTTAACGAAACAAATACTTCGCTATACATCCGAATCAAATCGGGAGGGACAATTTGTTTGTCGAGTTAAATCTGACGACAATAGGTATGAGCGGAATGATAATTCTAATTGCTGCTATCATAAGAGGATTCAGTGGTTTTGGGTTTGCTCTTGTCGCAGTGCCGCTGCTATCTATGATCATGCCGCCATTGTCATTCGTGCCAATTATTTTTGGCATGCAGGTAATTGCGGTCCTTCCCGGACTAAGGCAGACGCTACAAGATGCCCAATGGAAACAAATATTACCATTGCTACCCGGGGGCTTCCTTGGCACCTGGGGAGGGCTTCAGCTACTTTATCGAATTAATCCAGAGATCATAGACTTCATTATTGCGACAGCCGTAATATTCGTAGCTGTTTTTTTACTGAAAGGATTTCGGCTTGGCCGGCAATTTACAAAAATTGAAATTGGGTCTATCGGTCTACTGTCAGGACTCTTAAACGGTTCAGCGGGCCTTCCTGGACCACCTGTTATCATAGCTCAGCTGGTAACCCCGAATACAGAAAAAATGGTTCGGTCAAATCTAATTATATTTTTTACCATCCTAGCGTTATTTGGCATTGCCTCAATTATTTCAGGCGGTAATTTGAACAATACGCATCTGTCTCTTATGGCAACTTCTACCCCCTTCCTTATCTTAGGGACATTGCTCGGTGAAAAGCTATTTCATAACCCGATGTTGTTCTCTCACTATCGACGAATAAGCACTTACTTATTATTGATTATTGGTTTTATAAAATTTGTTGAAACAACACTTTAGGTTACCTTGAAAAATTGAAATTTTCGTTCATAATCAAGGCGCGTGTGAAAATTTTACCGCAGGCATATAGTTATTATTTCAAGGATATAATTTTCACACGCAACGAAGAGTTTGGGCTAAAAGACAATTTTTCAAGGTGGCCTTTAAATTGGCCTGCCCCTCTGAACGGTCCACCACTAAGTTTGTGAATCAGAAAATTTGAGCTATACCCAAATGAAAGCGCAGAGAATGTTGTTTCCGGCTATCTTATAAAAATATCATGCGTCTTATGTGTAGATTGTTGAAGAGTATCTGGAAGTAAAATCGTCTGCTTTTTGAATTTAATAGCCTTTTTAAACCCTTGGCATGATCGATAATTAGCTAATTCTGGCGCACTATTTCGATTTACTGATTAAAAAGTAGTCGGATTTGAGGCTTTTATTATAGGGTGGATTGCACCTTCAGAGGACAGATACCAGAAAAGATCCTTGGATCACCAGTATTACATCCAGTCCTCTTCACCTAGAGCACCTCCGCATTTCAGCTGAGACAACAAGCTCGTCAAACAAACGCTGCTGGGTTGGATCGTTCTCCGTAGATTTTTCCGGATGCCATTGCACCCCTATCAGCCAGGGATGCGCCGGGGCGACGAGCGCCTCAATAATGCCATCCGGTGCAGTTGCAGCAACTTCCAGGCCCTCTGCAATACGGTCCACCGCCTGATGATGCCCACTGTAAGTGCTGACACGATCAGCGTCCATAATTCGGGCCAGTTGACTCCCGGGGGGCATAATACACTTATGTAAGATCCACCCCCCATCTGTGTTTCGGTGAATGTCCGTTTCACAGATATCAGGGATATGCGCATGCAGTGTCCCGCCCAGCGCGACATTGAGTACCTGCATGCCGCGACAGATGCACAGTAAAGGTATATCCTTCATCGCCATTGCTCGCCGTATCAGTCCTATCTCTGAGGCATCTCGCTCAGGATCAACGGCCTGAACCGATTTATTGTTAAGCTCGCCCCGGTAATGAAACGGAGACACATCGGTACCACCCGTCATGATGATGCCATCGATTACCGGCCAGAGTGTTTCCCCATCATCACCGTTTGCTGGAATCAGCAGCGGTACGCCTCCTGCTCGCTTGACCGAGTCAACATATTCTTTTGGTAGAGCATAGTGGTGGTCATAATATGCCGAAAGAGTATTCTGCTCCTGGTATCCATAGGTAGTTAAACCAATGATCGGCTTCATGGCGTGTGATCCATTGTGAACTCTTGAGCCCTATTTTTTAAGGTACAATAGGGCTGGAGCTTGTAATACCATAGAGAATGTCTGTTTATCTCTCATTCTGGGACAATAAAACTTTGGCGGTCTTGGTCATCCAAGCTGAACTATTCGTACTGATGGCTTACCGACTTGGGTTGAACATCAACGGAATCCAAGCCAGAGTCTAGCCAGTGTGGTTATACTTTTTTAGTTAAGGGTAATCCTGGCATGTGGGGCGAACGATAATGTCACTTATATGAACATGCGGTGGCTGGGTGACAATCTGGAATATCGCATTTGCAATATCAGCACTTTTGGGCAAAGGGCCAAACTTTTCTTGAAGGCTGTTCACCATCTCGTCACTGTAGCCAGCTACTTCCTGAAACCCACTAAGTACAAGCCCAGGCTCAACCAACGAGACCCGAACGCCATGTGGCCCTACTTCCCGCCTCAGACCTTCAGCCAGGGCGTGTACGGCAAACTTCGAAGCACTGTATACAGCGCTGAACGGCGATACATTTCGTCCAGCAATCGAGCCGATGATGATGATATCGGCCGCCGATTGGGGGAAAGCTGTTTTTTGAATATCCACCATCCTTTGCGCCGCTTTTTGGATAATAGCAGCCGCACCGATCACGTTGATTTTTAAAACATCCTCAAATTGTGTCAAATCGGCATCTTTTACTGAACCACCCAAGCCTCTTCCCGCATTGGCCACGACTATGTCGGCCTCTCTGCCAAAACGATCTTTACATAGTGCAAAAAGCTTTTCCAATACAGCATTGTCGGCAGCATTCCCTGCGACACTGCAAAAACCAGGACCAATTTCATTTTCAAGCGCAGTGAGCCTTTCTGCGTTTCGCCCGTTGCCGACTACACCAAAGCCATCCGCAACGAACCTCCGCATCGTGGCTTCACCAATACCGGAAGTTGTGCCAGTGACGATTGCAATACGTTTATATTTATTAGGCAACATATTGTTTCTCCTCGAATAATTTTTGCATCAAAAAGATACACCGTTGATTAACAGTTTAATAGGGTCTGATTAATTTACATTAAATTAATAATCAGGGTTCAACCCAGAGTCTATTCTAGTGTAACGTTCTTTCTGTAATAGTAATTGCAATTTTGTAAGCAATGGCTGCCGGCGTCGAAATAAGTGGGGTTTGCATCGAAAGAAGTATTCCCTGCACTTAATTCGCACTTATAAAAGAAAAAGGGCTTCCGGCCGAAACCGAAAACCCTTAATTTTATACCTTTGATGTCAAAAACGATAATCTTCGTTTTGGCATTGTTAACCACATCGAGCAATAGCTGCTATCAAGTTATCAGGAACAATGTCAAGCTTAGGGGAGTTCTTGACTTTTAAGATAGCCGCGACGAACTTTTAGCAATATTCACCGAAGACAGGCTAGATCTGACTTTTATTATCGGTGATCATGCATGCATCATAAATCTACAGGTCATCACTAGTAAAATTCGCAAAAGGACTAATCCTATTCAGTAAAAGGAATACCTAATCTTCCTTTATACCCCCTAAATACAACCATGAAATCATCGCATTATATGGGGCGTATTGAAACTGCGGTGATCCAATTGAGGGTGTAATTATGTCAAATATTAAAGAAGAAGTGCTACGAGCAAACTCAGAATACGCTGCGGAATTTGGCGACAAAGGAGATCTTCCCATGCCGCCAGGACGAGGATTTGCAATATTGACCTGTATGGATGCTCGATTAGACCCTGCAAAATACGCCGGTCTCGCCGA
>CAJQNS010000233.1 GCA_905479735.1 uncultured Desulfofustis sp.
GAAACTCACTTTATCACCCGGATTGAATTTCCAATTCATTTTTGAGGATCTGCCCGGCTCAATAGCTTTCAATCTCCGGGTTATCATGTGCTGCAGTTCGAGGAGTTCTTCGTAGCTCAGTGACTCTATGTCGATGCTCATTGGCAACTCTCAATATTTTTTGTCTGACCACCTGAAATTTTATACATTGAAGTTCATTCAGGCGATACAGGGGCTGACTGCCTAAATGATTTTTCTGATATTGACTTTTCCAAATTTCGTCAAGGAATGGTGAGAGAATCCTCTTTCCAGATCTGGTTCTCAAGCTCTAGTTGTCTAACGATACTAATATAATTGTCGAGGATTTCGAGGCTTGTCTGATGGCTTCCATCATCGTTGAGAGAATGAATCTTGTCGCCAGTTATGAGAAATATTTCATGGGGACCAAGCGCCGCCACCGATTTGTTTGAGTAAGGGATAACGTTTCGTTCGAAGATGGAACCACCAAGCCATGGATTGCTGATATTTTTAAGTCCCAGGTAATGGGCAACGCTGGGCGCGAAATCTATGCTGCTGGCGTTGTCGGCATCGAATGTCTCGGGTAAATCACGCAGAGGGTCATGGATCATCAGGGGGATCCGGTCGATAAATAGCTGCTGGTAATCAGGATCCTCAAAAGCCTTAATAAAGGTCTTTTCATGAAAATGGCAATGATCTGAGGTGAATATTAAAATAGTGTTTTCGAAGTATGGCGACTTCTGCAGATAATTCCAGAACAGCCCGAATGCGTGGTCAAAATTATGAATATTATTGAGTGTGGCGTTCTTTCCACTGCCATAGCGGACTCCGTCCTTCGAGTTCTTCAAAAATGGATGAGTGCCGAAATTATAAAGACTCAGAAAGAACGGCTTGCCTTTCTCGGGTCTCAAAAGTCGTTGCTGAAGAAACCGGATGACAAACTGGAAATATTGATGATCAGAATATGCTGATTGGCCAAGAGGCGGGTCATCGTGGAGATAGGTGGCTGCTAATTCGTCTCCAGTTATAACTAAACTGAAACCTAATTCAGTCATCATCTCATCGACTTTTGAAGGATGGTTTTTGTGATGCGAATCTAGAAAAATTGTTTCGTATCCCTGGAGCTTGAAGATATCGGCAAGGGTCAAGTAGTTACGCCCAGAAACTTTATCCAGATCAGAATGCCAGCCGTCGACACCACCATACAGGGGAAAAATAGAGGCGAGCTGTCCGTGAAGGCCTCGATAAGTTGCGGCAGTATGGTTGTAGTAGCGGCGTACAACCATAGATGATCCTGCCATTCGATCAATAGAGGGGGTAAGGTCGGAATAGACGCCACCATATGCACCAATCGAGCGTGCCGAGAGACCTTCCGAGAACAAAACAATTACATTTGGAGTGGAATCAGCCTCATTGGAATTTAGAGAAAATGGAGGTGGAGTAGAATAGATCGAGGGTTTGATAAGAGGAAACTCTGAGGCAGGGTCATAGAAGAACCCGAAATTTTTTATTTCTTCAAGTTCATGAGCCTTCAATCCGCTCTGGGTAAGAGATTGTGTAGCGCGGCCTTCCTGCAGAAAGAGGGTCGAGTATATCGACAATAACGGGCTGGTATGGGTAAGGTTTCGATCCGCCAGGTAGCTGTCTCGTGTTTCTTTCACAGAGGCGGGGAGCCATAGGTTGCCCGTTAGAATCATTACTGTCGATGCCGTGAGAATTAGTGTCCCAGATGAGAATGATCTTTTATCCGTCTTGGCTTGTTGAAACTCTGTAAGCAGTACGAGAAAAACACAAGTTGTTACTATTGACGCGATGAACAGTAATCCTTTAACGTCGAAAAACAGATAAAAATGATCGGCGTTGTCGATGGCCAGCCTCGTAAGAAACTCCTTGCCAAAATAAAAAGAGGCCATCTGCATGAAATAAATCACTATGAATATTGAACTTGCCGCATAGAGAAAGACTCTGGAGAATACGCCTCTGTTGATCAGCAGATGTCCGGCCCAAAGGAGAACACACAATTCAAGAAGGAAAAAATCAAAAAGAGAATAGGCTACGAGTGCTTGATCGAAAGGGAAGGGGGGATGGTAAGTATTGAGTTCTCTTACCAAGAAGACAAGAGAGAGAAACGTGAAAAGAATCAGATAGAGAAAATAAACGTCTTTTCTGGACATAAAAATTTATAAAGCCGACTAAAACTGCATGCCTATATAAGGTCTGGGTAATGAGTGTAAGTTGAGCGGTGAATAATATCGAACTTGGAAGGTAATTCCGAGCATAAACTTTAAACGCACCAAGTCCCATTACTCAACAGCCGGCCATTCCTGGCTCTGATAGACCATCCCCCAAACGCCAAACCCCCCATACCTGGTAAAAGGTAAGGGGGGTTTGATATCAAGAATTCGGCGGCGACCTACTCTCCCACACAGTTGCCCATGCAGTACCATCGGCGCTGAAGAGCTTAACTTCCGTGTTCGGAAAGGGAACGGGTGGAGCCTCTTCGCTATGACCACCGAAAAGTGGTGTAGCTATATAAA
>CAJQNS010000234.1 GCA_905479735.1 uncultured Desulfofustis sp.
GCCGTTTCTGGTTTCTGGCATAGACCTCCGGGACGATCTCCTGCTGCAGCGCTGCAAGCTGAACCGACTTATGGCCCTGACCAAGCATTTCAGCGAGAATTCGCTGATTTCTAAAAGACAGGGAGAGGTAGGAACTCCCGTCGGGCCGCTCTTTTTCTGCCGCGGTGTCGGCAACCTTGTGGATCAAATCGTCCTGCAATTTATCCTCCTTCTCGATGTCGCCACACTGCGAAGTGGCACGATGGTGCCTTGAACTAATGTTGATCGCGTTTAGTCAGCAACATATTGGGGACACAATGAGAAAATTGTGTCCCCTCTCGTCTAGAGGTTATCTCGAAAAATTAGGATTTTCGATCTAGATCGAGGCGTGGATGAAAATTGACCCGCAGGTGTATAAGTTATACGCCGAGGACTCAATTTCCATTATCAACGAAGAAATTGATCGAAAAGACAATTTTTAGACAAATGACGGCAGCCTTTGATGCACCTCTTCAATGACAGCTTCATTCTGCAGCAGCTCATCCAGCGTGTTCCAGGTACCGGCCAGCAGTGCCGTTTTAGCAGCCGGACTGATGTCGACGGCGACGCTCTTCTCCTCGGAACTGAGGGTCTGAGCTTCGAGATCCAGATCAAAATTTAGCTGCGGATTGTTTTGCACCAGTTTCTGCAGTTCATCGATGGTCTGCTCATCGGCGGTGCAGGCTGGTATACCTATGCTTGTACAGTTGCCGGCGAAAATCTCACCAAACGATTCTCCAATAATCGCCTTGATGCCAAACCTCATGATTGCCTGGGGAGCATGCTCTCGACTCGAACCGCAACCAAAATTTCGACCAACGATCAGAATTGCGGCCCCCGCATATTTCTCCTCATTGAACGGGTGCGACTTTGGAGAGCCCTCGTCGTTGAAGCGCTCATCCTTGAATACCTCGGCACCGAGCCCTTCGAAGGTGACGCTGCGCAAATATCTGGCTGGAATAATCCGATCGGTGTCCACATCATTGCCCGGAAGCGGTATGGCTGTTCCCTGAACTGCCGTGATAGCTGCAGGATTGTTACTCATTTCCTCTGTCCTCTAGATTAGATTTCTCACATCGGCAACCGCACCCTCAACAGCAGCGGCAGCGACCATAGCCGGGCTCATCAGCATGGTCCGCCCAGTGGACGATCCCTGCCTGCCGATGAAGTTTCGGTTTGAAGAACTGGCACTGAGCTGTCGCCCAACCAGTTTGTCCGGGTTCATTGCCAGACACATGGAGCAGCCGGCCTCACGCCATTCGAATCCGGCTTCGGTGAAAATCCGGTCAAGCCCCTCTTCTTCGGCCTGTAGTTTGACTTTTCTGGAACCGGGCACGGCCAGGGCCTTGACATGGGAGGCTACTTTTCTGCCCTTGACCACCTCGGCCGCCGCCCGGAAGTCTGAGATCCTGCCGTTGGTGCAGCTGCCGATAAAGGCCACATCGATCTTCTGTCCTTCGATTTTCTGCCCCTCGTCAAAACCCATATGCTCGTATGCTTTCTGGGTAATCTCCACTTCTGTTTCATCTACCTCACTTAAGCGGGGCATGTTCTGGTCTACACCGATACCCTGCCCGGGAGTGATTCCCCAGGTGACCATCGGACTCATGCTGGTTGCGTCGAGTTGATAGACATCGTCGTAGTCTGCGTCGGGATCAGAGGCCATAGCCTGCCAATGAGCCACCGCCTCTGTGAATTTCTCACCTTTGGGGCTGAAGGGCCTGCCCTCGAGATAATCAAAGGTGGTCTGGTCCGGATTCACATAGCCGGCCCGGGCACCGCCCTCGATGCTCATATTGCAGACGGTCATTCTCTCTTCCATGGACAGGCCGTGAATGACCGGCCCGGCAAATTCATAGGCATAGCCGAGACCGCCCATGACGCCAAGATCGGCAATAATCCTGAGGATAATATCCTTGGCGAAAATGCCATCGGGACAGGATCCGGCCACATCTATTTTCTTCACCTGAAGGCGCTCAAAAGCAAGCGTCTGGGTGGCCAGCACATCTCTCACCTGGGAGGTACCGATACCGAAGGCCAGTGCCCCAAAAGCTCCATGGGTTGAAGTATGGGAATCTCCACAGGCAATGGTTATGCCAGGCTGGGTAAAGCCGTTTTCCGGCCCGATGATATGAACGATCCCCTGGGAATCAGAGTCAAGACCGTAGAACCTCAGCCCGAAGTCGGAAGTGTTCTGTTCAATGGCCTGCAGCATCTGCTCGGCAAGATCATCCCGATAGGGCCTGATAAGCTGATTTTGGGTGGGTACGATATGGTCGACCGTGGAGACGGTGCGCTGCGGATATTTCACCGGCAGGCCACGTTCTCTTAGTGCCTGGAAGGCCTGGGGTGAGGTGACTTCATGAACCAGATGGAGACCAATGAACAGTTGGTCGCGGGTTTCCGAAAGCGATGCAACCTTGTGCAGGTCCCAGACTTTATTGAACAGATTTTTTCCCATTTCCTACTCCTTTTTCAGGATCTTTCTTAGATTGATTGTCCGGATTTTACGGATGGAGCACCAGAGGACAGGTCTCTTGAACGCGGGGATATTCTCATGCTTCAAACCGAGCAGAGACTATAACCACAAAAAAAGAAAACGGGAAGCCCCTCAAGGGTCTTCCCGTCCAGAAATCCGGTAGAAGAATCAGGAATCTATAATTTCCCTGCCTTCTCCAGAACCTTTACCGATAATTTATAGGAAACAACTATCAGGGCTACCCATGAAACAATGAGAAAAGGTACCATCTTGATCCTCCCGATTCGTTAATAGGCTTTTGTATCGTTGATGTCTTCGACCCCGATCTTTCTCCCGTCCATCAGGTACCAGACATAGGCGATATAGGCCAGTACGAGCGGAATCACAAAGGCCACGTAAGTCATCGCTGTAAGGGTGTAATGACTCGAGGAGGCATTGAAAATCGTCAGGCTGGACTGCAGATCTGCCTTGGACGGATAGAACGGAGTATTGTTGAACCCAGCTGTGAAGAACACCGCCAGCCCAACCAAAACCGTTCCCAGACCGCCAAACCAGATACCCCGGAAGCCGCCCAGGAAACTGGTTAAAATGACTCCCCAGACGACCAGAACCAGACCGGCCAGAAGCAGCACGAGAACAGTCGGCATGGCCAGGAGATTGGCCAGATATTTACCAGAAACCAGACTGACAACACCGTTTTCATCAAAGGAAAACCCCTGCATCAACAACAGACTGGCCAGTACGTAGAGCAGAAAAGGCAGGGCACAGACCAGGTTGACCAGACAGGCCCGGCGAAGCCGCTGCTCCATTTCCGGGGCCAGGGCGAAATCGATATTATTGATCAGATACATCGAACCCAGCACCCGGGCATTGAAAACCAGAAACAGCCCCAAACTCAGATTGAAAAGCGAGAAGGCCGCTTCCAGGCCCCGCAACGGGTGGGTCCAACTTACCTGATTGAATAGGTTGAGGGTGAAATTTGAGCCGGTAAAAAAGGTGCCGACGGCCGCCCCGATCAGCAGAATACCGACAGAGCCGTTGATGAACAGAAAGATCTCATACACCTTGGCCCCCAGTAGATTACTGGGTTTTTTCCGGAACTCATAACTCACCGCCTGAACGATAAAGGTAAACAGAATCAGGATCCATACCCAGTAGGCACCACCGAAACTGGTCGCATAAAATAGCGGAAAGGCGGCAAACAATGCCCCGCCAAAAAGAACCAGGGTGGTAAAAGTGAGTTCCCATTTGCGCCCCAGGGAGTTGATCACCAGTGATTTTTCAGTTTCGGTTTTGGCAACCTGCCAGAGCAGCGTCTGCCCCCCCTGAACAAAGGTCAGAAAGAGAAAGAGTGAGCCGACGGTTGCCGCAATTATCCACCAGATCTGCTGCAGAATCGCAGTATCCAAGCTACCTATCATTTATGCGCCCTCCGGTCCTTTGTTGATCTGGTTGAGCATGATCTTGACTTCTGCCAGCAGCAGCAAGGTGAAAAGTATGGCAAACATCCAGAAAGTTGTCATGACATTACCGACATCAAGGTTACTTGTGGCCACACCTACCGGCAGCATATTCTGAATTGCCCAAGGCTGCCTGCCGACCTCGGCAACAACCCAGCCGGCCTGACTGGCGATCATGGCCAGAAAGAATGACAGCACGCCAAATGGGAGCAGCCAGCGTTTTTCCGCAATGGTATCCTTGATGCCGTAAACCAGATAAGCAAGGCAGATGAGACCGAAAAACACGGCCAGATAGACCATGATGTGAAAGGCGTAATAGGATGTCTGAACCGGTGGAACCCCATCCTCGGGTCTCTCCAGATAGCCGAACCCCAGATAATCCTGATTTTCCTTGAATTGAGCCAGGGAGACCTCGGCGGCGGCGGTATCGCCCGCTTTTGAGGCATCCTTGTAGGCCGTGAGATCGGTTATTGCTTTTCTACCGCGTTCGATCTTCTTGTCATAGCCGACAATATTCT
>CAJQNS010000235.1 GCA_905479735.1 uncultured Desulfofustis sp.
TGTAGTTTTGGTGACAAACTCAATAATCGCCTGTTTGTTCGGGCCGTCATTCCATGAGGGGAGAGGGTCCTGGGGCTGAGAAGCGGTCACTGATGATAGGATCATCAGAGTAAGGGCAAAAAATGTTAGAATACAAAGATTCAACTTCATCGAACTGTGGGTTTGCATCGGCTAGTCTCCAAACTAATGATGGGGAACCATATGCCACCGACAGCAAGCAACTGCTCAAGATAATGAGACGGCTGAGCCGAAGGCGTGAGAGGAATCATCGATAAGATCCTAAATATTTCAGTAAACACTTGATGCTGATAGATCAATTATTTTCTATAGTAAGAGGCTTGGCGGATCTTCTTTCACACCACCCCTTGGGCATAACCACATCGACAGGTGTACCATTATGCAACTTTTCAATAGAAGCTATCCTCTGCGATTTCACATAGCTACCCTTTTTCTGGTCCTCATGCTGCTGGCCTGCGGTTCCATTTCTCTGCTTTTTTACGTTAAGAGCACGGATATGGTGACCAGAGAGATGTCCAAGATGGTTGACCGTATCGTCAGCGAGACATCTCGGGAGATCGAACGGCTTTTCGGGCCCCCCGAAACACTGGCCGCGCTGTTTTCCAAATCTGTGCTAGCCAAGGCTGACAATCACGATGCTCGTCTGCGGGGACTGCCGGTGCTGCGCGAGTCACTGATGGCCGTCGATGATATCGCTTCAATTTATATAGGGTATCAGGATGGCGATTTTTTTCAGCTTCGCCGGCTGCGGGATGACAGAGATAGACAGGTGCTTGAAGCCCCTGAACGGGCCCGATGGGCTGTGCAGAGCATCGATTTTCAACAGGACAAGCCGGTCAGCAAACTGATCTTGTTCTACACCCATGATTTGCAACTGCTCGATACCAGGGAGTGGGATACTACCTACGATCCGCGTCAGCGCAGCTGGTATGAGCAGGCCATGGAAAGCGAGACAACGGTGCGGGGCAACCCCTACGTCTTTTTCACTGATCGAAAATTGGGTATGACGTTTGCCCGAAGTCTCAGAGAAAGCGGTGCGGTCGCCGGCGTAGATATTCGCCTCGAGACCCTTTCTGAGATGGTGCAGCAGTTCAAGATCACCCCTAATACCGAGGTGATTCTGTTTGGCGAGAATAGATGGCTGATTGCCCACGAAGATACGGAACGGCTCATTATCGAAGCCAGTGACGGTACCAGCCAGATCGGCAGAAGACGACTCGATCAGCTCAAAGATCCGGTCATGAATAAACTTGCTGAAATCATTGATAAAGAAGGGCTAGAGGAAATTCACCGGATTGAATTCAAGGCCGATGGTGAACCATGGTTGACCACGGCCGGTCAATTGGAACTCGGTGGCGGGGCCCCTATTTATTTCAGTATGGTCATGCCGATTCTGGAACTCACTGCAGAAGTTCGCAGGATCAGAGACCAGACGGTACTTCTTACCCTGGCAATCGTGTTGGCTCTAATACCAATCACCATGACGGTGGCTCGGGGAATATCTAACCCCATAAGCAAACTGGCCGTTGAGGCCAATTCAGTCAGTCGTCTCGACTTCGGTAAACGTGATCGAGTCCGTTCAGTCATTAAAGAAGTGGATGAACTGTCCAAGGCCATGAAGTTTATGAAATTGACAATTTCTGAATTTCTGCTGCTGATTGAATCTCTAAACAGGGAAAGGAATTTTGATACTGTGCTCGAGCTTATCGGCACAGATGTGCGTCATGCGGCTGCGGCGGACGGTGTGCTGATATGTTTGATCGACGAGAAAGAAGGAAGACTCACACTTGATGCCTATTGCGACGAGAACATATGCAGCAGAGATCTGGATATTCCCGATCTCAGCCTCGACGCAGATCTGCCTATTATCGATGCAGTCAAAAGCAACAAACGTATGCGTTGGGACATTTCACCCGGCCAGTACGATAGATTGTCAGCATTAATCGGCTCGGAGGGTGATTCGATTACCATCTGGTGCGAACCGCTCGAAGACCGGCAGAACAACTCGATGGGCGTCATCGGACTCGTATACCTTGGATCCACAGGTACCGTAGAGAGCCCAGAGCTCCAGGATCGTTTAAGTTTCGTCGAACGGCTGTCCGGCCTTGCCGGGGTTACCCTGGAAACCAAGCAGCTAATCCAGAAGCAAAAAGAGCTGTTCGATGCCTTCATCAAGCTGATTGCCGGCGCCATCGATGCCAAATCGCCTTACACCGGAGGACACTGTCAACGGGTTCCGGTGATCACCAAGATGCTGGCCCATGCTGCATGTGAAGAGAGGGAGGGGCCGCTGGCCGACTTCAGTCTCAGCGAAGATCAGTGGGAAGAACTGCATGTCGCCGCCTGGCTGCACGATTGCGGCAAGGTAACGACTCCCGAATTTGTGGTCGACAAAGCAACCAAGCTGGAAACCATATACGACCGAATTCACGAGGTACGTATGAGATTTGAAGTGCTCAAGCGTGATGCCGAGATCCGCTGCTGGAAATCCATCGCCGCAGGCGGCAGCGAAAAGGAACAGCTCGAAGGGCTGGAGGCGGAACTCGCTCAGCTCGATGATGAATTTGAGTTCATTGCCCGATGCAATGAAGGCGGTGAGTTCTTAGCCGATGAACTGGTTGAGCGTATCAATGAAATTGCCCGCAGAACCTGGATCCGCACCCTTGACGACAGAATAGGAGTCTCCTGGGAAGAGGGGCAGCGTAAACAACGTACCACTGCGATACCAGTTCCTGCTGAAGAACGACTGCTTTCCGACCGGGACGAACATCTCATTACCAGGAAAGGCAAAGACCACATACCGCAAGAGAACCATTGGGGGTTCAAGCTCGACGAACCTGAGCACCTCTACAACAGGGGTGAGGTCTATAATCTTGAGGTTCGGCGTGGTACCCTCAGTCTTGAAGAACGGTTTAAAATTAATGACCACATCGTCCAGACCATCAAAATGCTCGAGGAACTTCCTTACCCGCGCCACCTGCGCAATGTTCCTGAGATCGCCGGCGGCCACCATGAAACACTACATGGGACGGGGTATCCGCGAAAACTGACCGGGGACCAGATGTCGGTAACCGCCAAGATGATGGTTATTGCCGATGTCTTCGAGGCACTTACCGCCTCCGACCGGCCTTATAAGAAGGCGAAGAAACTCAGCGATGCGGTTCAGATCATGGCCATGATGCAGAAGGGAGGTCATTTCGATCCGGATCTTTACCGGCTGTTTCTGACCAGTGGTATCTATCGGCATTACGGAGAGCAATATCTCGATCCTTCCCAGATGGACGAAGTCGATATCGAGCAATACCTGGAGGCTTGAAAAAAGATATCTTTAGATCACCCTCGCTGCCACTATAAAGTTGCAGAATTTGAATGCACCCTAGGTGGTCAATGGCCGGAAAATATGTTTTTAAGATAATAGTTGCCAGACAGCAAAGATAGCAGTGGTCGTAAGGCGTTGAATATGATTAACTTTGTGGCCCTATATCGGAACATAAAGTAAAGGAACACCAATGAGTGATGTCATACTGATCAATATTACCGGCCGGGACCGCAAGGGGCTCGACGCAAAATTCACCTCCATTCTGGCGCAATACGATGTCAATATACTCGATATCGGCCAGGCGGTTATCCACAAGCATATATCCCTGGGGATTCTAGCGGAGATCCCCAAATCGGATGATTACTCTTCAATTTTCAAGGACATGTTGTTTGAGGGGCACAACATGGACCTTGAGGTGGATATCAGAAAAGTCGAAATAGACAGCTACGAAACCTGGGTACATGCCCAGGGCAAAGAACGAAGGATCATTACGATTCTGGGCAGAACTCTCACCGCCCAGCAGATTTCCGCGGTGGCCTCGGTCATTTCTGAGAACCAGCTGAACATTGACGGTATTACCCGGTTGACTGGCCGGATTTCCCTGAGAGAACCGCAGATCAATCCACGTGCCTGTGTACAGCTGTCGGTCAGTGGAACACCTCTCGATATCCTTGATATGCGTGGAAAGTTCATGGAAATTTCCCAGAAGGCGGGAATTGATATCTCTTTTCACGTGGACAATATCTACCGTCGCAATAGAAAACTGGTGGTTTTCGATATGGATTCGACCCTGATTCAGGCCGAAGTCATTGTCGAGTTGGCCAAGCTTGCCGGAGTCGGTGATCAGGTGAATAGGATCACCGAAGCGGCCATGCGTGGAGAGATCGATTTTAAGGAGAGTTTTCGCCAGCGAGTGGCGCTGTTGAAAGGACTGGAGGAAGAGAAGTTACTGCGATTAACCGAAACGCTTCCGCTCACCGAGGGCGCTGATCTGGTAGTTAAAACTCTTAAAGGGTTGGGCTACAAGATAGGCATCCTGTCCGGCGGTTTCAGATTTGTCGGTGAATATCTCAAAGATAAGCTCAGTATAGATTACCTTTTTGCCAATGAGCTGGATATCAAAGATGGTGTGGTGACGGGTGAGGTGGTCGGCGATATCGTCGATGGAGAGATGAAAGCGCAACTGTTGAGAGAGCTGGCCGATCAGGAAAACATCGCCCTCGAGCAGACCATCGCTGTCGGCGATGGGGCCAATGACCTGCCCATGATCTCGATCGCTGGTTTGGGAGTTGCCTTCAATGCAAAACCGGTGGTCCGCCAGAAAGCTGCCAATGCCATATCAAGCGTCGGGTTGGACGGTCTTCTCTATCTGATTGGCATCCACGACCGGGAGATAAAACAGGAAGTTAAGTAATTAAAAGCTTTATCCCACCGCCCAGCTGCTGGAAAGAGCCGGTCATTCCTGGCTCTGATAGACCATCCCCCATCCCCCAAACGCCAAACCCCCCATACCTGGTAAAAGGTAAGGGGGGTTTGATTATAAAGAATTCGGCGGCGACCTACTCTCCCACACAGTTGCCCATGCAGTACCATCGGCGCTGAAGAGCTTAACTTCCGTGTTCGGAAAGGGAACGGGTGGAGCCTCTTCGCTATGACCACCGAAAAGTGGTGTAGCTATATAAA
>CAJQNS010000236.1 GCA_905479735.1 uncultured Desulfofustis sp.
TACAATCCAGCTGCACAACAGCGCGTAAGCCAAGATAAATCCAAAGAACAAGTAGGAACTATGTCCCAAAACGGCAGGTTGTTTACGCCGATCTTGCCAACTAAGCCCAAGCAAGGTCACCGCACTAATTAAGGCGCCAAACCAGATTGCACATAGTTGAACCAAAGCTAGTAATGGCAGACCATGATCAGAAAACAGTGTAGTAATCATGTTTTGCGGAGATAATGAGGTGACCACAAGTGTATCCAGGCCTGCGATATGGCCGAACTGAAAAGCGGCGAATGGCCCCCAAGCGAGAAGCAATAACACCAGTGTAAGTCGTGTGGTGCTCAGCTGGCTATTCTCATCATTAGCAAATAATAGTTTTGGCAAAGAATAGCGGCAAATGGCTGCCAATAACAGGGAGGAAAGAGTTGCTGTAGTCAGAGCCAGTGGCCCTGCAAATTGTGGAATACGATCTGAGGCTAGCAAAAATGGAGAAATGAAAAAGAACACAAGTGCAAAATAGCTAATCGTTTCCTCAATATCCAATTGTTGCCAGACTCTAATCAGGGGCGGCCGCAAATAAAGCCGTGCAGAGCCGTGGGGGCAACTTTTGAGACATGTGAAACACAGCTTGCAGATATGAGCGTTTTTGGCAAATAGTGGGTGATGAAAAACAGGACAGCCGGGATACTCATCAGATCCTTTGTTACAGTTGTGAGTGGTGCATTTGGTTGCACAAACATTTGGTGTTGACCTGACAAAAAGAGTTGCAGACAGTGCAAAAATACCACCAAAGTTTCCTAAAGGACAAAGGTAACGGCACCACGTTTCACGTTCATAAAGCACTGCAAAAAGTATCGCCAGGACGATAAGAGTAATAAGCAGAAAGCCCGTGGGCCTGGGGTTGATTGTCATGTGGAAAACTTGCTCAAACCAGATAATGCCGACAAATCCAATCGGAATTAAAAATGGCGAACTCTTTTTAATAAAGCCCGGAGGAGATTTGGCAAGACTCCCTATTCGGTTAACCAGACGGCCAGCAGTGGACAGTGGGCAGACAGTGCACCACACTCGCCCGAGCAGGAGAAATCCAAACACAAGGAAAACCCACCATGCACCCCACACTAGATCATTACCGATGATCCCGGAAATACTATTGGGAAAGGCCAGTGTGAGACCAATCAATGATGCGAAAAAAGCTAGTACAGCACCTCTAAGTAGGGACAAGCTTTTATCGCCTATTAACAATTTGACCGGAGTAAAATCGGTCAAATCTAACTCAAAATCAGTTGCCTGTTCCAGAGGTCCAGTAAAAATGTGCTCTGATCTTATGGTTTCTCCGTCGGCAACCAGCGCAGCCAATTCGACAGCATCTCTCAGTTCTTTGACATTATTTTGGTTGTACTGTTTGGAGAGAAGCGCATTTTCGGCGCCCCTAGTGAATTGCTGGCTGCCCTCTGTCCCTGGACCAGAGAGAAAGAGTCGGGCCAGTGGGAGGATATCTTTTCGCCGTTTATTAAGTTCTGGAACATTGACGCGAGCCTGAAATATACGATCAAATAGAGCTTTGCGGAGATCTTCATCCTCCCCCAAAGTTGACACATCCACCTGTGTCGTCGCAACAATTCGACAGTTAGGTAATACAGATGACCCATCTGCGACCTGGCAGATGTAATCATCGATAGCCTCAAGGCCTTCTATTGAAAGGGAATCGATGTTAAGGAGTACCAGCGTTCCATTCTCCGCCAAATGTATAGTTCCATAGTCATGTAAAGACTTAAAGCGAATAAACTGATTGTGATCCTTCGTCTTTTCAGCCGATCCAAAAAGAGTTTCCTTGAATTTGCTGTCGCCTATTTCATGGCAATCGACAAATATCAGTGGATCCTGCTCAGCACGCTTCTGCATGTTATGCAGTTTGGCGGTAAAAAAAGTTTTCCCGGATCCCTGCGGACCTAAAAACAGCACTGGAGTCTGAGCATCAGCAAATTTTTCCAGCGTTTTAACAACCTGCTTGATCTTTGGAGACTGTGCAATGATTTCACCATCAGGCGGTGTCAAAGCATGCTGTTTGAAGGAGTCTCGCAGAAAACTTATATATGTCTGGTCTTCCAGGGCCAGAAGGGTACCGAACATTCTTCTTTCTTCATCGTAAAAAAGTCGAATATGGATATTGACTACCTTCTTTTGACCATCTGCCAGAATCAACTCAATGGAATCTGCTGAAACAGGTGCTTGCTTCTTGTTGGCAAGCTCGATCTGCTCGACTAGTACGGGAGAATGGGAGAAAAGGTCGACAAAGGTGGCTCCCTTTATTTCCTGAAGCGTTGTTTGGAGCATCTCTTCTGCAGCTCGGTTGGCCACCTGGATCATCCCGTTTTTGTCAGTGGACAAGAGTGCTACAGGTAAAAATGAGAGCAGCGATTTGGTATAGAGATTATCGTTGATGAGACGGCTTGCCTGCTGAATCACGAGATCTTGCAGGTCCTGCAAATTTTCCTGCAGAGCTTTAGTATTTAATTCAGGTTCCATGGCGTTCAATCAACACCTCATCTATAATATGCGTGGTTAAACTCTATGCCACTTCCCAGGTACATAGAGACAAAATCCGTTAACTATCCTTTAAGAATCATTCTTAGAAAATTTCGTTCTCATTAGATAAAGTACCACCAGCGCTGTAGCCATCGCCCCATCTCCAAGTGCAGCCAGATAGATCATAAAGGCTGAGGGGGTAAGATGTGCGTTCAGAATAAGAAAAGTGACAGCAACGACTTTTGAGAAAACGATTAGGAAAATTACCGACTTGAAGCGTTCCAGATCAAATACTGGAAGAAGATAGAAGAACCCCATTAATGAGAGGAATAGCCCGGACTGTTTAACAAAGAAGAAATTCTCCGGATCGACTCCAAAAAAGAACTGATAAAATGGGGTTGTGAAAAAATATATTGTGCCCCCCAGCAGTAAACTGTGTACAGCAACGAATAAAAGTGCACCCCTAAGGAGCAATGTAATCTGAATCCGTTTCGTCACCTGTTTGTTTTTGCCATCTA
>CAJQNS010000237.1 GCA_905479735.1 uncultured Desulfofustis sp.
GCTCGGCGACCCAAGTTAACTTTAGGTGTATAGAATAGGGTCAAGAGGAACAACCCCATGTTGGCTATCTACTTTTATCTTCGACAATACCTGGTGAAACAGGGTCTTTGAGAATTTCGGAGAATAGACAAATTCACTGGATTTGTCTACTTTTGATTGGGACAGTTATAGAGTATCAGCTCCGTAGGAGATTTAGTTCTTCTCTTTCAATATCAGGGTTCGTTCAGTCTTTTGTCGCAAGCCAGATGGTGTGCCTGGCACCTTTGCCAGGTTTGCGAGCCCTTACAGTTACAATTTCGGTCTGGAATCGGCACTGCTTCAGGCGAGAGGTAAATTGTTCGTCTGTACCTGAAGACCATATGGACAATACCCCTCCAGTGCGAAGAGCTGAGAATGCGTTTTTCAGACCGCTCATGCCGTAGAGACGGTCATTGACCTTCCGAGTAATCCCATCAGGGCCGTTGTCGACATCAAGAATGATGGCATCCCAGATGGATTTTTCCCTGGTGATGGTTTCCGCTACATCCTCTTGCCGGACAAAGACCCGGCCATCAGCCAAGGGGTTGCCCGCCAGGTGCCCCAAGTGTTCCCGGTTCCATCTGATTACCGCAGGAATCAATTCGGCTACGGTGATCAGAGAATCATCCCCTGAATGTTGTAGCGCTGCCGCCAGGGTGTAGCCCATCCCCAGGCCTCCTATGAGGATTCTTCGCCCTGGTTTTCGTGAAATACGACTGCAGGTGAGTTCAGCAAGAGCATCTTCAGATCCATGGATACGGCTGTTCATAAGTTCAGTGGTAGCGACTCGGATCGAAAATTCCGGACCACGCTTACGCAGGATAACTTCTTCCTCACCGCCCGGGACCTCCGCCCGCTCAATTTCTTCCCAGGGAATCACGCTCTATTCTCCACCAGACTGATTCTCAGGAAAATTAGTGTTTCTGTCTGGCCTTCTAGAATTTGTCATGTTCAATTTATCCTTACGCTGGGAAAGCAAAAAAGAATGCCACTCCATCCTCCATAACATTTTGGTATTACAGCATAGTGTGCCGAGGTCTTGACAATATCTCTTATTCATTCCCTACGCCTTGACAGCATTCGAGCTTCGACTAATATAGATTCTTGTCATTTCTGTAACTATTTCTACAAATTAACGTGATACAGGGGGATTAAGCAAGGGAACATGATATGATGTTTTCCGTCATTGCCTCGATTCTGGCACCGGTTTTCACCTGTGTTTTAATCGGCTTTTGCTGGGCCAAGAAGGGTCTGTCATATGATACAGACCTGATAACCTCTCTTGTCACTTACTTCGGCACGCCCTGCCTGGTTTTTTATTCTTTATCGTCGGTGCATTTGCTTCCTGGCGCCTTGCTGGATATGGGTCTTGCCGCTCTTTTTGCCAACATTACATTCATCATTATTGGCGCTTTGATCCTGGCGATTTTCAGATTGCCTCATCGCGTCTATCTGCAGGCCTTGAGTTGGCCAAATGTTGGCAATGTGGGTTTGCCTCTATGTTACTTTGCCTTTGGCGAAGAGGGACTGGCCCTTGGGGTAACATTTTTCGCAATCTATATTGTTTTTCAGATGACGGCAGGAGTAGCCTTTGTGTCAGGAACTTTTGCACCTGCGGCTCTATTTAGAATGCCTATTGTCCCGGCAACGATACTGGCAGCATTCTTCCTGTTCACTGATTTCCAGGTTCCAGAACCCCTATATAATACCGCAAAACTGATTGGAGACCTGACAATTCCTCTGATGTTGATAACTCTTGGTGTGTCACTGGCGCGCTTGAGAGTTCGACACCTGAAGAGATCATTTTTCCTGTCTGCTTTACGGTTGAGTATGGGGCTGGGGGTTGGCATCATTCTCGTGTCTCTGATGAATCTGTCAGAACCAGCTGCCGGCGTAGTGATTCTGCAATGTTCAATGCCCGCCGCAGTTTTTTGCTACCTCTTTGCCCAAATCTACGACCAACGTCCTGAGGAAGTTGCTGGAATCGTAGTTGTCTCCACACTTCTTGGGTTCTTATTTCTGCCTCTACTCTTATGGTACATTCTCTAACGTCGCACAGTGCAGTGCATTATTTGGCCATTTGCCCGCCACTCAACAAATAGGTTCTGATTCATATTGAGTTATCCAGATTGGCCAACCGATCCTTGATCCAATTGCCATTTATCGCACCTAAAGATTAGACAAACTGATTGTCTGAGAATCAAAGGATATGGAAAGGGCGAGAGAATTCCCCTGGCAAGATTCGGTGTCCTGATAATTTGAGGAAATAGGATAATCAGGAAGCAGGTCACTTTACGAAAAGTGCTTCCGATTCAGACCTGCCATGGGAAACCTTTCTTCACTGAAATGCTCGTTGAGCTAATACCCCCTGGAGATTTCCCGACACATATTTAACGCACTAGCTACCAGAT
Source organism: uncultured Desulfofustis sp. (assembly GCA_905479735.1). Classification (GTDB taxonomy): domain Bacteria; phylum Desulfobacterota; class Desulfobulbia; order Desulfobulbales; family Desulfocapsaceae; genus JABDQA01. The sequence goes on from CAJQNS010000237.1 coordinate 2,430, forward strand.
TTACTGTATCAGGATGGAGGTTGGATAATAAACGGTCTGTTGCGGCATAGCAGCCACAATATACTACAAACCATACCTACACCAATCTGAATATAACCGAGATTCGTAATAAGGGTACCAGGCCAAAGCGTGACCAGTTGCATCCCCATGCTTCCCATGAACATTGCAAAAAAATTTATGAGCGCGGATGCGGAACCTGTATCCTCATCCTGTTGTTCCAGCATCAAATGGGTCCCTGGGACCCGCACTGCAATTACTGCCATCGTAACCGGCCCGACCGACAAGGCAAACCACCAAGGAGATATATGGCCAAAGACGGAAACAACTACTCCGCACACAGCTATCAGAGTAAAGCACACGGTAACAATCAATTTCGGCTCGATATGTCTCCTCATCCGCATATAGATCGTCGGACCGACCATGGCACATGTGGCGTTAAATGCAAAAAAAAGACTAAACTGTCCTTCTGTAAGGCCAAACCCATCGATATAGATATAGGAAGCAGAGGCCAGAAAAGCCATGAGAGCAATCGGAGCCAGGGAGAAGATCAGCAACAGGGATGAAAATCCTAGATTTTTTAAAACCACAAGAAGCCTATACCAGGAACCGATCAACGAGCCTGTAAATTTCTCGGACAGGGTTTCCCGAAAAAGCATCCCTCCTAACAGTGTTATGGCCCCGATTGCGGCCAACATAAGAAAGATGGTCCGCCAGGAAGTGTATTTCAACAGAAGGGCACCAAGAACTGGTGCGACCATAGGGGCAATAATTACCATGGACATGATGGTGGCCATAACCTTCTCCCGTTCGCGACCACTATAAATATCCTTCACTATGGCGGTAGCCACTACTGTTGCTGCACTCCCTCCTAATGCCTGAATGATACGGCCAGCGATAAGCTGCTCCACATGCTGGCTGAATGCACAAAACAGGCTTGCAACTACATATATTGTCAACCCCGATAACAGAATTGGCTTTCTGCCAAATTTTTCACTAAGTGGTCCCCAGAACAACAAGCCCACTGAGTAAAACAAAAAAAACATGCTCAGCGTCATGTTTACACTGGTCTGGGTGGTATCAAGTGCCTCTACCATCTGTGGTAGTGCAGGAAGGTAGAGTACTGTAGAGAGAGGAGGGAAGGCACTGATCAAAGCAAGAAAGGCTAGCGCCCCTTTTCTTCTCGGAATGTTCTGTTTACTAATCAAATTTATGTTCCCTTTATATTTGAGACACCAAAAGACCGGCAATCACCCTATTCCAATTCTATGATAAGTCAATCCCCCAACTTATAACCTTTCTAGAAGCGCCTCTCGGGCTAGCCACCCAATTCGGCTTCCATGAAATCGGATCTTTGAAAAGAGCTTGGTGCCTAAATCTAAGCAGGTTGCGAAGGTGGAGTTAAAACTGAAGTGTTCCAGTTTCGAATACATTTTGGGCGTAATACAGGTGTGCCTTTCTGGGAGTACCAATTTGAACTTCTGAATTGCCAAATCTAAGGCAAAATCTATCCACAATCACTTGAACTTTGCACCACTACTGTGGGGTTGCTGACTTAGACAAGAGTGCTTGGTTTGACCTTCTTGCTGATCGTCGCTTGTCAGCCCCAAATCTCTCAGCCGAGGATAACGAAGTAGCTTAATCTTTACAGATCTTGAATGGGGGAGGGGGATTATCAGGAACAGCGCTTATTAACCCTCTGTTTTCTATATTTCAAGGTAGCGTTTAACTAAAAGTGACTCGAACCATCCCAACAGTGCGTGCAGAGTTGCTTCTTAGGGATGCCGATCGCATCAACCAGATCTTCCAGAGTTTGGTACTTCAAGCTGGTCAATTGAAGTCGTTTGCAAATCAAGTCGATCATCTCGAGATTTTTTTCTGATCCCGACTCCGCATATTTTTCCAGGTTCTTGTCTTCCTGACCCTCTATTTTTTTGATCATCCGCCTGCCGGCTAGGTCCAGGGTTGATCTAGAGGTCGAAAAGTTTAGATATTCGCAGGGATAAATAAGACATGGGCAGGCTGGCCGCATATGTACTTCCTGAGCCCCATATTCATGCAGTATCTCAATGTTATCTTTCAGTTGGGTACCGCGAACAATTGAATCTTCACAAAACAAGATCCGCTTTCCATCGATTAATCGTTTGATGGGTATAAGTTTCATCTTGGCCACCAGGTCACGAAGTTCCTGGTTCTGGGGCATGAAACTGCGCGGCCAGGTTGGTGTATATTTTACAAACGGTCTGAGATAAGGGATCTTCTTCTCACTGGCGTAGCCAAGAGCATGTCCAATTCCAGAATCCGGGATCCCAGCCACGAAATCGACCTTCTCTTTATCACGTTGAGCCAAAGCACTACCGCATCTATTACGGACCCACTCAACATTAATACCTTCGTACTCGGAGGCTGGGTAACCATAGTATACCCATAAGAAAGAGCATACCTGCATTTGATCGCCAGGCGGAATCCGCTGTTCAATGCCTTCAGGGGTGATAAAGACAGCTTCTCCCGGGCCAAGGAACGAAAAGACTTCATAACCGAGATTGGGAAATGCACAGCTTTCTGATGCTGCGGCAAAAGCACCATCTTTATTACCGATCACCACCGGGGTTCGACCTAACTTGTCACGCACAGCATAA
>CAJQNS010000238.1 GCA_905479735.1 uncultured Desulfofustis sp.
TTTCCTCAACTCTTGCTGGATTCAAGCTTATCTCAGAAACCGAAAGTCAATACAGCCTCTTCTCCCACAAAGAGATCTTTTAATACGAGAAGATACCCCTTGCCAATCTTAACCATTTAAGAAAAACCTCAAATTAAGATGTTCCTGATAAGTTGAGAATAGGGAAAATGCCCCTAACGAGAGAGTTCCTCTGGCAAGGTCAGATAATTATAAAAATTGGAGCGCGAGGGCTATCAGGAACAAGATTAGGTTGTAGGTGGGCCGTTAACCCGAAGATTGCCAATGGTGATCCCCCCATTTGAAAAAAGCTTACAGCCTATCAGAATCAGATATGCCGGTAGCTTTGACTTGAAATAGAACTTCGCCAAGGTTCAAGAACCGAATCGGGAACTTTGTGGATATCTATTTTGCAGTCCAACCGCCATCAAGATAAATCGTCTGGCCGGTAATGTAATCAGAAGCGGGTGAAGCAAGAAATATCGCAACGCCTTTCAGGTCATCAAGCTCTCCGTTTCGGCCAATTATGGTCTGACGGGCAAGAGCATCAATAACCTGCTCCTGGTTATAGAGGCCTGAAGTCAAGCCTGTTTTAAAGAAGCCAGGCCCAATGGCATTACAGGTGATCCCACTTTCATCAGCGGACCACGCCTCAGCCATAGCCCTGGTCAACTGCATTACTCCGCCCTTGGATGCACCATAGGGGACACTGTTCGGAAACGCTCGTTCTGATTGGAGTGAGGCAATATTGATAATTTTCCCCCATCCCTTTTTCTTCATACCTGGAATAAGGTTCCGGGCTAGAAAAAAGGGGGCTTTTAAATTAATATCAATTTGCTTGTCCCAGCTCTTAGAGCTTATGTTTTCCCAGGTCTGACGCATGTTAACGCCGGCGGCATTAACCAGAATATCAGGTGGCCCAAAAAAAGAAGCCGATTCTTCTGCGGTTTCGGCTAGGGCATTCATATCGGACACATCACATGTTAAATAAGCTGCCTTCCCATTTTTATTTTCAACATCCTCAACAGCATCCTTTAATGCCTCTTCTTTTCTTGCCACATGGATAACAGCAGCACCTGCTTCGGCAAGACAGAACGCAATTGTTCTGCCAATTCCTGAACTGCCTCCGGTAACAAGAGCGACACGACCGTTAATATCAAATAATCGATCGATAATTTTCATTGTCTCTAACTCCATTTACTATCTTTTTGGGAACACGACACGATGCACAAAAAGAAATATTCATTCAGCTGTTGTGGTCGCTTCTTTTGTCCTTTTTGCGTCAAAATTTAAAGGTAGCCCAATTCGATCATCCCCCAAAAGAGTAATTCTTTTTTTACGCCACTACTACTATACCTTTATCTATATAGTATTAAATATATTTTTCGACACACCTTCCTCGTTGATTGAAATCTATAGAGCGTGTGTCCCCTCACTACTTCCCGGTTACTGAGGCCAGTCATTGTTCTTAACTTTATCACATGTCAATATTTCATAAAATATTTTATATAATATTGACATGTGGTATTTTACCTACTAACTACTACTTAACAATCTTGAGACACTTCTGTGCATGAGAACAGAAGGTGAAAATAGCATACATTAAATCAACAACACATGGGCGATAGGTAACTGTCCATTTTATATAACTGGGTTTTAGAAGGTTGCCTGCTGTTTGTGGGCACGTGGATGTTAAATAGACAAAATAGGAGGATGTATGAAACGATTTACGAAGATTGGTTTGATTGTTCTATTGGGTGCAATATTCATAGTGCCTATTTCTGCATTTGCAGAAAAAACATTAAAAATAGGGCTTGGTGATCCACTTGACTCCGATCAAGGTGTTCTTGCATTGCGCTTTAAGGAGATCGTGGAAAGTGCCAGTGGCGGAAGGTACAAAGTCGATCTCTACCCAACGGGTCAACTTGGTGATGAACAGAAAATGGTCAAAGATGCTAGAAGGGGGTCTATTGACGGAGCGGTTGTTGCAATCAATAACATTACACCCTTTTCAAAATCGGTTGGCGTACTCACCTTGCCATATCTCATTCAGAGCTTCGATGATGCTGTAAAAGCAACGACAGGTAATCTTGGAAATAAATGGAGAGACATTCTAGTTAAGGAAGCTGGCGTCCGTTTATTAGGATGGGGATATTCGAATTTTCGAGTTTTGACCAACTCCAAAAAACCCGTAGCAACTTTGGCAGACCTAAAAGGACTTAAAATCAGGGTACCCAAAAATGCAATCATGATTGAAACGTGGAAAGCACTTGGTGCTGAACCTATTCCTATGGCATGGCCAGAGACCTTTACTGCAATGCAGCAAAAAGTCGTTGACGGGCAGGACAACCCTCATGTGATCAATTTTAGCATGAAATTCTATGAGGTGCAGAACTACACATCTGAAGTTCATTACCTTTTTTCCCTACAACCACTTGTAATTGGGGAAAAATTCTTTAATTCTCTTTCTCCTGAAGACCAAGCCTTGTTCACCCGTGCCGGTATAGAAGCCCAGCAGTATAACCTCTTGTTCAGTGTTACTGCAGCTGAAACTGCGAAGCAGAATATGATTAGCAAGGGTGTCGCTCATAACGAGATTGAGGATGAAGATCAATGGTCAAAGATCGCAATGGATAAGGTCTGGCCGAAATTTTATGATTCTGTAGGCGGAAAATCTGCCGTAGACGAGGTTGTAAAAGCACTTGGACGCTAGGTGAGATTAAAAAACCTGTCCGCTGTTGCGGGCAGGTTTTGTATTGATATCGGAGTCGATTATGCGAGCCAGTAAAACATTGAAAATTATTGACAATCTGGAGAGTTATATTTGCCAGATCTTGCTGGTTTTTTTTGTCTGTTTACTCTTTCTGCAAATAATTCTCAGACTGGTATTTGGTTTAATGGATATGCTGTCCCATTATATCGTTTTTTTTGAAAATTATAACCTGCCGGCATCACTTCCCTGGGGCGAAGAACTATCACGATTTGCATTTGTATGGTTTGTCTATTTTGGTGCGACGTATGCGGCTCGACTCGCCGCCCATAATCGGGTCACTTTTCAATTTAAAATTTTCCCTGAAATCCTAGGGAATATATCGATGCTGTTGTCTGATCTTGTTTGGATTGCCTTTAACACGACAATGATTTACTTCAGCATCAGTGTTATTAAAGAGGGGTTTGAATATCCGGAATATTCTCCAACCCTTGACTGGGTTATGGCCTACGTCTTCATGATTTTTCCCGTTGCATTTACCCTGATGAACGTACGGATTATTCAGGTAAATATAATGAAATATATTTTGAAAATCGAAATTCAAGATGTTGACAAAATAGAAGTGAGTGAAAAAGTACCCCTCGATAATGAGGTAACCTGATGACTGTAACCGCGGTACTTTTTCTGATTTTTATCGGGTTACTGTTACTTGGGGCTCCTATTACCTTATCTCTTGGGGCTGCTGCAATGGGGGGTATGCTTGTCAGTGGCAAACCACTTGAAGGCCTTGTTGAGATTGCCTATACATCGGTTAACTCTTTTCCAATCATGGCGCTTCCCGCCTTTATACTCTCAGGAGCACTTATGCAGTCAGCTGGAATTTCAAGGCGGCTGGTTGCTGTTGCGGAATCGCTTGCCGGACCTTTCACCGGCGGAATGGCAGCTTCTACAGTATTATCATGTCTCTTCTTCGGTGCTATCTCAGGATCTGGACCTGCAACGACAGCCGCCGTGGGTATGCTGATGATACCGGCGATGGTACGCCACGGCTATGACAGAGGCTACGCTGGTGCTGTGACCTCATCGTCCGGCGGCTTGGGAGTTGTCATTCCCCCAAGTATTCCCATGGTTATTTATGGTGTAACCGCCTCACAATCCATTGCGGATCTTTTCATTGCCGGATTTATTCCTGGTGTCATGCTCGCTGTGGGGCTCATGGCAATGAACTATTTTATATCCAGACGTAAAAAATACGAAGGGGATGGCAAGAAGCTTTCGGCTAAATTGGTTGTAGTGACCATGAAAGAAGGGTTCTGGGCGCTTCTTACTCCGGTTATTATTCTGGGTGGTATCTACACTGGATTTTTTACACCAACAGAAGCGGCCATTGTATCGATTTTTTATACTCTTTTTGTAGGTATTTTTATTTATAAAGAAATAGAACTCAGCGGTGTCATGAAGGCCCTTGAAAGCACAACATGGATAACGGGCCGTGTTCTTATCATTATGTTTACTGCACTTGCCTTCGGCCAACTTCTGACCCTCAATAACATTCCAGACCTTATCGCCCAAGGACTTCTGAATCTCACCAGTAATATCTATATGATCTGGGCATTGATAATCATTTTTCTTTTGTTTATGGGAATGTTCATGGAAACTCTGGCAACCATAATGCTGGTCACGCCTGTTCTTTTGCCCGTTATGGTATCTCTAGGGGTAGACCCCATCCATTTTGGTGTTGTTTTGGTCTGCTGTTGTGAAATTGGGTTTGCCACCCCACCACTTGGCGAAAATATGTTTATTGCGTCTGGAGTCGCGAGAGCCACACTCGAAGAAATCTCCGTCAACGCTCTGCCCTTTGTCTTTGTCAGTGTATTTGTTGTCTTTCTAATTGCATATTTACCAGGGCTGACATTATGGCTGCCGAATCTTCTTAATAGTATTTTTGGATAACTAATAACTGGGTATCCTCATTAATTATGGCGGCGATGCAGAGAATGTTAAGACAGCACAATCAAGCTATTATCCAATGTATCAGCGGAGAACAAATATCATTATGAACGGAAAAGATAGAGTATTAACGGTTTTGACTCATGAGCAGACAGACCGTGTACCACTTGATCTCTGTGGTTGGCAGACTACGCATATGATCTCCAAGAGATTATTATGATCATTTGGGTCGGGACAGACCGTTTGTAGCCCGTATCTACCCGGACTGAATATTGGTCCTTAGCCATAAAGACAATTCGGAACAACAAAATGTATGCGAATAACCATCCGGCCCTTGTTGGGTCGCTCAGCTCTTCCGACCCATCCGTAAAGCTCATCAACTTCAGTCCTGGGCCCACATCATTGCCAAAGGCCGTTGAGGACGAGATAGCTGCCAGCTTTAAAAAGCCCGGGCTCACGTCTCTAGCATTATCGCACCGGTCGCCGGAGTTCCTAAATATACTCGACCACACTACCGCGTCTATTAGACGGATCATGGATATACCGGACGACTACGAGGTACTTTTCACGCATGGCGGTGGCCACGGACAGTTCGCCGCTGTGCCGTTGAACCTCTGCCACGACAAGTCGGACGTTGCAACCTATATTGTTAACGGCACTTGGACTGAAAGGGCCTGCGACGAAGCTCAGAGGTTCTGTACCGTCCACACCATTGATGGAAGGGACCCCGCGGGAGGCTATACAACCTTCCCCGAGCTGATAGAGGAAGAAATCGATCCCAAGAGCAAATTCATCTATCTTTGCTCCAATGAGACAGTAAATGGTATCGAGAATCACAGGCTACCTAAACTTCCGAAGTCACGTCGGCACATTCCCTTGGTCATCGATGCGAGTTCCGACTTCACAACTAAGCCGATTGATTGGCAAGGCGAAGGCGTTGGAGTACTCTTTGCTTGCGCGTCGAAGAATATTGGTCACCCGGGCGTCACCTTGACGATTGTGCGTAGGGATCTTCTTGGTGAGGACAAGGCATCCCCCCTCTGCCCTGGTGTTTTTAATTACACAACAAATTTGGAGGCTGATAACCTCTGGAATACCCCCTCGACCTTCAACATCGAAGTCATTGGTTACCTTATGGCGTGGCTCGAGCACCAAGGCGGTGTAGCAGAGAATGAGCGCCGTTCCATTGCCAAAAGCCGTATCCTATACGATGTCATTGATAACTCCGGTGGGTTTTATGGCACCCCTGTGCAGGATAAAGCATTGAGAAGCCGGATGAATATCCCGTTCAACATCAAGGGGGGTGACGAAAATGTAACCGACGAATTTCTTATTCAGAGCTGGAACGAGGGTATGGTTGGGTTGCGCACCCTTACGCCCTTTGGAGTGGGAGAATATCTTAGGGCGAGCTTGTACAATTGTATCACTGAGGAAAACGCCGCCAAACTCGCTGACTTCATGCAACGGTTCGCTAGCAGAAATTTAGCGTAGTGATCTACTTGCATGGAGGAGAAAGCTAAATCACAGTTACGACAAGTTTAAAGCCATTGAAGGCGATTACCAGGCATTTTTTCGAGTTGAGGAATCGTGTAGGGAATACTCACGAGTATAGAGTAAAAATGGAGAAAAGACTGTGATCGCTTTATTCTAGTAGTTTAAAACTAGATAGAGATATTGAAATCTACAAACAGTCTACCGATTAACCTGTTTGGAAAGAGAAAAGCGAAAATGGTGCAAGAAATATTCACAAAGGATTTCACCAAACAGGAACCCATTTGTGATGAAGGGATAGAAAGAGCACTTGAGGTTCTCAAAACCGGCAAACTCCACCGGTACAATATCGACAGCGGAGAAAAAGGCGATGCCACCCTCTTGGAAGCAGAGTTTGCGGCATATATAGGTAAAAAATATTGTATCGCCTGCGCATCCTGCGGAAGTGCCATGCATCTGGCTCTGAAAGCACTGGGTGCTAGCCGCGGGGATAAAGTTTTATGTAATGCTTTTACTCTAGCGCCTGTTCCAGGTGCAATAGAAAACTCAGGGACAGATGTCGAACTTGTCGAAATCATAGATGATTACACTGTTGATCTTGATGACTTAGAAAGCAAGGCTGGGGATGCGAAATGGTTTCTGCTCTCTCACATGAGGGGGCACATTACCAATATGGACCGGGTTATGGAGATCTGCAGGACCCATGACCTGACCCTCATTGAGGATTGTGCCCATACCATGGGGGCATCATGGAACGGCAAGAAATCCGGGTCTTTCGGCAAGGTGAGCTGCTTCTCCACTCAGACCTATAAGCATATCAACTCTGGGGAAGGTGGACTGCTGCTGACCGATGATCCCAATGTTATAAGCAAAGCCATTATACATTCCGGCTCTTACATGCTCTATGAGCGGCATACAGCACGCCCTGCTATGGAAGTGTTTGAGCCCTTCAAGACCATGGTACCAAGTTATTCCTACCGGATGGACAATCTCCGGGCCGCCATACTAAGGCCTCAATTGCGGATGCTGGATGAACAGTGTGCAAGGTGGAATAAGCGATACAAGATTCTCGAGGAGGGGTTGAATGGAATTGATGGAATAAGCTGCCCGGAAAGAGACCCAAGGGAATCGTATGTGGGAAGCTCCATCCAGTTTTCCTTGAATGACAGGGATGAAGAGACTATAAAAGCGTTTCTCCAAGGCTGTATGGATCGAGGGGTCGAACTCAAATGGTTTGGCAACAAAGAGCCTATTGGGTTTACCAGCGCTTATTCAAGCTGGAAGTATTTTAGTAAACTCCCTTCTCTTCCTAATACAGATCGTATTCTTAGTACCATGTGTGATATGCGTGTTCCGCTCACATTTAGTGAGGAGGATTGTGAAACAATTCTACACATTATTAGAAGTGTAGCCAGTACCATGTTTTAGTAATGAGCCATTTGCCCCCGGCATTCATAGCAGCAAATAAAGCACCTGCTGCCCATGTATTTGCTGATGAAAGCCCAATAAGCAAAACTCTTTATAGTCATTAGATATTGTAATGACGTCAATTAATGACTGAGAAAAAATAACAAACATCATTTAAAATTTTAATAAGGTATCGCAGTGGCAACTAATAAGTCTTCTATGAAGTCTTTAAAAGCGTACGAGGTCCTAAGAGATATGATTCTTGGAGGTGAGAAACTTCCTGGTTCCCGCTTGATTTTGTTTGATCTAGAAGAGGAACTGAGCATTGGAAGGGGACCTATCAGAGAAGCTTTGATGAAACTAGAACGTTCTGGTCTTGTAGTAAATCTTCCCTATAAAGGTGCTATTGTAGCTACTCCACCTACTAAAAAGGAGATTTTTCATATCTATGAATTACGAATTGATTTAGAGGTCAAATTGGCCACAGAAGCGATGGAATATCTCACCGATGCGGATATAGTTATGCTTCAAGAGTATCACACCCAGATGCAGGAATTTCCCGTTGACCACCACGATCTCGACAGCAGATTTCATTTTATTATTTATGATGCGTCAAATTTTCCTCACCTCTGCAATGTTGCCAAGTCTTTGAGACTATCCGTTGAGAGCGTTTTGAATATCTATCGACGTAATCAAGAGCACTGTCTGAAATTTAACAAAGAGCATGGAGTAATTATTGAAGCGATAAAAGAACAAGATCTTGAAAAACTAAAGCGCACCATTGCTCTGAATATTGAAAGTGGACTTGAGATAATTAATGAAACTTATGAAAAAATGATCCAATTGCCTCGCTAACATAACCTGTTGAATTCAAATGCTATGTTAAGCGATTAGAATTATTGTTGATCTAATATATCTGACTCAGTATTCGTGAATTGATCTGCGGTTTGCAATACTGATTGAAAGATTTCCAATGCAAATCTAGGCCAATTTCATGTTTATCCTGAAGAACTGAACTGCGGGATTGATGCGGTGATGAGGTGACCAGAGGCAAAAAAAAGGCACACCTCTCCTAAATACGGGTATTATATGCTCTTTTACAATACCTGCGCCCGACGTACGCGGCCTTTGCCTTAACCGT
>CAJQNS010000239.1 GCA_905479735.1 uncultured Desulfofustis sp.
CCCTCTTTCGCGGCTTGTTCATCCACAATGATGTCGCCCAGGCAGAGGCGATCAACGGAAATAACCTTCCTGGCGTCGCTATCCCAGTAAACCGCCGTCGTATGACTAAACAGGCTGCTATGCTGTCGGCGCAGTTCTGCAAGTGACAATGATGCGGCAAGAAAGATCCTTCCCTCTTTACTGCCGGCATCCAGCTTGGGGACGACAAGGTATTCACTGATCGACAGAGGGTCATATTGCCGGAGCCTGGCACCGCGTCCGGATGACAGGAGGTAGCTTTCCCTCTGGCCATGGCGGCGGCGCGCAACCCGGTCTGGATAAGCAAAAGCCAACAGGAGGCCTGCAGTTTCCGGGTCACAGGGTTTTCGTCGTTCGTGCATTCGCTGCAGCCAGGTATGCGCATTTTTATCAACACGGCTGCAGGCCCCGGGATCGCCGCCCTGATCTCTTAGCGCCGCAGTTTTTTTCTGACGCCACAGTGAGAGCACGTCTAGTCTGTCCTGCAGATCAGAGGTCGCGGTACCAGCGTCGTTTGTCAGGATATCCCGCTCCGAGAGGAGAGCAGCCAAATCACATGCCAGTGATGCCTGGCCTGATTTTTTTCCCTGGAGCAGCATGTGCCCAAGCCGGGGATGTACGGTAAGGCCGGCCAATTGTCTGCCGGTTTCGGTTATCCTGCCTGAACGGGTGACAGCATTCAATGAAAAGAGGAGCTCTCTTGCCTGCAGGTACCCCCCCGGAGGTGGCGGGGTGAGCCACAGCAGCTCAGCAGGGTCCTGGACTCCCCACAGAGCGAGTTCCAGGGCAAGTTGCGCCAGGTCAGTGTCCACTATCTCAGGTGGGTGAAAAGGTGCCAGGCAGTAGTGCTCCTCTTTGCTCCAGAGCCGCAGGCAATGACCTGGTCCCAGCCGCCCCGCCCTGCCGGCACGCTGATCTGCTGCAGCTTTTGAAACGCGAACAGTGGTCAACCTGGAGAGACCGCTGCCTGGGTGAAATCGAGGACGTCGTGACCAGCCGCTGTCAACTACGCAGCTAATACCTTCAATAGTGAGACTGGTCTCAGCAATAGAGGTGGAGAGGATAATCCTTCTTTGCCCGGCAGGATCAGGAATGATAGCCTGGTCCTGCTCTTTCTGGGAAAGGTTGCCATATAGCGGCGCAACAATGGTGTTGTCTATTGCAGGATCATCCCTGAGTTGCCGAGCAACGTCTTTAATCTCAGCGGCACCAGGAAGAAAGGCAAGGACATCACCCGGATATTCGTTTACTACACGCCGTATTCCTGCAGCCGTTGTATTGGCTATTCTGCCGGTAACCTGCTGCGGCAGATAGTCTATACTCACCGAGTGGGTCACACCTGCACCTGTTACAACCGGTACCTTGCCCAGCAACTCGGAAATGGGCCCGGTATCCAAGGTCGCCGACATGACCAGTAGTCGCAGATCCTCACGAAGCTGGCAAAGATCCAGACAGAGGGCAAGGGCCAGGTCTGCATGGATAGAGCGCTCGTGGAACTCATCAAAAATGATGAGCCCTGTGTCCCGCAGTTCATTATCTTCCTGGATTCGTCTGGTCAAAATTCCTTCGGTAACGACTTCAATCCGGGTAGCCGGGGATACTCGTCGGTCAAAACGGATCTGGTAGCCAATGGTTCGGCTGACTGGCTCCCCCATGAGGGTTGCCATCCTGGCAGCTGCGGCCCGGGTCGCCAGTCGTCTCGGTTCCAAGATAACTATTTTCTTTTTTTGCAGCCATGGCTCCTCAAGCAGGGCAAGGGGGACAAGAGTGGTCTTACCGGAACCAGGCGGCGCCGCCAGTATGGCAGATCCGCTGCGGAGCGCATCTTTCAACTCAGGAAGAACGCTGTTAATAGGTAATTGCGGCAGATGCATGGAAACGCAAGGAAAACAAACCTCGTATTAGACTTCTACAACGAAAGCAATGAATGGTTTGAAGTCTGGGGAAAAGTGTGAACTTCGTTGTTGGCAGCCCTATTGTACCTGTAAAAACCTACCCGGCAAGATTAAATTGCTCCAATAGCCCGGCAAAATAGATTCAGGAAGAATCATTATCTGTGGGGCGCCGATTGTGATAGAGAGTATGGGGGCTTCACCTAGAAAGGAGTATGGGGGCTTCACCTAGAAAGATTTCTCTGAGCGGTATCTCTCTCAGGTATTGACTCTGCTTCTAAGTTGCTCGCCTGTAACCATATCCATCGTCGCATTACCCGCGTGTAGGTGGTCTGCTTGATATTGGTTATAGTTGCAGTTTTTGCATCCAAGCACTGAATAACATTTTCCTGTGGTATTGCTTTTTGACCAGATCGTCACTACTTTTATAGCATCTCCAATTAACTTCCATGCACGTTGTATCCTAAGCTGTGGTTGCACTCCGCCTCTGGAATCCACTTATACAGGGGCCATTATGAGCAACAATCAAGCCATTAAGAAAATCTGGAGCATCACCGAAGATTCAGAGAAGAATCGTGTTATGCAGCAGTTTATTAAGAAACACGGAGAACATTTTACCCAGGAAGACTTCCTCAAACACCTGGCCAAGAGATACAAGGTAACCTATTTCAATCCTTGGCTTGCTTCTGATCCACAAAAAGAACATTGAGTTAGATGTCATGTGTGCCAGCAAGGGGGGAGTTTGATATCCAGCCCTGTGTCGAGCTAATTGCTTTGACATTCGGTGGGGTGCCGTTGCGGCGGGACATCAAATGGTGGGCGCCCAAATAAAGATAAACAGACATACCAGGAAGAATGTTGAAATTCCCAAAGTTGATTTTTCCTATCACAGTCTTTAACCATTGCCCCTTGTTCAAGAGTTTCTCATGACCGTTTATAACACTGATAAAGAAGTTTCCAAGCTCGATCCGAATGGTCCGGACTACGTTATATTTGCTAAGGCTTTGAGGAGGTTTGAAGGTTTGACTGCTGAAAAACTGAAAGAGTACGTTGAGCGCCATGGCCTCATTGTCGATCTACTTCCATATGGAGTGACCAATACACCTTCAACTCAAAGTTAAGGGTACCTGTGCCAGTGCTACGGGGAGCCTGCGTTGTGATGCAGGCTTTTTTAAAAAACAATTTCTTCTTTAAAGTTTATCTCTCCTTCCTTCTGAAAAATACGTATCAGGTGTAAGCGCATATGGTCGTCTCCCAAATTTTCATAAAAAACAAACATATTGTCATCATTTTCAATATTGCAGGAAGACAAAGAACCGCACCTGAAATGATTAAAACTATGTTGTTTATATAGATCGGTGGTTCGCATCAGCTCAAGATCATGAGTATGTCCGCAAAAAACGTATCCTATCTTATGCTTATGGACAAAATCAATCAATACAGCTGAATTTTTCAGCGGGCATTCGTCGGTACCCAAGATGGAATAGTGGGTCAACAACAGCAGGAGGTCATACTCTATCTGATTTATCTGCTTTGAAACAGCGTTCAACACCTCTTTTTCCACAAATCCATTGTCGCTGTAGAGTTCATTGGAGTCGACGCTGATGACCAGCACCCTTTTTCTATCTACTTCAATCTGGGTGAGGTGATTTACATCGGTAAAATTGTCACGGACCTTGGTTATTTCTCGATTCAAAAACAGATGTTTCTTTTTGGTCCTCGTCGATTCCGGGATAGTGACGATTTCGGAATTACAAATATATTTCCTAAAAAGTTCATGGGAACGCATATTCCTTTTATCATGATTGCCGATAGTAGATATGACATTCCTGCACTTAATTGCTTTTAAAAAGCGCCCAGCGTTAATGTATTCGGTTTCCAGTCCGTCAGTTGTGTTGTCGCCAGTGTTGATTACAATATCGGCATCATAAGAGTTAATCTTCTCAAGCAACACCTGGTCATCTCCCTCCCAATGGCGTGGTCCAAAATGCAAGTCTGAAATATGTAGTATATTCATTTTATTTTTTCATAAGAACAAGGCAGGACCAGGCCTCTCATCAAGAAGCACAAGCCCAGATACGAAGTGTTTTGCAACACTATTTCAAATCCAGATCTATATTTACAATTGCTTTGTGCAGTTCTACTCACTGCTTAGAATACTTTGGGGGCAGTTTTTGCTTCTTTTAATTACCTACTTTCATTTGCGGCTGATGATGAAGACGATTTTTCAGGAACACATACTGTCGTCTCTGGTTAGGTGAGGTAGAGCTACAATCTGCAGATCTATATCAGCGGACGGGTTTCGCATTAATTAGGCTTCTGTCTTGAATATGATCCCCTACTCATCATCGGGTGTTTAGACTTAAAAAACTCGATCTGCTGCTCCTCGTATAGATCCTGCCAGTTTGACGGAGGCTTGATGTAGACGGCGATCGAGTTGAACTGTCGCTTGATTTGGGAGCCGTCTGCCATTTTAATGATGACTCCTGTTTCCGTGATTTCCTGAACGATACCATAAGACCGGATTAACCTATTTGGCCGGCTATCCGGGTGGACAGCTGTAACATAGTCACCTTTCAACATACTTTATGCTCCTTACTGAGGATATAAACGACACTGCAAGTGGCAGTCTTTTGATCAAAGATATCCTCTTTCAATGAAGAGGTTTATTGTGGATATTAACAGGGATTAGAAAGCGTCAGGATGCTGCTTTAATCTAAAGGCATTTCAGCGAATTCCACCTTTCCTGGCTCTCTATCTATTACTCTGCAAATCTGTTTTTCGATAGCACAATTGTTTGCATGATCCCACTCCTGATAGGCAATTTCCATATAGTCAAAACCAAATATTCTATTTAAATAATCTTCAATTTTGCTGGGGATAGAGATCCTTATTTTTGAGTTTTCTGGACCAAATTCTACTTCTATCAGCTCTTTTATTTCATTTTTGGTTAAATAATAATCCGGCCACCACTTCAAAGCGCCTTCGTCTTTGTAACGAATATGGTCCTGTTTTCCAGAACCTGTTTTATCAAAAAAAGCAGTGGCAAAAATATCTAAAAAAGGCCAATTGTATTCTACATTTTGGGTGGTATCATTTTCCACGGCCCTGCCAAAACTTGGTAATTTATTGGGACACAACCTATAACCAAGATAAATTGGACATAATTTGTAACCATATTTTGAAATTTCTTTCGCCAATTCAATATCAGAGAGTTTAAAGAAATCATCGGGGTGAATATCCACATCAGCATCATCATCCCAGGGGATAATACCGCCATGTCGCTTATATCCCAAAAGTGTTCCGCACTCGGCCCAATATCTAATGTTGAATTTTTGGGATATTTTATGAAAGACATTCAATAATTGGTATAAATGAGCATTTACTCTTGGATCTGTTCTCTTTAAAACTGAATCATCTAACTCAGTGTCATACACAACTTTCCCCCTACATTAATTCCAGCTCAAAAGCTTAGTAAATTTCAAGTTAATGCACCTTTTGTTTCATTGGGATGAGATGGAAACGGGCTCCTCATGGACAAACAGAAGCTTCGACGCGGACCGTTTCACAACGCTATTTCAAACCCAGCGTTTTATTTACAATTTCTTGGTCCAATGCTACTCACTGCTTAGAACACTCTTGACGGAGTTTTTGCTCCTTTTGGCTGCCTTTTTTTCTTTTGCGGTCATAGCCGGTTTCTTTTTGCTTTCTTTATTGCTTCTTTTTTCTTTACCCATGTTTTTCGCTCCTAGTAGTAGATCAGTTTTTTTTAAAAACTTGCTGTCGCCCTTGGTTAGGCGAGAGACCACTGCCAAACAAATATGACAGTGGTTGTCACCGTATAGGCAATAAGTGCGTAATACCAGCGACCTGCAAATTTGGGTGTCTTTATGGGGGCCACGTTCAACACTGCAGCTAACATCAGTAGTAAATAAATAAGGATAGAAAATGCAGAGTGACTGAACAAGCCGCTGAAGAGAAAAGTAAAGACCAGAATAATCACATTATTATCCAGGGGAAAACCCATATAGGTGGATTTATCCACCAGCCCGAAAACATTAAAATAACTTAATCGAATTACTCCTGTCGCAACTATGATAAAAGCGCCGGGAATGAACCAGGGGCTGAAATTGCCGTAACTCAAAAGAACGATGGCCGGACAGATGCCAAAACTTATTATATCAATCAGAGAATCAAGTTGGGCTCCATAGAGTCCTTGATCTTTCGTTCGCCCTTTCATGAGTCTTGCAAGTATTCCGTCGCTCCAGTCAAAAAAAACAGCCCAGATCATGCCGATCATCGCACCATGGAATTGGCCGATAATAGCGCAATATATGGCCAACACTGAGCAAAGAAGACCGGCGAGTGAACAGATATTCGGCAAATCTCCGGCATATGAGAGGATTGTCTTCTGCGAGGAAGCCATTGGTCCGACATGATTATTAGGCCAATTTAGCGATGATGCTTTCATGAAGAATTACTCCGATGCAAGAATACTGCTCAATGCTTCGACCAAACGCAGATTCTCAGGTTGGGTGCGACTGGCTATGCGCACATAACGGTCAGACTCCGGCATTGTCTTACCTTCACAATGCTTTAAGTAGATATTGTGATCGACAAATAATCTTTCAGTAACTTCTGGCGCAGACAAACTGTGATAAGGCAATCTGCAGAATATATAATTGGCAGCCGGCGGGTAGACGATCATTCCAGGAATTGTTTTCAACTCCTGATAAAACCGATCCCGATCATCCATTACCTTGATACAGCTTTGCTTGAATTTATCTCTGTATCGAGGTGCAAGTCGTAGAAATTCTTCTGCAAAACCATTTATGTTCCAGACATGAAGCCCTTGGCGGACTTGATCTAAGAAATCAACATTTGAGGTGAGCATGTATCCGATTCGAATACCGCAAATACCATATGCCTTACTCATGCTCATAATGATCGCTAGGTTAGAATACTTCTCAATTTCATTGGCAAGGGTTTCTTGGTCGCCGTTTCTGGCAAAATCAATAAACGATTCGTCAACGATGAGCATACAGTCATGAGTGGCCAGTTCTTCAGCCAGGTAGATAAGCTGATCCTTCGGGACCAGCAGTGACGTCGGGTTGTTTGGCGTGACCACTATTGCCAGTCGCGCCTGCTGGTGTAAAGCCTCTTTGGCGAACTTTTCCACATCGAGTTGGAAAGAAGGTGGATCAAGAGAAAACTGGGTTACACTGCCTGCAGGTGGTGCATTGACGTACTCATTGAAGGACGGAACCGGCACAATCAGTTTACGCTTAAGCCCGGCGATAATTTTGATAAGTTCTGCTGCTCCATTACCAACTACTATTCGCTCAGGCGGCTGGCATATCAACTCACCCACAAGGCCTGCAAGATCCTTCTGAGCAATCGGATAATTCAACACCAGTTGATGGACATGCTCAGTGATGTGGGTGAAAAAATCCTCAGGTGGAAAATAGAGGTTATAAAGGTAGTTATGATCTGTAAAACCATGCCGCCAGTAGCCACCGTGTTGACTGGCTATATATTGATAACGCTCCTGAGGCGTAGAGTGTGTTTTTGTCATATCTATTTACTGGAGCAATTTCGAAGTCTGCGCCATCGCCTCAGGTACCCTGGTTACCGGTAAGTAATTAACATTTTTTGAAGAATTAAGGAGCGAGCCAATTGTATAGGAAGGTGGCTGGTCATTGCTGTTGCACACCAGTTCTGCTGCTCGTAGATCAGTTATCGTATCAATTTCATACCAGCTGTTCGAGTCAAAGAAGACAGGTGTAAAAAACAGACTTTCCTCTTTTACCATGTCGGCAAAAACAGTCTCGTAATAGCCGTTTACCATATTGTTTGAGATGTGGTAGTTCATCCGTTCTATGACTAGTTTCCACGTTGCGGCGGACAGACTATAAATATTGACTGTTTTGTATTGCTGCCCATCAGCTGTTTGAGCCCCGCAATGAAACGCGTCAACCTCCATTTTATTATTAATAGAGACAGTAGTGCCATTCATCCAGGACTCAATTTTTGCAACCGCGACCCGGTCAGGGTAGAGCATATCAGTGAGCATATCTGTATCGAAAACAAGATCACTCTCAATCAATAGAAAGGGCTCATCAATGACATCTCTTGCCAGCCATAATGAGTAGATGTTGTTTGTTGTTTTGTACAGAGGGCTTGTAATGTAGGTAATATCCATGCCCCCTCTTCTTGTTCCAAGATAATCACGAATACAGTCGGCCTGATGTCCGATAACTACTACAAGTCGGTTGAAATTGTGGTCTTTAAGAGAACAAATAAGTCTCTCTAATATTGGAATTTCATTAACCGGAACAAGACATTTTGGTGTCATATCAGTTAAAGGTGCGAGCCGACTCCCGGTACCAGCAGCGAGCAGCAGAGCTGTCCTGACTGGTTCTCTAGCGAGGTCGGTATTGATAGTCATCTTCAAGGCTTGAGCCCTCCAGAATAAATACTGGACTATACCTAGATAGGCGGGCGTGACCACACAACACAGCATGGCGCCCTACTTCTTGGTCCAGTTTGAAAAAGTATTGCTTTTAATTTCTGCCGATTGGCTCAGGCGATATAGCTGAAAGGCACAAAAAACTGATAGGCAGTGCAAGCACAAAAGGTGAGTAATAAATGGGATTCAATTATCAGAGAATCGAAAGACCATATCACGAATTGGAACTCTTACACTAACATAAGAATTCAATTAAGTAAATGTAATTTCGTTATTTTTTTCGCTTGAGAGAGCAAACACGGCGCTAAGTTGCAGGATACAGGCAGAAAAAGTCCAGGCCATTTACCAAGGACTACCCCATGATAAACAGACTGCAGTCATTAGTGACTCCAAATGACGTGGAAAGGGCAGAAGCAGTTATTCTCCAGAACAAAATACTTCTGGAACTTTTGCCATGTTGTCCTTGAAAATTCCCGCTTTGCTGCTCTTGCAGGAAGTTCAATCATGATCAAACACATACCCCAGAGAGCGTCTGCTTTTGAAATATTTTGTTTTTTGGGGATAATCCTCAAGGTGGCGGCGAAAACGGACGATATCGTTGTCTATGACATTCTCCCGAGGAATTGGTCCAGCTTGATGTTAGGTGAAAATGTTCTTTTCAGTTATTCTCCCGAAATGTGAAGAGTTAATGTTGCCCGTGAACATATTTACTACGCAACCGCATGTCACAGCGGCAATATAGAATTAATAAACGTTGCGAAAAAGACTGAGAGAATCTGCCGAATTTTTTTTATTTTGTTCTGGAAATACTACTGCAGCGTCGGCTTTCGGAATGAATCACATCCACTTTTTCTTTTTAAAAAGCGCTAATAAGACAAGTGCGATTCCAGTAAGGATGATTATGAAGATGGCAAACGCGAATTTGCTGTCAGAGCCGGGAATGCCACCCACGTTTATACCGAATAACCCGGTCAAAAAACCAAGGGGTAAAAAGATAGTGGTAATCAGCGCCAGCAGATACATCCGGCTGTTGAGCTGCTCGGACAGGTTGCTTACCAACTCCTCGTGAATAACCGCTGCTCGTTCCCTGATTGAATCCAGGTTTTCAATGTGCCGAAGCAGGTGATCTGTTACCTCCCGGGAGTGCAGCCGGTCCTTTTCCTCGAGCCAGGAAATCTTTTCATCATAGAGCCGGTACATCGCCTCTCTTTGAGGTGCCAGGTATCTCCTGAGAACAATCGCCTCCCGCCTGATTGTGGAAAGCTGGCGGCGCACTTTCGCATCACCTGTTCCCAGGGTCTGTTCTTCGAGATCGGCGAGCATCTCCTCTAATACTTCAAGGGTTGGTCCCATCCTGCTGATCAATCGACTGGAGAGCTCAACAACAAATTCCGAGGCACTCCTGGGTCCCTTGCCCATCTCAAGAGAACTTGAGATATCGCTGATGGACAAGAGCGTTCTTCTAATTGTGGTGATTATGACAGACTCATTTGCCCATATCCGGACTCCA
Source organism: uncultured Desulfofustis sp. (assembly GCA_905479735.1). Classification (GTDB taxonomy): domain Bacteria; phylum Desulfobacterota; class Desulfobulbia; order Desulfobulbales; family Desulfocapsaceae; genus JABDQA01. The sequence continues at coordinate 9,890 of CAJQNS010000239.1, forward strand.
ATCATATCCTCAGGATCCGAATGAGGATTGAGGTTGACACCCCGAAGGGCCAGCAGCAATGCATTGTTTATAGACGTGATCCTGGGACGGGTATCCTCGGCTACCAGAAATGCTCTCGAGACGCTTTCCAGACGGGCATCATGATTGATCCAGTCGACCGCCTCGGGAGATGAATAATCTAAATGGAGCCAGAGCACCCCGTCTTCTGGAGCCCACCGGCTCACCTCAGCAGCGGTCAGTGCTCGTGCACCTCCAGCACCATCCAGGCACATAGCATGAATTAATCCTGAGTTGTCGTCCATGGTGGCTTACTTCTATTAGCTGACGATTTGATATTGTGCAGTTGTAGACGAGAACTCAGGCATAATCTATATAATCAAAACACTCAACCGAAAATCGGAGTAGTATAGAGACCCTATCAGTCCTCTTTTAAAATGTAATCTCATTGTCAACCGTGGAATCAATATGAGCTACTCATTAAAACCGTGGGAAACACTCAGCCAACTGATCAATACTGAAAACAGATCAGAGGTGGCAAAATTCATTGACGACCTCAGTACCTCGGAAACCGCTCGAGCAATTTCCCGTCTTTCTGAGGAAGAGCAGCAGGCACTCTTTACTATTCTCAGCCCAGAAAATGCAGCCGATGTCATAGAAGACATCTCGGAGACCCAGGCTGCCGGGGTGGTCGAAAATCTGCCGTCGGAGCAGGCAGCTGCAATTATGGAGGAGTTGGACAGCGACCACCTTGTCGATTTGCTTGGCGAGATGGATAGCGATGCCAGTGAATCCATACTCTCCCAGATGGAGCCAGATGACGCTGAAGAAGCGAGGACTCTGCTCAACTATCCCCCCGACAGCGCCGGCGGACTTATGATTTCAGAGTTTCTCGCTTTTCAGGTGGACGATACCATCCAGGATGTACTGGATAACCTGCAGGAAAATCAGACCAGGTACAGGAATTATAATGTTCAATATTTCTTTGTGGTCGAACACGACAGACGGTTGGCTGGTGTACTGCGAGTGCACGACCTCCTCTTTCCTGCCCGTAAAACCCTGCTCGCCGACATCATGATACGATCACCGCTCTATGTATCCGACCTGTCATCGCTTACCGAGCTGGAAAATTTCTTCGACGAGCACAAGCTATTCGGAGCTCCCGTGGTAGATAGTGACCACCATTTGGTGGGAGTGGTGCTGCCGCGCTTTGTCGAGGAAGCAATCAATAAACAAAAAACCAAGACCTTTCTGCGCTTGAGCGGTATTATCGGCGGAGAAGAATTTCGCACCATGCCGCTGGCGGTGCGCTCGGGCCGTCGCCTCTCCTGGCTAAGTATGAACATCGTCCTCAACATCATTGCAGCCAGTGTCATCGCATTCTATCAGGACACGCTTGCTGCAGTCATCGCTTTAGCCGTGTTCTTGCCAATGGTCAGTGACATGAGCGGCTGCTCTGGTAACCAGGCCGTGGCGGTCTCCATGCGCGAATTATCTCTTGGCCTGGTCAAACCTCGGGAGATCATGTGGGTGATTTTCAAGGAGACCAGAGTAGGGATTGTTAACGGTCTTGTTCTTGGACTATTGCTCGGAACGGTGGCGTTTCTTTGGCAGGACAACATCTGGCTAGGAATTGTCGTGGGCGGTGCGCTCGCTGCCAATACGCTTGTATCAGTCACACTCGGGGGAGCCTTGCCCCTGCTCTTGAAACAGTTTCGGGTAGATCCGGCCCTGGTCTCAAGTCCGATTTTGACTACTGTGACAGATATGTGCGGATTTTTCTTTGTTCTCAGTTTTGCCGCAGCGGTGTTGCCAAAACTGACTGGAATCTAGTACCCAGTGAGGTGTTCCCAGGCACCACCTATCTTCTCAAGGCGAGACAATAATCCAGCTGTACATAGTCGTCTTGACGTGTTCTCAAGGGGTCTCGCTTTCATCCGAAGGTTCGTCTGGTGGTTCAACCACGAGTACGCTTGAGCCCAGCTCTTCGAGGACCTGTTGTTCGAGTCCATCTTCCTTTGAGCGCATTTTCGCGAGTTTTTCTGGATTATATTTTCTAGGCAGTTTCCCAAGATTGCAGATAGGCTCACCAGGACTAATCGATGGCAGACTGGTCATGCCCATGATCACACCTTTAAACGGGGCATATATTGTACTCTGTTCCTCTCCGAGAATCGTCGTGCTTGTTGACAGGGGCTGCCCCTTTTTTACTATATCACCCGGTTTTATATGGAAGTCGAGAAATCCTCCATGTTCTGCCCGGATCCACTTGGATTTCTCGATAACGATTTGATAGGGCGGGCGACTGATTACCTGAACAGGGCGGGTGACTTCAACTTTAGAAACCATAGTCTGGGAACTAATATCGTTACGACCGAAAAAATCAGATTTGTATCCTTCACCGCAGAACTGGACGAGGCGAGCTATGATTCGCTCATCTCTGCAACTCCGTCGATTTCTCAAACAGCCATTTGTGACCGGACAGGAAAGCGAAACCTACAACTCAAGGGAGTGTAAAACGAGCATCTTCTGAACCTGCATATCCTTGATTGTATGGGGAATCCCACCAGTAGCAAGTCCGGATTCTTTCAGTCCCGCAAAAGGCATCCAATCAACTCTAAATGCAGTGTGATCATTGACCATGATGGCTGAGCCGTCAAGACTCCGATAGATTTTCATCGCGGTATCTATATTACCTGTGAAGACTGCTGCCTGGAAAGAAAAGGGCAGCTGATTGGCACGCGTGATGGCGTCTTCAATGTCGGTATATGAATAGATACAGACAACTGGGCCAAATACCTCTTCTTGGCTGACAAGAGCAGAATCTGGTGGATCAAGCAATACAGTGCACTCATAACAACTTTCAGACCGTTTTTTTCCACCGCAGAGCAATGTTGCCCCTCCATTGACGGCTTCATGCACCCACTCATTTATTCGTATTACCTCAGCAGGATCAATCAATGGTCCTATTTCGGTGGATGGTTCCGTAGGATCACCGACAATAAGCTGCGACGCCATACCAGCAAGCTTTTCAGCCAAGAATCTGGCTAGTCCTTCGTGGGCAAAAATCCGTTGGACAGAGACACAAACCTGACCGGCGTGATAAAAACCACCTTTTAATAATTTTGGCAGGGCCATCTCAATATCGGCATCTTCCGCCATTATAACCGCTGCTACTCCCCCGTGTTCAAGGGCGCAGCGTGTTCCGGGAGCAAGTTTGGAGCGTAGCATCCAACCGACTTTGCTGCTACCGATGAAACTTAAAAAAGCAACTCTTGAATCGGTAACAAGCCTGGTGGCGAGAGTGGTATTACGAATGACCATCGCTTGGCACCATTCATCTGGCAAGCCTGCTCGTCGAAGTATATTTACGAAATTATAGCAGGATATCGGTGTCTTGCTCGCTGGTTTGACTATGACCGGACAACCGCTCGCAATTGCCGGGCCAACCTGGTGAACGATCAGGTTGAGTGGGTGATTGAAAGCACTCACCGCAACAACTACTCCGATTGGCTCCGGAGTAGTGAAGGCTACTTTGTGGCTTGAGGCGGAATTTATTCCCATGGGAATCAGCTCACCTTTTTCATTGCGCATTGTCTCGACACATAATTTAACCCCTTCAATGGCTCGAGTGACTTCAATTCTGGAGTCTATGAGAGGTTTACCACCTTCCTGGGCCGCCTCAACCGTCAATTTATCAAATTCATCCCGCATGATAACGGCGGCCTTCTCAAGAATCGCCAGACGTGTAGGCAAAGGAAGCCATTTTTCCTTGTCTCGGTAAAGGTCATAGGCGGTTTGCAGGGCTTGCTCAATCGTTTGTTCATCTGCCAAATCTGCTACTGCAATTTTGGCGGAATCGAATGGGGCGGTAATATCAAGTGATTCATGAGTATCACGTGCTCCTGGTACCAAGATTCGCAGATGTTTCATCTCTGACTCCTATAAAAATTTACTTATCTCTCTGATTTCATAGTTCAATATCCTGTCATTTTCAGAATAATCGATAGGGACTTCAATCAAATGAACCCCGGGAGTATTGAAACAGTGCTTAAGCTGGGGGATGAGTTCTTCAGCGGCACCCAACCGGTGCCCATAGGCTCCGTAGCTTTCGGCATAAGCGACGAAATCAGGATTGCCTATGTCAAGGCCAAAATCCAAGAATCCCATATTGGCCTGTTTCCACTTAACCATGCCGTAAGCGTTATCCCTTAGAACGATTACAATCAGATCAAGATCAAGACGAACTGCGGTTTCCATTTCTTGTGAGTTCATCATAAAGCCACCGTCCCCGCAGATGGCGAGGATTTTTCGGTTTGGATGAACGATTCGAGAGGCAATTGCAGAAGGCAGACCAGCTCCCATCGAAGCAAGTGCATTGTCGAGTAGTACCGTGTTTGGCGCGTAAGCTTTGTAATTTCGGGCGAACCAAATTTTATATATCCCGTTATCGAGAGCAATAATTCCATCGTCTGGCATTACTTGGCGGATATCGTTCACGAGGCGCTGTGGATAAACCGGAAAGCGATTATCAACGATCCCTTCAAGCAGGTGGTCCTCGGTCGCTTTCTTGATTTCTTTAAAATAGCTGAAATTCCAATGAGATTGGGGGGAGATCTTGTCACCGAGTTGGTAGATGGAATTAGCGATATCGCCAATTACACCAATCTGTGGGTAGTATACCTGATCCACTGCAGCCGTCATGTAGTTAACATGGATAACTTTAAATCCTCCCTGCTGCATGAAAAAGGGCGGTTTTTCGACAACATCGTGGCCAACGTTTATAATGAGGTCGGTATGGCTGATGGCTCGATGAAGAAAGTCATTGGCAGAAAGAGCAGCGTTACCAAGAAATTGTGGGTGGCGTTCATCAATCACGCCCTTGCCCATCTGAGTGCTGATAAAAAAAATACCTGTTGTATCAACAAGTTTTCTGAGCATCTTGCTGGAATGTTTTCGATTAGCTCCAGCACCCAATAGTAGCAGTGGTCGTTTTGCCTGTTGGATCATATCGACCGCTCTACTGATTGACTTGTCGTCGGCAAGCGGTCTCCGGTACGATGACTTGGGTATAATTCCGGTACTCGTCAATTCCGAGGCAATATCTTCCGGCAATTCTAAGTGTACCGCCCCCGGCCGCTCTTCCTCGGCAATGCGAAACGCTTCACGAATCCGACTTGGGATATTATTGGCGCTGGCGATCTGACGTGTATATTTTGTCAGAGGGTGCATCATGTCGATGATATCGACTATCTGGAACTGGCCCTGTTTGCTGGTTTTAATCGGTTTCTGGCCAGTGATCATCAGCATTGGCATGGCCCCAAGTTGGGCATAAGCAGCAGCGGTAACGAGATTAGTGGCACCAGGGCCGAGTGTCGCGATGCATACGCCAGTTTTGCCTGTAAGTCTGCCATATGTAGCTGCCATGAAACCTGCAGCTTGTTCATGTCTGGTCAGTATGATTTTTATCGTCGAGTCTTTCAGGGAATTGAGAAGGTCAAGATTTTCCTCTCCAGGAATACCAAAGATATATCGAACATCTTCAGCTTCTAGGGCTTTAATAAAAAGGTCTGAGGCTTTCATATGTTGCTCCTGGTGAAAATGTTCAATAAATACATTGTATAACAACACCACAAGCCCAATTGGTAGAAATACAATCGTAGCTCAAAAACAAGACCGAATGATGTGTCAAAATATTGATGCATGGCGAGGCACAGTCAGACATCTCCATAAACTCTCAATTCTGGCAGTTATCCTGTGAAGCTACCGTTTGATGTAAGTTTGATAATTGGTAAACGGGAAACATTAGGGATATTCGGGTGAGTTTACCGGTTACCCGGCGCTCTCCCCACAGGTAATAGCTTCACACTACCTAAAGGTTACAATTTCAAGGGGTAGTTGTTGATTCAAGACTTAACTTTTAGAATGTGTGAATTTTTATTCCTTTATTTTTCCTGGTCGGGCCTTAAAGGAGGTAGTCATGATTTATCATACTCCATGGCCTCAGAAGTAGATTAGACACCAATAAAATCCAAGGTGTTCTGGTTTAAACTCGTTAATCAGCCCACTGCAGCAACGTAGTGTTCATTCACCATGTCCCAGTTAATTACATTAAAGAAAGCATTCACATACTCGGGTCGTCTGTTCTGGTAGAGCAGATAGTAGGCATGTTCCCATACATCAAGCCCCAACAGAGGAATCCTGCCTGCCGATAGTGGTGAATCTTGGTTCGATGTTGAAACTATTTCAAGCTGTTCACCATTTACAACGAGCCATGCCCAGCCGCTACCAAACTGTTTAATAGCAGCTTGAGTAAAGGAGGTTTTAAAAGCCTCAAATCCGTTGAGCTGTTTCTCAATTGCAGTCAGTACATCCCCTCTTGGCTCAACATCTTTTTTAAGAATTGGCCAGAAAAAACTATGGTTTGCATGACCTCCTCCATGATTCCTCACAATCGTTCGAATGTTTTCAGGAACTTTGTATAAATTACTTACAAGTTGTTCCACGCTTAGTTCCAGGAGATTTGCATCATCTTTTATGGCTGCATTGAGATTAGTTATGTAGGCCTGATGATGTTTGGTGTAGTGGATTTCCATCGTTCGGGCATCAATATATGGTTCCAAAGCATCGTAAGAATACGGTAATTTAGGCAATACATGTTCCATTATATAAGTCCTCAATGTAATGATTATTTTTCGAAGAACTCAGGTGCAAATTCCACGCCCCGGGCATGTCTGCGGATTCTAGAAAGCGGCAAAGGAAAAGGGTGCTTAAGGAAGGGTTATTGCGGCCGCAAATTGCATTGTGACGATTCCCATTTCGATGACTTTTTTCTCGCCGTTACCAGTTAGCCGCAACTAAATAATAAGTCCTGCTCAGGCGGCGGTCAAATAATGTGTTGCTCATGAAGAAATAAGACAACCCGGCCTGCTCACCCTCTCAATCGGCAATACCAAATCCAAGTAGACCTCTATTCACAAAGTCCTTATCTTATTTGTATTGGAACATGTCCTCTTCAGAAGTGGTTAGATCTGAAAGGGGCATATTCATTCTAGTATCATGTAACATTCATAAATTCGGATAAAGTCTTCTCAATTTTATCCGCGCATCAGGTGTCGAGAATTGCCAATCGATGGTTCTTGACGCATTATTTCGGTGACTCTGCCAGGTCGTGATTTCGGCCTGCATGGTTGGCATATCGGCAATACGGCGATCGAGACATTGACCTTTTAAAGCACTGAGCTCAATTTCTGCCATATTAAGCCAACTACCGTGTTTCGGTGTGTGATGAATTTCGAGACGTTCGGCCAAACTCCTTGCCTCACTGGCCTCAAATGTTTCATAAAGCGAAGCAACATTATGTGTATTCAGATTGTCCATAACCAACCGAACTTTGATCGCCTCAGGGTATCGCTTAACAAGCATCTGCTTGATTTGCTGTGCCCAATCTTTTCTGGTGCGCCGTTCGGTAACGACAACATGCCGTTTACCGGCCAACGGTTCAACTTCCATAAATATTTGCGCCACACCATTTCTTACATATTCATCATCAAGCCGTGCAGGTTGACCCGGCTTGCATGGAATTGGTGCGCGAACTTCACCGATCAACTGCTTGCTGGATTCATCCATGCATACCACCGGATATTTCGGGTCATATGGCAGATGGTACACTTCCAGAACATCCTCCATCGCCGCTACAAAGGCAGCGCTGCCTTTTGGTGGGATTTTCCAGTATTTTTTGAGGTGAGGTTTACATTCATTTTTTTTAATACTCGTTGCACAGTCATGTGCGAAACTGATGGTGCAAGGTTTAGCTCCACCACTTTATCGGCCAGCAATCTGACCGTCCACCGGCGATATCCTGATGGTGCCTCCGAGCAGGCCAAAGCGATAAGCCGTGCTTCAAACGCTCCATCGAAAACAACCTCACGTGGAGGCTTTACTCGTGGTTTGCGGACAAGAGCTGCTTCAAATCCATCTTCAACAAACCGCTTTTTTAAATGTTCAATGGTCCGGCTGGTTATGCCAAGGGCTGCAGCAACATCGGCAACCTTCCAGGCAGGACCATTTGGAGAAGCATCGCAAAGCAATAACGCCCGGGCGTGGATGAATTTCTTAGCTGGGGTCTTACCATTACGTGTCAATGCCTCAAGCTCTTTACGTTCTTGCTTTGTTAATGTGACTCGATATCGTGGTGCCATGGCAACCTCCTTGTAGTGGTTGCTCATAGTATACACGATTCGAGATAAATACGAAATATTAAATGTTACATGATACTAGTTCCTGATTATCTTCTTTTCCAGTGATGTGTAGAAAAGTTAAGTTTGAAAAAGGGGGGTAATTAAAAAACCAACAAAAAAGCGATTAAGCCAAAATGACCTAACCGCTTGATTTTATTGGTACGCCCGACAGGATTCGAACCTGTGACCTACGGATTAGAAGTTCGTCATCTTATCATACAACCTATTGATATAATTAATTATAAAATATATCAACAAGATTTTACCAACATTATTATTGCTACTTGTTTCCACTTGTTATTACTTGATTTTTACTGATATTACTATATATTTTACTTATTCATTCTACTTGGTAGTGCTACAAGG